>CAYVXB010000216.1:0-1546 GCA_964454275.1 uncultured Chitinophagaceae bacterium | reverse complement strand
GCCAGTCTTTTTAAGGTCATTGATTTTTCATGCGGTTTAAAGTCTGCTTTATCAAATGGTACAAGTGCAAGTAGTTTTCTGGTATTGGTAGCTTCATGTTTTACTTCAGCTAATAAAGTCTGTGCTAGTGTCATAATAGTTTATTTTATTTATAGAATAGATATTATCTAAGTTAATATTATTTTATGCTGACGAATGGTTTTCTTTCGCATAATCCCCGAGTTTTTTTTTGAAACCCTCAGGGATTTGGTCTAACCTAGATAATGTCTAATAATTATATTGCACAATAATATGAAAATAATGATTTAAATGCACATTTATTTTTCGGATTAACTGGCTTTAGTTAACATTTTTGGTTCTACAGGTATTTGTGTGAAAATAGTTAGTTGTATATAATTGTAAAACGATTTATATTCAATATTAATGGCCATTCGCTTTTGAACTGAAGAGCACAAATTTTACTTTCAATGAAACATTTATAGCAGCAGCGCTGCCGCCTAAAACTGATTTTATAAATGGTGTTCACACAAATACCTGTAGAACTACATTTTTTACATAGTAATAATTTTTCCATCTTCCATTTCAATAATACGATGCGTTCTATCTGCAAAACTTTGATCATGCGTTACAATTAACAAGGTTTGATTAAATGTTTCTGCTAATTGTTTAAATATATCAAATACTATTTCGCTGTTTTTTTTGTCAAGATTACCGGTTGGTTCGTCGCCCATAATAATATGTGGATCGTTAATTAAAGCTCTGGCAATAGCTACCCGTTGTTTCTCACCACCAGATATTTGGTTCGCACTTTTTAACGCTAATTGGTCAATGCCTAGCATTTTTAGTTTTTCTATTGCTCGATGTTCTACTTCTTTTGTTGAATATTTTTTCAACTTTAAACCAGGAAGCATGACATTTTTTAAAACAGTAAATTCATTTAATAAATAATGAAATTGAAATACAAAACCAATTTTTTCATTACGAACATTTGCAAGCTGGGCTTCTTTTTTATTGTGCATGGATATATCGTCTATTAATAACTCCCCTTCATAATCCGTATCCATAGTAGATAAAATATATAATAATGTAGATTTTCCGCAACCCGATTTTCCGGTTACGGCTACAAATTCTCCTTTACGGATAGAAAAATTAATATCATCCAAAACCTTAACAGTTATAGGATCGTGAAAATATTTATTAATATTTTTTGCTTCAAGAATGATATCGCTCATATTATTTTCCTCTTATAATAATTACAGGATCTATTTTACTTGCTTTTCTTGAGGGAAACCATCCCGCTAAATATGTAGTGATTAATGAAAAGGAGGATCCAATCACATAAAAAACGGGGTTATAATTAATAGGGTAGGTTTTAACGGTTGGCAAGGCTGCTGTATTAAAAGGAATTTGATCGATAATAGAAGATAAACCAAAACCAAATAATAGGCCTACAAGTCCTCCAAAAAAACCAATACTCAACGCTATTAATAGAAGGTAGTGTTAAGATAACTGTGTAAAGGGTAGATCGGCATAGTAGTAAGGTGAT
>CAYVXB010000215.1:0-1571 GCA_964454275.1 uncultured Chitinophagaceae bacterium | reverse complement strand
CCTTTAGAGTGGTGCTTCCCTCCCTAAAAAACTAAGCTAAGCGTAATGCATTCATGTAATTCAGTCAAACCATTTTTAAATGCACATTTCTTAATCTCTAAAAAAAGAACGGTATTGTTGAATTAATATAGCTTTTAGATGAAACACTATGATTTGTCAAACTGCCGTGGCGAGTGGAGACACTCGCCATCACGTTGAGCCTGAACCCTTGATTCGCATAGATTATTACATAATAGTCGAACACTAAAAAAGTTTTTTCTTTTTTAATACAATGCTTTGCAGAACTAACTTGTAGAAGGACTGTGCTATATAATTATTAAGTAGGTTTGTATTTTCAATTATTTTTTTTATTTCTTTCAAACTATGCTTTTCTATATGCTTAGATTGCCTAAGTATACTACCATACATACTTACACTCGTGTATAGTTGTATGTATGGATCAGATAATGACAGCTCTTTTCCATTATACACACTTTTTATTTTTAATTGATGTAGACTGTCTGTTATAGGGCTCCAATATTTTAATAGTACAGAAGCAGGTGATTGTATAAAGGCAAAACTATCTTTATCTAAAATATTGTATGCGTTCTGTGTAGGTGTTATTTCCCAAATAATATCTGTAGAGAAATGAGGGCTTAATTCTCCTCCTTCTATTATAGTTATATTGTTAGTGGTATTGCTTTTATTTTCATATCCAATCAATCTAAATTGTTCTATTACGGTTGTATCAAATTGTATAGATAATACAGCATGATGTGCAATGCTGTGAAAGGTTTGCGAAAAATCTCTCCATAATATATTGTCAGCTTCTTCTTCATTATCAATATACGCATACATTCCTTTTGCTTTATTTGCTAATGCTTCTAATTTGGAATCTTTTAAATTTCCCATACCTACACCCAAACAGGTTAAGCGAATATCTTTTTGTTGAGCCTTTTCAATTAATGCTTCTAATGCTTTTTCACCCGTTGCGCCAACATTAAAATCACCATCTGTGCATAACACTACTCTATTATTACCCTTGGTAATAAAATGTGCAGATGCTAGTTGAAAAGCTGTATACAATGCAAAGGAACCTGGTGTAGATCCACTAGCTTCTAATGCATCAATGGTTTTATGTAATAGTAGTTTATTTGACCCAGATATTCCATTGATTTGTATGCCAACATTGCCTCCATAGGTAACTATGGATATGGTATCAATGTCCCTTAATTGATTAATGAGGCCATGCATAGCCGTTTTTATAATTGGAAGACGATTGGGCATATCCATAGATCCAGAGATGTCTATCAAAAAAACCAAATTACAGGGGGGGACATGATCTAAAGAAATGGTAGGCGTGTGTACAATAATATGTAATAGTTTATTGTCTTTATTCCAAGGACATGATGTTAATGTTGTATGTATTTGAAAGGAATGGTAGTTTGTTGTATCTATATTGCTTGCGATATAGTTTAGCATTTCGTCAATGCGAACAGCTTCTTTAGGTACCTCCATTTTTTGTTCAATAAATCGGCGAATATTAGTGTAAGAAGCTTTATATTATCGTTCCTGATTGTTTCTTTTCTTAT
>CAYVXB010000214.1:0-1657 GCA_964454275.1 uncultured Chitinophagaceae bacterium | reverse complement strand
TAGTATTGAATTACATAAAATTTTTAAGTTTATCTTGTTAGCGGTTTAGTATAAACTAAAAACTAAAGGAAAGCCATCTATGAGTTTATTGGCTTCATGTTCCATAAGTTTTATAATATGTTGATGTATATTCATTGTTATACGTTTTTATATTTTAGTTAAAGCAACTGTTTACTTATAAATACTCATAAACAGTTGCTGTGCTTTAAACTACCGGGTTACCTTAGAAGCAGATAAACCTATTAGAGCCACTTCCACAGCCCGCTACACAATTACCTCCACTACAATTATAGTTGGTAGTAGGGGGAAAATCTATAGGAGCAGGTTCCCTAAGGTTAATTGATAGTCCAACTACAGTAGAGAATCCACCCAGCAAGTTTCCGGTATTAAGTTCTGTAAGAACTTCAAATTGTTCTAATTTGAATGTTTGTTTTTTTTTCATGATATGAAAATTAAAAAGCTTCCCTACTCTGTTTAGTATAGGCTTTTCGGGAATCGGCCTGTGTTGTGCACAACTATTTTTAATACGTATTTACAACGCTATCATTAGTCTTTTTTCTGAGTTCTTCCCTTAATATCATCATTAGAGGAATTTTCTATTTGTTGAATTTTTTTAGCTTTTGTATTTCCAAAAGAATAGCTAAGCATGAGCATTAATCTTCTTGTATCGCTATATAATGCATATGAATTACTACTAGCTGTATTATTAAAAAAGTATCTATAAATATTGGTTTTAAAAACATCTATGGCAAAAAATGTAAACGAGAAAGCGTTATTAAAAACTTTTTTAATGTTAATATCTAAAGAATAGCTAGCTTTTTGATTATATGAACTGGTTGCTTGTGGAAAATTATAATCGAAATAGGTAGCTCCTAGCCATTTATGTTTTTTAGATATATAAAACTGCGTATTCCAACTTAAGTAACCCGTTAAAGATTGATTGTTTATTTGTTGAGTGGGGATGCTGCCTTTGTATTGAACAAAACTAACATCTAAGGACAAGTTGCTTTCCATCATATTATTAAAAAAGGAATTATTGATGTTCGCAACGAAGCTCATCAATTGAGCATAGCCGTAATTAAAGTGTTGATATTTAACCTCTTTGGAACCTGGAACAGTAACAATAAATTGAGCAAAGTAGTTATCTATATAGGTATGGTTGAACAAAAACACATAGTTTGTTTTTAATGTATAAGAAAGTTCTTGCTTAAAAATTTTAGCAGGCTGTAAAAATGGATTTCCTTCTGTATATATAGTTGGATTAGTATATGTCTTGCCAGGATTTAATTCCCAAAATTGTGGGCGTTTAATACGCTGAGTTATGCTATATGAAAATTGATGATTATTATTTGCTGCATAACTTACAAATAATGTAGGCAAGATATTGGTATACCTTGCATTTATTGTTTTTGACGTTACCTGCTCATTCCCATCAACATCAGCATGCTCTGCCCTAACGCCTATTTTTGTATTCCACTTATTATTCCATTCATAGTTAATAGATGCATGAACCGCACTAATACGTTCATTATATTTAAATTGATTACTTCTTATGTTGTCTTTTGTATAATCTGTTCCATTCCAAATACTGAAATCAATATCACTATTCATATTCGTTGAGGAATATGCAAATCCGCTTGTTAAAATAATTTTTTTA
>CAYVXB010000213.1:0-1691 GCA_964454275.1 uncultured Chitinophagaceae bacterium | reverse complement strand
TGGAACTTAGAACTCACATAATATAATATGAATATGAAAAAAATAATAACTAAAGCATTAATTATTGTCGGGATTACATCACCAATACTAACCTTTGCTATTAATGAGCCAGGAAGAGTAAATAATCTTAGAAATCTAGTCGATCTTATAATCGCATACTTTGGATATGCAGTTATCATTATAATTAGCCTAGCCGTGTTAATGTTCGTTTATAACGTCTTCAAGTATTTCATAGCAGGTGGAGATGATGTAAGTGCAAAGAAAGAGGCGGGTCTATATGTAATGTACAGTGTTATTGGATTCTTTGTAATCCTTTCACTATGGGGTTTAGTATACATTTTGACAAATACATTTAATCTGACAAATAATCAACCTCAATTACCGTTTGGTATCTTTAACTCAGTATCAAATACAACCTTTAATGGAAATAGTACGGTGCCCCCTTCTCATTCACAAAATGCACCAGCCACAACAAATATTAACCCATAAGTCTTTCCACAGTTTTGTTTGTATATAAGTAGTTATGTTGTTACAATAGTTATATAAAGATTTTATTATTTAATAAAAAATATGAAAAAAATAATTGCATTAGCACTTTTGCTCTCTCCATTATCAACATTTGCTCAGGTTACAGGTCAAATAACAACGGTAGATGGTATTTTTGACAAATTTACATCATTAGGTAATTCATTCGTAACCATACTTATATCTCTTGCTGTTATATGGATTATTTTTAATGTTGTAAGATATCTTATAGCTGGTTCTGAAGATGATAGAAAGAAGGGTGGTATGTCTATACTATACGGAGTGATTGCACTCTTCGTCATATTATCAGTTTGGGGACTTGTGTATATACTAAAGCGTACTTTTGGTACAGGTGAGAATAAAGTAAATCCTACTGACCTTCCAAGTACAATTAATCCAAATACTCCAATAGGCACACAGAATCGACGATAAGTTAAAATACAATGGACTTTTTGTTCAAGGTGGTTCATGCTGCAAATACTAGCTCAGATACTGTAAACTCAGTTATGCAAAAAGTTGTGGAAAATATTATAGCCCCTTTGGTAATGCTCCTCTTTGCCTTTGCGACACTAGTGTTTGTCTGGGGTATGTTTGGTTTTTTCAAGAGCGGGGATGATCCTGAAGCTAGAAAGACAGGACAGAACCACATTTTATGGGGAGTTGTGGGTATGGCTATAATGGTGTCTGTATACGGCATTGTAAGATTTGTCTTTAGTAGTGTAGGGCAGTCAGCACCATTCTAAGTTTAAGAAAATTTAATAAAAAAATAAGGGCCGGACACACTTGCGTGTGCGCGGCCCTTCGCTGATCTCCACCTCAGTGTAGATCAAGTTGCAAGGTTGCTTTGTCGTAACCCTGTCCGGGTTTCAACATAAAGTATAGCTTGCTGATATCACTTGGTGGACCAAGTAATACCACCCCGTCCTGGGATGGGATTTCGAAACTGACATTTGTCGTGTTGGCACAAATGAGGTATGTCAGTGTGACCCCATTGTGAATTATCCAGTGGCCATCAAATTTTCGGCCACCAGTCGGAACCCCCGTCCATCGGTCGGTGAAGACCGGGACGGTGATAATCTTTGAACCTTCACTGCTAGATGTCGCAGTTGGTTGCTCTGGCGGGATGGATTTACTGAAGGGTCTCCATATTGCCAGAACGGCAAAGA
>CAYVXB010000212.1:0-1788 GCA_964454275.1 uncultured Chitinophagaceae bacterium | reverse complement strand
TCCTTACGGTGGACGATTCTGGCAAAAGTAACTTTATTACCCTCGACAAAAACACCAACACGGTAATCAGCAATTCTTATACGGTGTAATAGTTTAGATTTAATCTGACAATTAATATGATATTGAGTTGTCATAACAATTTTTCCTTCTTCGTTATAATAAAAATCTCTTCCTTCAATGAGTTGTTGCTTCATAACGCCATTCTTTTATAAGCGTATCTTTTGTTTTATCTAAAGACTTATTTAACATAAATGATACATAATGAATTCGATTGCTTTGAGCAATATCTAAACCTTCATAATGTGTTTTAATCGTTAGTGTTGGGTGAATAGCTTGTGTTGCATATACATCATCTATATCCTTTAACAAATTTAATTCAAATACTTCTATTACATATTTTGTGAAAGCATACAATAAAGGAGAATCTGTTTTTAAATGTACCACACCTTTATCTTTCAATATATGTTGATATAACCTTAAAAAATGCGGATGCGTTAACCGTTTTTTAGCTTTAGAGTTGCGCAATTGCGGATCAGGAAAGGTGATCCATATTTCACTAATCTCCCCTTTACTGGTCCTCGTTTGCAACGAGGACCAGTTGGGGTGTTAAAAATTCCCACTTTTTTATTTCCTTATTATAAATATAGAATTTTTTAAGAAAAGGAAATTTATATTCAATTTCACCATCTTTTTTATTTATTCTAATAAATCTTGCAGGAATATTTTCAGCAATACAATAGTAATTACTCATATCTGGCTCTAATTTCTTTTTTATGAGAGCGTTAATTCTATTGTAGTAATTGTTATCTGGGACTTCCCCTTCATAATCAATGTGATTTTTTGAATCATAATTATACCATTCTCTTTGCAAAATTTCTGTTTTGGCTAAATAATAAACTGAAATACTCCCTATTTTAGTATCGAAATAACTAAATAAAGGCATTTTAGAATCTGCATCTAAAGTGTAGCCTCTAAAATATTTTTTATCGAAAAAATCTATTTGTGCATCTATTTTACAAGAAACTAATAAACATAATAAATTCAATATATAACCTTTACTTAATTGCATCAGCATCTTTATCAAATTTTGTTTTCATACTTTGCACATTAAAGTATCTAAAGGTTCGTAAAAATTATAGAAGTAAATACTTTCTCTATTAATTTCAACTTTATATTGCTTTTGAATATAACTTTTTAAACCAAAAATTATTAATGCTGCACATAAAAGTATATTTTTCACGGCTATGTTGATTTAACGTTAAAGTCCTTCTCTCAATTCATCCCATTGCCATTTATACTTCATTTTATTTTTCAATATGAATTACATCATCTACAATGTAATAACTATTCTCATATTTTTTTTCATTAACAATATAGCTTCCGAACAAACATTCGTTATGTTTATATAGTTCTGCGAATTTGTTCTTGAATCCATATACTTTATAGATGCTTTTATCTTTAAAGGTTATTTTAATAGTATCTTGAGAGAATAAATAGATGGAATCTGTGCCGTAATAATCATTTTTAAAAGAATTTTTATTCTTTACTATATACTCACCAACTAGTCCTCGTTTGCAACGAGGACTTACAATCTGCTCAAAAAGCAGAATTAATATTTACTAATCCTTTTTAGATTGTTAATTTCTTATGGTATATCTATTTGCTACTTATTATATAATAGCTTTATTACTTTGTAAGCACTCTAGTCCTCGTTGCAAACGAGGACTAGTTGGGGACTTACAATCTGCTCAAAAAGCAAAATTAATACTTACTAATCCTTTTTAGCTT
>CAYVXB010000211.1:0-1792 GCA_964454275.1 uncultured Chitinophagaceae bacterium | reverse complement strand
TACGCAATTCAGGCGTCATAAAAGGAGAGGGGGATTCTTCTACTAGCTTTTGATGACGACGTTGTATAGAGCAGTCCCTTTCACTCAAATGACAGACCGTTCCATATTGGTCTCCAGCTACTTGTATTTCAATATGTCTGGGTTCTTCTACAAATTTTTCCATGTAAATACCATCATTTTTAAATGATGCTTGTGCTTCTGCTTTTGCAGTATTATATGCTTTTTCTATTTCTGCTTCTTCCCAAACCACTCGCATTCCTTTACCGCCCCCGCCAGCAGTGGCTTTTAAAATAACGGGGAATCCTATTTGTTTAGCTAGCTTTTTCGCTTCTTCTATACTTTGTAAAAGCCCTTCGCTACCTGGTATTACTGGTACTCCCGCTTTTATCATGGTTTCTTTGGCTGTTATTTTATCGCCCATAGCATTAATCATGTCTGGCGTAGGTCCTATAAATTTAATACCATGATCCATGCATATTTGCGCAAACTTTGCATTTTCCGCTAAGAAACCATATCCTGGGTGTATTGCATCTGCATTTGTAATTTCGGCTGCAGCCATTATATGGGGGATGTTTAGGTATGAATCACCACTTTGCGGTTTTCCGATACAAACAGCTTCGTCTGCAAATTTTACATGTAAGCTTTCCTTATCTGCGGTAGAGTATACTGCTATTGTTTTTATACCCATTTCTCTACACGTTCGAATCACTCTCAATGCAATCTCACCGCGATTGGCTATCAATATTTTTTTGAACATTTTATACGAATTTGATAATTTGAAGGGGGTTCAATTGTTCAATATGTTTTATTTAGTACATAAGTTGCTATAACAAATACTACAATTCTCTCCGCTTCTCCAAAAAAGCATCTTGATTGAAATACTATTTTGGTGCCATTTTGTAATTGAGCAATGAGTCATTTTAAAATGAGTTGCTACGCAGGTTCTACCAAAAACAATGGTTGGTCATATTCTACAGGAGAACTATCATCAACCAATACTTTTACTATCTTACCATTTACTTCACTTTCTATCTCATTAAATAATTTCATAGCCTCAATGATGCAAACCACTTTACCTTTAGAAACGTCATCTCCTACCTCTACAAATAAGGGTTTGTCTGGAGAAGATTTTCTATAGAATGTTCCTATCATAGGGCTTTTGATAGTAATGAGATTAGAAGTGTCTGCTGTAGAAACTTTGACTGGTTCTTTTTCTTTTATTACAGGCGTTGTACTTGTTGCAGTAGAAGGGGCAGTAGATACGGTAGATGCAGGAATTGAAACATGCGTAGGTGTTGTTACAAACTGTTGAACGGTATCTTCTTTTTGTTTGATGGTTATTTTGAATTCTTTTTCTTCTATGGTTAATTCACCAATGTTTGATTTGTTAATAATTTTAATTAATTCTTGAACTTGTTTAAAATCCATTGTATATAATTTTTGGGTTATCAGATACAAACAGGCGCTAAGATAGGCAGGAATTAGAATATGTTAGACATTAAGTTGTGTTCTTTATATATTTTTTTAACCTAAAGTTGTTTATATGAGTGTATAATGCCCAAATAATCATCATAATGGTTACGCTAATTGCCGTATAATATAAAATATCCCCATATTGAGTATAAAACGTTTTTATTGTTCTAGTAGGCACGATCATTTTTATTGCTACAGCGGTATTCCATGGTTGAGGTTGTTCAATATTTCCTAATGGGTCAATAAAACAAGAAATTCCTGTGTTGGCACTTCTTGCTACCCAACAGCGATTTTCAATAGCTCTTAATCGAGCATATAA
>CAYVXB010000210.1:0-1870 GCA_964454275.1 uncultured Chitinophagaceae bacterium | reverse complement strand
ATCCACAAATTCGTAAATTTATGGAGCATTGTTGGTTTGTGTTAGAATCCTCTGGTTATGCGCATCAACGAAAGAATTACAACATAGGAGTATTTGCAGGAAGCGGTAATAGTAATTATTTCTATGACCATATTGTACATGGAGAAATGGCTGACCAGATCAATATGTGGGAAGCATCCGCTTCAAACAGTAAAGATGCTTTGGCTACTAAAACAGCTTTTTTACTCGGACTTACCGGATCAGCTAACTCTATAAATACTGCTTGTTCTACAGGGTTAGTATCTGTAGTGGAAGCATGTCAAAAACTTAGGCTCAGCACTTGTGATATGGCTTTAGCAGGTGGAGTGTCTTTATCTCTTCCGGATGAAGTAGGCTATATATACCAAGAGGGAATGGTTTTATCTAAAGATGGCCATTGCAAAACCTTTGATGAAGAAGCATCGGGTACAACTGCAGGATCAGGAGTAGGTGTTGTTTTACTCAAACGTTTAGGAGATGCAGTTAAAGACGGAGATACGATTATAGGCGTAATTAAAGGATATGCAACCAATAATGATGGAGATCGAAAAACCGGTTACACGGCTCCATCTGTTATAGGTCAAAGCGAATGCATCATTAACGCTCAAAGAATGGCAGGCATTATACCGGATCAAATTGATTATGTAGAATGCCATGGCACAGCCACTCATTTAGGAGATTCCATAGAAGTTCAGGCATTAAAAGAAGCCTTTACATACAATCAACCAAAAGAAAATCCCTTAAACCATAAAACAGTGTTAGGAGCAGTAAAAGCTAATATTGGGCATAGTGATTCTGCTGCTGGCACAGCGGGCTTAATTAAAGTTTGTGCTATGCTGCAACACAATATCATACCAGGGCAGGTTAACTTTCACACAGCTAATCCTGAATTGCATATTGATCAAACTCATTTTGAAATTATTAAAGAAAATAAAACATGGTTACCTCAAGCAAATAAGCAGCGCTTAGCCGGTGTAAGCTCATTTGGTATTGGAGGTACCAACGCACATGTTGTTATAGGTGATTATATTGATCCAATAAAAAATCATAATGAAAATAAAATAGATAACGAGCCAAATAACTTAGTATGTTATGTTATTCCCCTATCGGCTAAAAGTAGGCAATCGCTAGAATTATATAAACAAGCACTGCTCAACTATTTAACTGAATTGGATAAAGATAATCCTTCATTCAACATTCAAGATATTGCATACACCTTACAGGAAAGAAGAGAGCACTTTAATTATAGGAGTACATATTCTGCTAAAAATACTATTGAGCTAATTAATAAATTAAAATTTGATACTTCTTTTAAAGAAACAAATACAGAGCATAAAAATAAAATAGTGTTTATGTTTCCTGGTCAAGGTGCACAATACATGCAAATGGCAAAAGCACTGTATGATAATGAACAGATTTTTAAAAATACGATTGATCAATGTATAGCATTAGCCAATCAACATCTAGATATCGACCTTTATGATGTGATGTACCCTGAGGAATCATCCTTACACGATGATATAAATGAAACAAAATGGACACAAATAATATTATTTATTATTGAATATGGTTTGTCAAAATATGTAGATTATTTAGGTGTTAAAGCAGATGCTTACATTGGCCATAGCATAGGTGAATATGTGGCAGCAACCTTATCAGGTGTGTTTAGTTTAGAAGATGCAATAAAAATAGTAATTGCCAGAGGCCAACTCATGCAATCCATGCAACCAGGAAGTATGCTGGCCATTAATGCGAAAGAAGAAACAATTCAGTCAATTGTAAAAAAATATAATTGTGAAATAGCCGTTATTAATTCAATAGAAGATATCGTTACTTCAGGTAGTAGTGAGGA
>CAYVXB010000209.1:0-1927 GCA_964454275.1 uncultured Chitinophagaceae bacterium | reverse complement strand
TGATTATATTTTATTCGCAGACTTTTGGACTACTATATAATTAGAAATGGTATTAGACAGCCTCTTTGAATAGATATCTAGCGTAAGTCATCAACATTTGTCTATTATAATACATATTGCACAAACATATACTCTGCGTTTTCTTTGCGTACTCAGCGGCCTTTGCGGTAAATGCTAGCTAAACCGCAGAGGGCACAAAGAACGCAAAGAAGACGCAAAGCAAATTTGACCATCATCAGTATATTAAATGCTTGATTTACGTTAGAGGTTCAATATTATACCATTACATTTTCTAAAACTTTATTAGCTGCTTTTTTAATTTTTTCTTTTTTATAATTATACCACCAAATAGGTGCTGTTTTTTTCATTACATTATCAATATTACGCATACCTACAAAGTTCCATACCCCTTTAATTTTACCTGTTAGCTTAGCGTTAAATGCTCGTAAAGTCATGGCAAATCCACTATCTAAATATTCCATGTGGTGAAAATAGCCAGAAGGCATAAATAGAGTGTCTCCGTGTTCTAAAATTACTTCATATCCATTTGCAAATTGTATGGCAGGAAACTGCTGAATATCTACTTTACTTTTGTCGGTATTATAATTAGAAAAATCGGCTAAACTCAACACTTCGAATGGTTTACGATATAATTTGTACTGCTCTTCATAAGGAAAAAGTAAAACTCTTTTTCGCCCTAAAAATTGAGTGTGCATAATATTAGGTAAGTCAATATCAAAATGCATGTGCGTTATAGATCCTTTACCCCCTACAAATAGGGCGGGTAAGCGTTTTAAAAATCCTTTTATTAAATGATCAGGCCAAGTAAAATCCTTTCTTAACTGCGGCGCATGTGCAAATATGTTGAAGAAAAAAATACGCCACTCTGCAGGGCCTTGGCTTATCATATCAATATATTCACTAAACGTAGTGTAATCATCCGCTTTATTAATGGGCGTATATGCATCACTTTTTGTATTATTATATATTCCTACTTTTTTATCGCCTACAACAGATTTAAAAAAATTCCAATCCCACTTTGCATAAGCAGGCCAAGCCTGTGATAATTCTTTTATTATTAAAGGAATTTTCGGCAAATAATAATTGCGTTTAAAATTTTCAGGGGATATATTTTGAACAACATCTACTGGCTTAATTTGCATATCACCATTTTTCGCAAAAGTAAAACTAATTACTAAATTGATTTGAAAAGATATAAAAAGCAATAATTTTGATTATGCTTATTCATTTGCATCCCCAAGACCCACAACAACGACATATAAGTACGATTATTGAATGTTTACGTAATGGAGGAGTAATCATTTATCCAACTGATACCATTTATGGGCTTGGATGTGATATTTACCAACATAAAGCCATTGAGCGCATTTGTCGAATTAAACAAATAGATATTGCTAAAGCACAGTTGTCTTTCATATGCCACGATCTAAGCCATTTGAGCGATTTTACGAAAGGTATTTCCACCCCAGTATATCGAGTATTAAAAGAATATTTACCGGGTGCTTATACTTTTATTTTACCAGCTAGTAAACAAGTACCTAAAATTTTAAAAAGTAAAAAAGATACTATAGGCTTGCGTATACCCAATAATATTATTGCAAGGACTATCGTGCAACAGCTTGGGCATCCCATTTTAAGCACTTCTTTACCAGGTGAAATGGTAGAGGAATATACCGATCCAGCATTAATACATGAAAAATTTAAGCATGTGGTTGATATTGTGGTTGATGGGGGTATTGGTGGAATAGCACCTTCTACTATTATTAACTATACAACAGATGCTCCTATTTTAATACGTAAAGGATTGGGAGAATGGGAGCAATAAAACCATAATATCTTAAGCATATATTTTCGGTAGTATTTAAAACTTTGTGTAAATAGGATAGTAACTGTATTAGTGTAAAAA
>CAYVXB010000208.1:0-1948 GCA_964454275.1 uncultured Chitinophagaceae bacterium | reverse complement strand
AAAAGACTAAATCGTAATCATTTAATTTCTCAATAACATAATGCTTTTTATAATGATATGGAAGTTCTATTTTATGTACACATAAATCATATCTATTTTTTTGGCAATATTGCTTAAGTACAGGTACGGTAATATCAGCCAATGTTTTGTAATTTTCTGCATACTGTGTTAATACTATTATCATCTGTATAGTTTAAATCTAAATATTTTCGTTTACACCCAACAGGGACTAATGATCTTGTCAATATATCAGCAGAACTCCACCCTCTTACATATCTCGTATGCAGCGTCCGCTTTAGTATTCCTGTTTCTTTACTCCATTCATCAAGCGTTTGTCTTTTGCCATTAAACTCTAAATATATAATTTTTTTCTTTTCACCTATTGGGATTGAAAATGATTTTTCGGGAGACATCCCGCTGTTTAAACGATCCCTTATAGTAAACCAATTTACCTTGTAAATATCACACCAATCAGACAAACTTTTCTTTACGCCATTAATCATAACTAACCTTGTATTCCTACGGTTGCGACATTGCTCTTTCATAGTAGCCCACTTGCAATTTTGAGGAGAATACCAATTATTATTATTTATCCTTTCTAATGTTTTCCCTTTGGGGCATTCCCCCATATCTTTTATGAAATTATTCAAGTCATGCCATCTTTTACATACAAATATACCTCTTGCGCCATAGTTTATATAGCTAATAGATTTTTTATTATAACACCTTTGCATCATCCCCGACCATATCCGATATTCTTTTGTACTGGACAGCCCATGTTTAAATGACGACATTTATTTTCTTCTTTATGTAGTTATTCAAATAATTATCAACCATATAATGTTTATTTGTATCTACCCCATTTCTGTATATTTCATACAGGTCGTTTCTCCTTAATGCTTCTTCTATTGCAGGAATTGCTGTTCCCCCTATTTTCATACCCCTTATAGAATCCATATCTTTCCCCATCTGTATGCGTATGCAATTCCCCCCATGTACCCAATCTTTACTCCATGCTAAATTATCATCAGGCAAAACCATAACTGAATTTTGCGGAACTTCCGCAGTTCTAAAACATTTTGTACCGTCACCCCATAAACTCAAAGATAATTTAGATAACCCATTTATAGGCATTAGATCAGACATCGGAGTGCGAGCAAAATGCGGAATATTGATAGACGACCATAGCCTTTTATGGTTATCATTAAGAAACCCTTGTAAATAATAAATGTTATCACAAATAGTTATATCCTCTTTTACTGCGTGTTCCCATACGGCACTTTGAAACATTCTCCTGCTTTCATTGCTATGCCCCCAATAGTGCATCAAATCTATTTTACGAGAATTAAACTCGTCTTTTGATTGAATGGGATACGATGGAAGTAAACAAGGGTATTCACATGGCAATAAGGTTTGAGATTGGTCTTTTAAAAGTAATTCTCGTTTAAATGTTAGTTTAGGCTGATTTTCTATACAAAATTTATCAAACTTTAGCCATTCTTCCCAATTATCTTTAAATCTATATTTAAATAATTCTGTATTTATACCCCACTTATGGGTGTTTTCCCTATCCCAATCATTAGCCCCATATTCAATATAATCTATAAGAACCCATTCTTTTAGGTCGTAAAGTTTTTCATTAAAAATATAGTTAGCCGTCCTTGCTAATGGCACAACAGGAACACCTACATCTAAACCTTTAAGGAAATTAAAAAGAGGCGGATCAATTACCCCGTTTTTATCAGGAGATATTATCATTTATAACAATTAAAAGGTAATGGGTTATTTAATGAATCGGTTATTTCGGTAGGCTTTTTCTGTGTGCAAACTTCTCTTGTTGGTTCTGTATATCCATTAACCGGATAAAATTCACAAGTCCAACAATCAAACTGCTTTTTACACCCTACAAAAGCCAATATAGATATAGATATTAATAGTTTTTTCATTG
>CAYVXB010000207.1:1725-1987 GCA_964454275.1 uncultured Chitinophagaceae bacterium | reverse complement strand
AAATACGGTTTCTACTACACTTTCTGGAGTAGATTGTATGTCCTTTTTTCCGCCACAGGCTGCTATTAAAAATGGAATACAGTAGAGTAATTTTTTCATGAATTGTATTTATATGGTTAAATAATAGTGGAAAATATAAAATCTTTTAATGAACGATAGGATACAGAGAGCCAATACTTGAGTACATGAGTTTAAAAAATGCACGTTAATATAGATCAATAAATCATCGTATTATTGCAACTAAAAATTATATGTCAGGCAA
>CAYVXB010000207.1:0-1715 GCA_964454275.1 uncultured Chitinophagaceae bacterium | reverse complement strand
ACTCAGCTTTATTTTTATTACACTTATTATAGATATTACCGGGTTTGGTATTATTATACCTGTAATGCCAAAATTAATTGGCCAGCTTATTCATGGCAACATGAGTGATGCCTCTCATTATGGTGGATGGCTTATGTTTTCTTTTTCTATTATGCAATTTGTTTTTGCTCCTGTATTAGGTTCTTTAAGTGATCGTTATGGACGAAGGCCTATACTGCTTTTTTCCCTTCTAGGATTTGGGATTGATTATTTATTTCTTGCTTTTGCACCTACCATATTTTGGTTATTTGTGGGTCGTATTGTTGCAGGTATTACAGGAGCTAGTTTTACCACAGCTTCTGCTTACATTGCTGATATTAGCACACCAGAAAAAAGAGCTCAAAATTTTGGCATGATAGGAGTAGCTTTTGGCTTAGGGTTTATTATAGGCCCATTTTTAGGTGGGTTATTAGGTACAATAGGTCCTAGGGTCCCTTTTTTAGCAGCAGCAGGACTTGCCTTACTAAATTGGTTGTATGGATATTTTGTTTTACCAGAATCTTTATCTAAAGAAAATCGTAGGGTGTTTAAGTGGAAACGAGCAAACCCTATTGGTACATTAAGGCATTTAACTCGTTATCCTATTGTATTAGGATTAAGCGGTTCATTTATTTGTATATATATTGCTGCACATGCCATGCAAAGTACATGGACATATTTTACAATGGAAAGATTTCATTGGAATGAAAGGTGGGTAGGATACTCTCTCAGTTTTGTAGGGTTAATGGTAGGTGTAGTGCAAGGAGGGCTGATACGAATTATTAATCCTAAGTTAGGTCAAAAGCGATCTGTATATATTGGCCTATTGTTATATGTTGTAGGTTTTACTCTTTTTACATTTGCAAATCAACAATGGATGATGTTTGCTTTTTCAATTCCTTATTGTTTAGGTGGCATTGCCGGCCCTTCTTTACAAGCTATTATTACTGGTCAGGTTCCAGCTAATGAACAAGGGGAATTACAAGGAGCATTAACTAGTTTAATTAGTATAACGTCCATTATTGGCCCACTGTTGATGACGAATTTATTTGGATATTTCACTGGAAAGTCATCTCCCATTTATTTTCCTGGAATTCCATTTTTAATGGGGGCTGTTTTGGCCTTGGCTAGTCTTTTATTGGCCATACGCTCTCTCAAAGGGTATGTTCATAAAATAGAAACAAGAAACAATGAATGATCGATAAAGTAATTCTATTGCATCTTACTTTTCGCTTCTATACACCATAATAGCTCGTTTATAAATAAAGCAGCTCGCTTATCTATAGCTTCTTTCTCTCTGGCATTACCCTGTTCATCAAATGCATCTTGCACGGTAGGTACAGGAAACATAGCTGGAACAACCCATGCTCTCATTTTCCATAAGGTAAATTGTAATGAAGTAATTACTTGTGATCCTCCAAAAGGGCCGCCTGATACGGTTGATATAGCAATAGGCTTTAAGGTTACAAAAGGCGAATATGTTTGTACGAATCAAATTGAAAGAATTATATTGAATTAATGAAAGGTGAAAAGGTGGATAGCATGGAAAAGACTAAAAAAGAAATCTCAAAAATTAAGGAAAGTGAATTAGAAATTGGAAGAGAGGTTAAAGAAAAAACTGTTGGTTATATTTTAGCGGCACTTGGTTTGGTTGCAGGACTTGCTTGGCAGCCTGCCGCCGCTGGGGATGTTGGGCA
>CAYVXB010000206.1:0-2028 GCA_964454275.1 uncultured Chitinophagaceae bacterium | reverse complement strand
TCAAAAAGAGAGACGCAGATACACCGATAACACGTTGGATGAAATACATGCATGGTATGAATCGCATATCCATACTACTATTTTTAATAACTTTAATCATAATACTTATTAGAACACTTACATAATATTAATATCCTAATAAATGTACATCCACCTAAATGGCACACACTAAAACGCAATACACACAATGGCTTAAGCAGCTAAAGGAACAAATATATAGCGCACAACTACATACACACCTACAAGTAAATGCCGGTATGCTAGCTTTATATTGGTACATTGGAAATGAAATTTTGATTAAACAAGAGCGAGAAGGTTGGGGTACTAAAATAATTGATCGCCTTGCTACAGACTTAGTAAAAGCCTTTCCTAATATAGCTGGTTTTTCTGCACGTAACATTCAATATATGCGTCAATTTGCAAAAGCATATTCTAATATACGCAACAACCTGTTGCGCAAATTGATAAAAAAATAAAATCTCTAAAACCCTTAACTGTTAAGCATTTTAATGATCCTATATTTACGCAACAACTTGTTGCGCAAATTCCCTGGTCGCATCATGTGGTATTAATGGATAAGGTTGAAGATACTATTCAGCGGCTATGGTACATGCAACAAACTATCATAAATACTTGGAGCAGAAATGTTTTGGTACATATGATAGAAACAGATTTATACAAAAGACAATACAAAATAAAAAAGTTAACCAACTTTAAACAAACACTTCCAGCGCCACAATCAGAATTAGCAGAAGCCATTCTTAAAGATCCCTACCATTTCGATTTTTTACAATTAGCTGGTGTATTAAAAGAAAAAGATTTAGAAGGTCAATTAATTGAACACTTAGCAAAATTTTTATTAGAATTAGGCAACGGATTTGCTTTTGTGGGACGACAAGTAAGAATAAAAGTTGCTCAAAAAGAATATTTTATCGATTTGTTATTTTACCACCTTCACCTACGCAGTTATGTAATTATAGATTTAAAGATGGATGAATTTATACCGGAGTATGCAGGCAAAATGAATTTTTATTGCAATGTGATAAACAAACAATATCGTGGCAATACAGATAATCCAACTGTTGGTATTATTTTATGCAAATCAAAAAATAATATAGAAGTAGAATTTGCATTGAGCAATATGACACAACCTATTGGCGTAGCCGCTTATAAAATGATGAAATCACTACCTTTGAAGTTTAGAGGCAAGCTGCCTTCTGCTGAACTTTTAGAAAAAGAAATTAAAAAATTTAATAAAAGAAATAAGAGATAACAAGATTATATAGTGCCATGCAACAAACCGTACAAAAAAAATACAATCAATTACTAGAAAAATTAACCAAAGACAATAGACTATTACTGCAAGAATGGGAAAAGCTAAAAGAGCGTTATAGTAAAGATGAGTATGAATATAAAGTAAGAGACAAAATCATTAAACAAAAATTAACAACAACAAGTTTATCTGGAACACGTATTCCCAAAGTTATTTTACCAAAATACAAAGATTGGGGCGATGTTTTACAATGGCAATTACAAGAAAATATTCCTGGTCAATTTCCATACACTGCTGGAGTGTTTGATTTAAAGCGAGAAGGAGAGGACCCTACTCGAATGTTTGCTGGTGAAGGCGGACCTGAACGTACTAATAAACGTTTTCACTATGTGTCTGTCGATCAGCCTGCAAAGCGCTTGAGTACTGCATTTGATAGTGTTACCTTATATGGAGAAGACCCAGATCATCGCCCAGATATTTATGGAAAAATAGGTAATGCAGGTGTTAGCATTGCAACAGTTGATGACGCAAAAAAATTATATAGCGGTTTTGATTTGTGTGATCCTAAAACCTCTGTATCTATGACTATTAATGGTCCAGCACCTATGCTGTTGGCTTTTTTTATGAATGCAGCCATCGATCAACAATGTGAAAAATGGATAGAAGAAAATGGTCAATGGTCAATGGTCAATAGTAAGATAAAAGAAAAATATAAAAATTTACCTCAACCTATATATCATAATCCCTCTGCTCCA
>CAYVXB010000205.1:0-2041 GCA_964454275.1 uncultured Chitinophagaceae bacterium | reverse complement strand
TTGTTGCATAAAGTATCTATAACAGACGGCAATATTACAAAAAAAAGTTGGTGCTAAATCTAAACACCAACTTCACATAATTTATTGGACTATGCCTTTTCTTATCTTTTATAAACTTGAAAGGAGCCTACTCTTGTAGAAGTAGTGCTTGTAAACCAGTCTCCATATATGATACTTCCATCGTATCCAGTAGAGGAGAATATTTCAAGATGACCTGCACCGGGTCCACCCAATGGTGTTGGTTTGAAATATGTAATTTTAAGCCGACCATCTACAATTCCCCATATTCCTCTATATGAATAAGGCTCGTCTACAACTGCTCCAGGTATACCCGCAGCAGGGTATTTCCCAAAAATAGTTACAGAGTCTTTATTGTTGGTGTCAAAAGAAAAGTTAACATCAAATGTGTAAGTGCTTGCGTCTACTGATACCTTGCCGCCCCAAGTGCCTCTCATTACGGGATCAGTACCAGAAGGGGGTACATCTTTTTTAGTACATGACGAGAAAATAATTAAAGAAGATACTACCAGTATCAATGGGAATACTTTTTTTATAGGTTTTTAATTTTAAAGTTAGAAATGAAGGCTACAAAAAATAACTATCTAGTCAAAATATTTCTCAAGTAGATACCATATCCACTTTTTTCATAGTTCTTAGCCATAGTTAATAGTTGATCTTTATCGATAAAACCCATTTTATAAGCTACTTCTTCGATACAACCAATTTTAGTGCCTTGGCGTTTTTCTATTACTCGTACAAATTCGCTAGCATCGCTTAGAGAATCAAACGTTCCAGTATCTAGCCAAGCCGTACCACGATTCATAACACCTACCTGTAAACGTTGCTGTTGCAAGTAAACCTTATTTACATCTGTAATTTCGTATTCACCACGGGCAGAAGGTTGTATGTTTTTAGCAATTTCAACAACTGTATTATCATAAAAATATAATCCTGGTACAGCAAAGTGTGATTTAGGTTGTTTAGGTTTTTCTTCAATAGAAATTGCTTTGTAGTTTTTATCAAACGCTACTACACCATATCGTTCTGGGTCTGATACTTCATAAGCAAAAATGGCTGCGCCTTCTACATTGTTATAGGATTGTACCAATTGACTTAATCCCGAACCGTAAAAAATATTATCGCCTAATACAAGAGCTACTTTTTCTTTGCCAATAAATGATTCTCCAATTATAAAAGCCTGTGCAAGGCCATTGGGCGTATGTTGTACAGCATAAGAAAAACTACATCCTAATTCATTGCCATTTCCTAATAAACGTTTAAACGATTCATTATCTTCAGGTGTAGTAATAATTAAAATTTCTTTTATGCCTGCTAACATTAATATGGATAGCGGATAATAAATCATAGGTTTATCGTAAATGGGCATTAGTTGTTTACTAATGGCCTTTGTAATGGGATATAATCGGGTGCCGCTTCCGCCAGCTAATATTATGCCTTTCATTTGTATAAATTTTTGTTTTTTAAGGGAACAAATGTAATAACCAAGCTTTTTGTATCTATCAGTAATGAAATCTATTCATCACCAGTTGTTATATACTACTGAGCTGTTTATAGTTATTTCATAAAAAGTTAAAAAAATTGTTTTATAAATATATCTAATGTGGGGTGAACTAAATCCTTTTGTGATAGTATTAAATCCTTTATTGGTAAAGGCCATTGAATATTTAATTGTGGATCATTATATATAATACTCGCTTCAGCATTTTTATTATAATAATTATCACATTTATAAAAAAAAGTAGCCGTTTCACTTAATGTTACAAAACCATGAGCAAAACCTCTTGGAATGTATAATTGTTTTTTATTTTCCGCTGATAATTCTACGCCTACATATTTCCCAAATGTTGGAGAATTTGTTCTAACATCAACTGCAACATCCCAAACTTTACCGCTTAACACTCTTACTAATTTTGCTTGTGCATGTTCTCTTGTTTGTAAATGTAACCCTCTTAAAACGCCTTTTACAGAATACGATTCGTTGTCTTGTGGCGATATACAAAAACAGTAGCATCAAGTTTTG
>CAYVXB010000204.1:0-2067 GCA_964454275.1 uncultured Chitinophagaceae bacterium | reverse complement strand
GTTGGTTTTGGCTGGCTATATCCGCTACTTTGAGTTGTAAAAAATAGTTGCGTTTAAGAGTAAGAAAATGTATAGAACAATTAGCAGCTTTTATATTTTTTTTTCTATCATTTAATTTTTTCTATTTGTAAATTATCATTGCCTGGGTTTATCATGCATATTGGATACCCTGAAATAAAGTAATTATTCCCACTTTTTTCAAGGCAAATGGTGTCTGTTTTATCAAATGAGATTTCTATTTTATCCGTATCAATAATTTTTCCTTGGGCTTTATAATATTTGAAGTCTTTATCTAAAATCCATTTTACTTTTATATCGTCTAAACTTTTTATAGTTATTTCATAAGCATTTAAGATTTCTTCTCGATCATAAGTTTTAAAATAGTATTGACCTTCCCATATTTTAATTGTATCATTATAATATTTTATTACATTTTGGCTAGTTTTATCTTCTCTATATAAAGAGATTTGATCTTTAAAAAACAATTCGAAATCTTCTATAAAGTTTATTAAATCAACTATTTTATATTTTTTACTTTCATTATTATATAATATAGCATACCATGAACTAGTGTAATTTTTATGGTTTATTTCTACTAACTTGTTTTGTGAATTATAAAAACCAAACTTTTTTCTTCTATTTCCATTGATATATTTGATTTGAATTGAGTCCAAATATTCCATTGCACTAGCTGTATAAAAATTTGCATCATCAGCAATAATATAAAAATTTCCTTCATCATGTTTCTTTTTTAAAGAATTCATTTCTTGTTCTTCAGGAGATACAAAGATTACAATATTCTGTCTTAAAATTATGATGTCAAAATTAGCGTTTTTGTATCTATTTAAGTTGGCATTTATCTTATCTGCATTTCTACAACTTACACAATAGCAAGCTATAATAATATAAGATAACTGTAATAAGCTCTTCATTTTCTATTGATTAATTTCTATATGATAGCAAGCATTTTCATTTAAAATAGTTTTTACCTTAGGAGTAATTTTAACTTTAAAATCTTTAGGGTTACTTAAACTGTCTATTGTAATATCACATACATTCACAATTTTAGGATCACCACAGTGATTAGATACTTTTGATGGCCCTATTTCTTTTATTTTTTCTTCCATTTCTTTTATTATACCATCTCTATTTTTACCTTTTGCTTTAGCATTTTCATAACTATCTAACACTTTTTGACCAGAAGGACGATACGTTTTTCTTTGTTCTGCCATGCCTCTTTTTGTTATATTATCATACATAACTCTTGCTTGATTATAAGGATCTCTGGCAGTGCTAGTTATCAAAATATAAAAATTGTTAGATTCTTCGCCTGCTTCTCTTAATATATTTAAGGATTTCTCACTAATAATTGAACTGTTAGCATTTTTTCCAAATTCTATTTTAACTTTAGACTTTGATGAAGATTTTACTTCATCATGTTTTTCTAAAATTCCACAACTAAACTTTTTAGCTTTATGTTTCTCACCTTCATTATAGTATTCATTTATTGCTTCTTCAAATTCCCAAACATAAGAAGCCCCTACAACATCATTAGGATATACTTTTTTCCCTCTTTTTATCCTATACTCATGCGGTTCTCTTTTAAATAAAGGATTACTATCATAAGCAGCTTTAGTACTGTCATATACTATATAGTCTTTTTCTGTTCCATGTCCACAAGCGATTTGATAATTTACAGCTAAATATAAATCAGTTTTTGTTTTAAGAAGCCCTTTAAAGCGAGGTAATTTAAAATATTTTTCAGCATAATCCAATTGTTGTTCTGCTGTCATTTTTAATAATTCAGAACGCTTTATGCCAATATCGGCTGATGCATCTTTCCCAAATTGTATGATACCTACAAAACCTCTATCATCATTATCATCCTTATATTTTTTAAATGTGCCGTTGGTTGAATCAAAGGTTCTACTTGTTTCTAAAGCCATGACAGCCATTAACCAATTTGCACCTTCATAATTTTTTTGAGGAAGATCTAGAGTTTTAGAAAGTTGCACCACTTTTTTCCTAAACTCACAACTTACTTTTGCACCCCAAATTAAGTCGTAT
>CAYVXB010000203.1:0-2168 GCA_964454275.1 uncultured Chitinophagaceae bacterium | reverse complement strand
AAAAACATATCCCTAAAGAAATAAGAAAAGGATATGAGAAAAAATATAAATATGTATATCATGATAAAAATGGTATAGAGCATGATGTTTGTACTGTAGATTGGTTTGAAATAGATAAAGTAAAGCATGATAATAGTTTAGTATTATATTCCATTCCTCCAGGGTATAATCCAAGAAATAAAAATGATGATTTTAATATAAAAGATGTAAATCAAAAGCATGTATATAGATATCCAGATGGCTCAGTAGTAGTTTCAGGGGAAGCGGGTGAAGGAGGAGGTAGTCTAATATTAAAATTTGTAAAAGCTGGCGGTACTGCTACTTTAATAACAATGCCAGATCCATTAAATTATATATCGAATGGCATAAAAATAAATCTAAGGTTTGAGGAAACAATACGAAAATATATGGGTTGTGATCATTTTGCAGCTCTCATCGGCGCACTTGCCGAATGCAACTATGATGATGTTGTTTCCCAAGGCTCTGCAATGGAAGATGGTACTTGTTTTCCCAGTGTAAGTCATGTAAATGGTCAAAGTATAGATCTTAATTATTTTAGAGATAATAAAGGAATTTTAGAACAAGGAAAGCAACAAGATTTTATAAACGCTTTTGCTAAATTTGGATTTAATGAAATCTTTTATTCTCCTAGCATGAAATTTACTCAACCTAAAATGGCAATTAAATTTAAAACAGATTCTCACCATAATCTTCATCTACACTGCGGTGCTATAAAAATAAAAGTATTTGTTACACAATAAAATAAATATAAGAGCTACAAGGAGATTTTTTGTATTGTTGATGCTTTTATTCAACATTGCTTATACTTCTTCTTGTCAAAAAAAGCAGAACAAAACAATAATTATTCATAATCATGTTTCAAATAGTAAAAAATTAAATACTATACAATCTGATAGTATAAAGATTATTCAACTTCCTGCTGGTAGTGATTTAATTGTAAAATATTTTAAAAATATTGATATAAATCAACGAATTACAAATAAAGAACGAGATCTACTATATGACTATATTTATACGATATCAAATAAGGTATATAAAAATACTAATACCTTAAATAACTTTTATAAATATTCGAAAATCAATAATTACGATTTTGATTATCCTTATATTAAGGATTTGAATCATATTAAAATAGATTCAAATTTTTATGGTCTTTATTGTAGATTACCTAATATAGGCAAAAATGAAATTTTTATTTTTAATTCCTTAAATAAGGATAATATAAATGATTATGATATTCAAGATCCAATAGATTTAATAGTATATAATAAAGATTCAGGTGTTATAAGCTCGATTAATTTAAGCCATTGCGCATATTTTAATGCAATAGGAGCTTATACATATAGTGCAAAAAATAGCAATTATTTTTGGGGGATTCCAAGTAAATATTTTTACATTGATAAAAAATACATAATCCACATTAAATATTTTTTATCGGAAGAAATGGTTAGTGAGAATGAAAATAATAATGATCGAGTAATAGCCCATATACAATATAAAATACTGCTAGATGGTAGTATAGTAAGATATTTTGATCAGAATCAGGGTTACTATAAAAGTATTA
This sequence comes from uncultured Chitinophagaceae bacterium, assembly GCA_964454275.1. Classification (GTDB taxonomy): domain Bacteria; phylum Bacteroidota; class Bacteroidia; order Chitinophagales; family Chitinophagaceae; genus CAYVXB01. The sequence continues at coordinate 583 of CAYVXB010000203.1, read as the reverse complement.
TAGAAGAGGGAAATATAAAGGAGAATACCAAAGAAGGCTTATGGATAGAATATTTAGGCGGTAATACACAAATGTACGCAGAAGTAAATTACGAAAGCGGGAAAGTAAAAAGGAATATAACTATTTATGAAATTCGAAAAGGAATAAAAACAAGAAAAATTCTTTATATAATTAAAATAACTGATAATCAGTTAATTAATATATATGTTGCACCATATAATAACATGCAGTAAGCCTGTTTGATATGAGTAGTATCATATAATTATTATATCAGAAAACATGAAAACATAAATATTCTGTGCCTACCACAATCATTAACGACATATTAGATCCCATAGGCAACCGTGCAGCTAACAAGCCTAAACCTACCTTATATGGGCGCTATGTTAATATGTACCGGTGTTATGATGTGCAAATAGAATGGTTACACAATGGTGAAAAACAACATTCCCTACAACAAGAAATAACCATGCACTGCAGAGATGTACAAAACGAAAAAGCCATCTGGAAAATAGATAAACAACAATTTTTAATAAATGAACATTCATCCGAAAATGCGATGGATGAGTTGTCTATCGCTTGT
>CAYVXB010000202.1:0-2316 GCA_964454275.1 uncultured Chitinophagaceae bacterium | reverse complement strand
TAGAATGCTGCCCTGTCACGGCAGAGGTCGCGGGTTCGAGTCCCGTCCGGTCCGCTAAATAACAGACAGATGGAATTCAGAAAAGACGCTTAACACAGCGTCTTTTCTGCGTTTAAGGGATATTGGTCCTCCTACTTTTGGTTGCCAAATATGGCCAAAAAAGGTAAAAAATAGCGCATTTTGCATCAACATTTGCGACAACATTGCGACAACATTTTTTATATGGGAAATATATCTGTAATTCCGGTGTTATTAAAATAAAGGATAAATAAGTCTGGGAAGGCTTCTATAGCTATTCGAGTATATTTAAATCGAAAGCCTATAACTTATGAGAATTTAAAGCATAAAATTACTATTCAGGATTGGGATGAGAAGAAAAGAGAAGTCAAGCGCTCTGTTCCTAATCATGCGCTTTTAAATGCTAAAATTAAAAAGCGTGTAGCGGAACTAGAGGAAAAATTTCTTCAAATTGAATTATTAGGTACTCCCTTAACTAAACATAAAGTACAAAAAATTACTAAGGGAGAAGATCATGGAAAGGATTTTTACCAATTTTGTACTGAACAAATTGCTTTACAATATTCTAAGGAAGATCAGCATGAAACTCGAAGAACTTATACTACAGAAATTAGCAAATTAAAAAAGTTTAGAAAAGAGTTATCTTTTGGAGATGTGGATTACCAGTTCTTGACTGAGTATAAAGCTTATATGATTAATAGCTTAGGTAATTCAGATAATACTATATGGAAAGCGTTTAAGTTTATAAGTACAATGATAAATATTGCTATTAAAGTAGGAGGCTATATTAAAGAAAGTCCATTTAAGGATTTTGATCGTGGGCATTATAAACAAGGAAAAAGAAATTATTTAACTATCACTATTGTCCGACTAAATTTTTATCTTTGTCCATAGTTATATTGTTTATTTTGCAATTACAACATAACTTAAATGGGTGAGATTATCTCACCCATTATTGTAAATTTTTAGTCGGACAATAGTGATAAATAATATCAAACTTTTATGCAAAATATTAGTGTTGAGGAAGCAAAAAAAAGATTAGCGAATAATGAAACATTGCATTTAATAGATGTACGTGAGCTACATGAGCGAGATGTATTTAACATAGGCGGAATCCATTGCCCCATTGGCAAAATACAAGCCATGCAAGTAGAGGAATTAGAAGATTGGAAAGAAAAAGAAATAATCTGCTATTGCAGAAGTGGCCACCGCAGCATGATGGCTGCTATGGTGCTAGAAACTTTAGGGTTTAAAAATGTTAAAAATCTTATTGGTGGTATGTTGGCTTGGGGTGAAAATATTAGTTAGATGATGATTTGCACAAAATATTTTAAAACCTCATTTGAAATGCAACGAAAAACTATTTACCCTTGTCAAGCATAATAATAAATAACAATTATTCATCTTACAAACTACTTACTTATGCAACAAAAGCAATTTTTTGCCCTGAACCTTTTAGTAGCAGTAACCCTTATAAGCCTTTACAGTTGTAAAAAGAATGAAGTGCCTGCACCTATACCAGAACCTAATACTATAACTTATGATGGCTTTACATATCGCACCGTTACCATACCTGGCGCTGGTACATGGACAGTAGAAAATGCACGGAATACGCATTTTAGCAATGGAGACCCCATAAGAAATGCTAAAACAAATGAAGAATGGAAAGACGAAACAAATAAAAAAATAGCTGCTAAAACTTCAGATACAGGAGCTTGGTGCTACTATAACAATACCAATAGTGCAGATACCCAAAACATCTACGGCAAACTATATAATTTTTATGCTGTAAAAGATGCTCGTGGTTTAGCCCCTAAAGGTTGGCATGTAGCTACTGATGTTGATTTTAAAAAACTAATAAATGTTTTGGGAGATTCAGCGGGACAAAAGTTAAAATCTAATCTTTATTGGATAGGTGACGTATGCATGGCCAAACCAAGCAGAAATATTACAGGTTTTGCAGCAGTTCCTGCTGGTTACCGTTACTACGCCGATGGTGGTTTCCACAATCTTGGTACTACCGCCTACTTTTGGTCTTCTACAGAGGATAGTGATAATGCGTGGTGGCAGTACTTGGATTACAATGATGCGGGTACATACCGGAATAGCAGTAGTAAGTTGCTAGGTCTATCAGTTCGTTTTGTTAAGGATTGATTATTTGTCCATTTTATTATTTTCCCCGCATTTGGCGGGGATTTTTTTTAGTAGTTTAAGTTCGATAGTAAAATCATTGCTTATGTGTAATACGATAATGATTTATGAATTAGACCATTTATTGTATTCAAAACGTACCTCAAT
>CAYVXB010000201.1:653-2321 GCA_964454275.1 uncultured Chitinophagaceae bacterium | reverse complement strand
GTGCCTCACCTGCTACAGCCTTTGCCAATAAGGTTTTTCCTGTTCCAGGAGGTCCTATTAATAAAGCTCCTTTCGGTATTTTTCCTCCTAAGGCGGTATACTTTTTAGGATTTTTAAGAAAGTCAACAATTTCCATTACTTCGACTTTCGCCTCATCCAAACCCGCTACATCAGAAAAAGTGATATTTACTTTGGTGCCTTTATCAAATAATTGAGCCCTCGATTTGCCAATGCTAAATATGCCACCACTGCCACCTGAGCCAGATCCTCCTCCCATACGTCGCATAAATAAAACCCATATACCTACAAAAATAAGTACGGTGATAACAGTGTTGAAAATAGGGCCAAACCATTCTCCTTCATCAAAAGTATTGTTTGGGGGGACGGATATATTTCGTACTCTACAAAATTCGTTTAGTCTAGCTTCAAAGCCTTCCCAGTTGGTAACTTTAAATTGTAAGTGTGGGCCTGTATTCTTAGCACTAATGGGCCGTTGAAACTTTTTTTGATAGAATGGTTTTGATAAACTGTCTAGTTTTATATAGATTCTGATGATGTGTTTGTTTTCAACAAAATCCATTTTCTCTACATCACCACCAACAAGCATTTTTTCTTTAAAATCTTGCTCATTTGTTTCATATGTTGTTGACGAAAATTGAAATATATTGACGCCAATAAGTAAAACGGCAATGATCCCATAAATCCAGTAGATGCTTAATTTAGGAGGTTTACGTTGATTATTATTTTTATTGCTATTGCGGCCACCAAACGGATTGTTGGGGGGAGTCTTTTTATTCGTATTTTGATCTGATTGTGTCATAAAGAATTTTAGTCATTGGCATTCATTCATTGCCTAGTCATTATAAAATTTTTTGTAAATTATTTTCTAATTGTCAATTACTCATGTTTTTGTATTGCCGCATCGCTCCACATCTCTTCTAACTGATAAAATTGACGTGTTTCAGGCAGCATTACATGAACAACAATATTAACATAATCTATCAATACCCAATGTAAATGTTTCAAACCCTCATGTTTATAGGGAATTTCTTTACATTCTTGTTCTAATCGTATTTCAATATTTTCTGCAATTGCTTTTATTTGAGTGTTTGACGTAGCTTCGCAAATTACGAAGAAGTCTGCAACAGCTTCCGGAATTTTACGAAGGTCTAGTGAAGTAATGTTTTCCCCTTTTCTTTCTTGAATAGCATTAAGAATGGTTTTAAATATTTTAGACTGGGGAGTAACTTTCGCAGCACTGCTACGTTTTCTTGTAGATAATACTTTTAATGGTGGCAAATGCAATAAATTTTAATTGATCTTAGTTATTCTATAAAAGACAACATGCAAAACTAATAATAATCCTTGATATAGTTAGATCTATAGTTCATAAAATTATGATAGGAGAACCATTCATTCAGCTTAAAAAAGTAAAAAGTACAAATACGTACGCTAAACGTGAAGTGCAAATCGGGAAAGCCTTACATGGAGCTGTTTACATGGCTCACACACAAACAGTAGGCAAAGGCCAATGGGGGAAAGAATGGCAGGCAGCGGCTGGAGAAAATATTACCTTGTCCGTTGTACTTAACCCTCTCAAGCAATACGTCCATCAATCTTTTTTTTGTAGCATGGTTTTGGCGGTGGGATCATATCAATTTTTAAAAA
>CAYVXB010000201.1:0-643 GCA_964454275.1 uncultured Chitinophagaceae bacterium | reverse complement strand
CGTATGTTGACGATGAGCTATCAATAAAATGGCCCAACGATCTTTATTGGAGGAATAGAAAAATAGGAGGAATTTTAATAGAAAATATATATCATGGGAGGCTATGGAATTGGATTATTGGGGGAATAGGTATCAATGTCAATCAAACAGTATTTAACGGGTTACTGAATAAGGCTGTTTCTATTCGACAAATTACAGGAAAAGAGTTTGATATATTTTTTTTAGCTAGAGAGTTATGTTTTATGATGAATGGCGTATGGGAGTCCCTTCAACAACAGGGATTAGAATGGTTGCTCTCTTTATATAATGAGGTTTTGTTTTGCAAAAACCAAACTGCCATTTTTAAAAAAGATAACATTCAATTTGAAGCAAAGGTAATAGGGGTAGATGTTATGGGAAATTTAATATTAGAACATGGTATAACTGAGCATGTTGCACATGGGGATATTGAATGGATCATTCGCAAATGATAAATATTAATGAGTGGGTATTGCTAATTAAGTATAGATTCAAAATTCAATATTATGATTTGTCATTTCGACCGTAGGGAGAAAGAAAGATTAGATTAATTAATCTGACGAGGACATAAGCGAGAATGTTAAGATAACTGTGTAAAGGTTTTAAATTTTTACATTACATCTTT
>CAYVXB010000200.1:1337-2348 GCA_964454275.1 uncultured Chitinophagaceae bacterium | reverse complement strand
TTATTGATATTTATACCCCCGCTTGCTTCTGTTTCAAATTGCTTATTAATTTTCTTTACGGCTTCCATTAATTGTGTGGGTGTAAAATTGTCCATCATAATTCTATCAACTTTACCAATAGACAATACCTGTTCAAGTTCATTCATATTGCGAACTTCAATCTCAACTTTTAATTTATTTTTTTGATTTTGAACAAACTGATAGGCTTTTTCAATAGCAGGAATAACACCTCCACAAAAATCGATATGATTATCCTTTAACATAATCATATCGTACAAACCCATCCTATGATTATATCCTCCACCAATACGAACGGCCTCTTTTTCTAATATTCTAAAATTGGGCGTTGTTTTTCTAGTATCTAATAATCGAGTATGATAACCATGCAATAGAGAGGCATATTGATGCGTTAATGTTGCAATACCGCTCATACGTTGCATACAATTCAGCACTAATCTTTCGCAAGAAAGAATAGTATGAATACGGCCTTTTACTATAAAAGCTTCTTGAATAGGCTTTACAACTTCTCCATCTTTTTTTAAAGCAATAAATTGTACGCTTGGATCGAAATATTTAAAAATAATCTCTGCAACTTCTACTCCAGCCAATATCGTTTCTTGTTTAATTTTCAGGGTGGCTTCACCTTGTTGCTGTGGAGGTATACAACATAAAGTAGAATAATCGCCTTCACCAATATCTTCTTTTAAGGCTTCTGAAATTAAGTGTTTAAGCAACGTATCATAATCTGTCATATGTCAAAAATAAAAAGCTTCACTTGGTTTTAATGAAGCTCTTATAAAAAAATATTTTTTTTTATTTGGATTCAAACCTAAGGGTTTGTATTAGTTGTTTGTTGCCTTTTATTTTCGTAAAAAAGGTGGTTTTATATATTCCATTTGAAGTAACTAAATTTCCAATACAATATTCCATCCCATTGTTTTTTCCTTTATGTTTTTCTTCAAAAGATTGAACTTTATTATTATTAAAAAAATCGTTAATGACAGATTCTGC
>CAYVXB010000200.1:0-1327 GCA_964454275.1 uncultured Chitinophagaceae bacterium | reverse complement strand
GAGATTTGTTGTAAGTGCTTGTTTTTTCTAGTACAGATATTTCCACTTTATTATCGAAAAAAGCAGCCAATTGTTGAGCATCTCCATTCTTTAATGCAATGATGATATCATCCATGCCATTTTCAGCCAGCAACACTAATGGTATCATAACCCCCATAATTAAAAAAATAAGTATTCGTTTCATACATACATGTTTAAGTAAAACAATTTTGAACATAACACCTAACGAGCGCTGTGATCAGATGGCTCAGTGTTATATACCATCACTACTTTATCTATTGTAAGTTAGTTAAATTAAAGCAATTTGATAAATTAAATTATGATAAACCCGCACTATTGACATAAATACCGCCAATAGTTCATTATAATTATTCGTTTTTTCTTTTTCTTTACACCATATATTTATGTTAGTACATCATCATATCAAGCAAATACCGATTATTGATAATGCAGTTATTACTATCGGAGCGTTTGATGGTGTTCATTTAGGACATCAAAAAATTATTGAACAATTAAAAAAAGAGGCATCTGATATTAGTGGCGAATCAGTAGTCATTACCTTTCATCCTCATCCTCGTACAATACTTCACTCGAATGAATCGGCTATTTACACATTAAATACATTAGAAGAAAAAATTGAATTATTAGAAAAAATGGATATTGATCACGTAGTAATAATACCATTTACAAAGGAATTTGCGCAACAATCTGCTGTTGATTACATAGAACATTTTTTAGTACATACATTCCAACCAAACACCATCGTAATAGGTTATGACCATAAGTTTGGTAATAATAGGGAAGGCGATTATAATTTATTAAAGTCTTTAGCATCAAAATATAATTATGTGGTGAAAGAAATCCCAGAACAGGTTATACAAGAAATAGCCATTAGTTCTACTCATATTAGAAAAGCTTTATTAACCTGTAATGTAGAAAAAGCAAATACACTATTAGGGTACCCCTATTTTTTTGAAGGTCTTGTAGTAGAAGGTAATAAAAAAGGTAGAACCATAGGTTTTCCAACAGCTAATCTTGCTATAGAAAATGAAGAAAAACTAATTCCTGCTGATGGAGTATATGCGATTGAATGTTCAATATTGAATGTTCAATATTCAAATAACAATATGTTAAAAGGAATGATGAATATAGGTTTACGACCAACGATTAATGGTACGCAACGCACTATAGAAGTGCATTTGTTCGATTTTACCGAAAATATTTATGGTAAAAAAGTACGTATGTACATACATCATTTTTTGCGTGCTGAGAAAAAGTTTGAAAGTTTGGATGCATTGCAAAAGCAGTTGTGTATAGACAAAGAGGA
>CAYVXB010000199.1:0-2379 GCA_964454275.1 uncultured Chitinophagaceae bacterium | reverse complement strand
ATTTCAGACGAAAATAATTCTTTGATATTTAGTATTGATGGTTATATTGTTGATGTACATACCATCACTTTCATCATCAGGTTCAATTTTTTGTGCTCTGGGTAACCCTTTTTTATATATGTTGGGATACAACTTAAACCATATTTCCTTTAACGTATCCGTACTATTGTTGGTATAATCAATGGTTACGGTGCCATTTAGCTGCCTTGAGCCAGGATAAAAATGTACATTAATTACATAATTAGCTGTGTTTTGCCAATAATTTTTACCTGGGTTACCAGTTGTAGAACGGGTGTTTTTGTTATATGCCTCTTGAATGTTACGAGGTATAGGTAAAGTTTTTTGTGCCTTCGCTATAGACACTATCAAAATTAGGTTTACTAAAAGTATTGATTTCTTAAAGATCATAATGATTTTGATTACGGGGTGTAAATATACAAATAAGCATACCAGCATATGACTATGTGCATCATATCTGTAATTAATTAAAAAAAACTTAGAAAACTTTAATTGTTTCCAACGTTTTCTAATATCATACACAAACGCTCCTCTTTTTGAAGCCTGTATCAACCCCTTATAAACTGGAGAGATAAAGATGTTGGAAGTTTGTTCTTTATTGATTTTTGTTAAGTACTTGTTCCATTGTTGTTTTGGTGGTATATTACCTAAGCTGCCATGTACACTTCGGTTATTATAAAACATTTCCCATATCGTAAAAATAGCTGCTACAATGGATTATAAACCCCTTTACTAGTCCTCGTTGCAAACGAGGACTAGTAAAGGGGTAGTAATATCGAACCTTGGAAGGGTACACTATTTACCAGAAAGTATTGTGATTATTTTGACATTATGTACTCATAGAATACCCGCACACCTATTCCAGTATCGTCCGGCTTGTCTTTCAAATCTATCATTTTGTTTGGGTACCTTTCTTTCAATTGATCAAAATTTGTAATGGGGGTGCGTCCCATTAATTCATCTGCTACGCCAAGATTATCATCATAAAAGTCCATGTAAAAATAATCTCCATTGCCCATATTTGATATTGAAGCGGAAACATTCCAAACTGCCCACATACCATGATTACAATCTACATCATCTACTGTAGAAGATGTAAACTTCTCTTTTATTGCATTAAGGTAAAAGTTGAAATAGGGATCTGGGAATCCATCAATAGGACCATAAGTATCTTTTGGAGTATGGAATAAGAATACTTTTGTAATTTTTATTGCATTTATTATTATAGGGTGTGCTGTTGCAGTTTTTGTTACAGTTTGTCCATCCGAATTTTTAACAGTTATCGTTACTGTATATTCTTTTGCTTCTGTGTACGTATGAGAGATACTTAGGTTTATAGATTTTGTCACTTCAGCTACAGCTGTAGTTGCAGAACCAGAAAGATCTCCGTAATTGATAGTATACTCAACAATATTGGCATTATCACTGGTTGCCATAAAGCTAAAATAAAATAACATAGGTGCATTGGGGTTTGTACTATTATTATCCGAGAATACTCCAATATCAGACATTGTAGGTTTCTCACTTGCTCTAATAATTATCTGTTTTGTAATAGTTTTTTCGACCCCAGAAGCACTTTTTATTACAAGAGTAACTGTAAAACTTCCATTTTGGGGATATGTGTAGGTGACTTTTGTTTGTGTAGAAGTATCTTCTTGAACACCATCAACTCCAAAATCCCAATGACGAGATACCGTGTTAGTAGAACTATCTTCAAATGTCCATTCAAAACGGTTTGTTATAGATTGGACAGCAGAAATCTTCGCTATAGGTACAGGTGCAGGTGTGTTATCAACAGGTTCTTTCTTACAAGCTGCAAACAACATTAACATAGCCAGCGCAGCATTTGCGGTTATATTTTTTAATGAAAGGACCATAATTTTAATTTTTAAAAGGTGTTATGAAATAACTGTATCTACTTGGTGTTGACAAGGTTATAATCTATTTCGTTGCGTTGGGATTTTATTTTTTAGTGTATCGTTCAAATTTCAAGTGTATGCGAATCGAGGATTAAAAAATATACGTCCAATAGGTTCTTTGACGAGTAAAAAATATACACCCTTCAACATTATTCTACTGGTTATCAATAATTTACATATCTGATACTTTGATTCGTACAATACATTTTTTGTCGCATTGCTTCTTTTAAGAGTTTAAACGGTACTCTGAAGCCACGAAGTTATTCCTTTTTTCTTGAATTTATACTTTACAAGGTTAGAATTTTAGGTATAATAGACCAAAAATGGTTTTCAAAATTTCCTTGCAGTCACAGATGCCCTACGGAACATCTGGAACAGCGAGCGTTGTATTGCTTCAACAACATACTTTTTTTTGAAATGAAAAAGGCTGCCTACTTTTGAG
>CAYVXB010000198.1:0-2425 GCA_964454275.1 uncultured Chitinophagaceae bacterium | reverse complement strand
CAGAAGGCAACCATTCCTCACCACGAAAAGCGTGTGTTATTTGCATTAGATAATCGTCTACTACTACAGCTAAATGATAAGTAGGCATACCATCGGCTTTTAATAACACTTTGTCATCTACCGCATCGGTATGAAAACTCACATCGCCCCGAATCATATCTGTAAATGCAATGGTTTCTGCTGTGGGTATTTTAATGCGAATTACATAAGGCATTTTAGCATCTAATAATTGTTGCACTTCTTGAGCAGGTAATGTAAGTGAATTACGCATTTTCGTTCGTAATACATGATTGTACTGTGGTGAAGGGTTGTGTTCTGTTTTGTATGTATTACGCATGACCTCTAGTTCTTCGGGAGTATCAAACGCATAATAGGCGTAGCCTTTTTCAACTAATTCTTCCGCATATTTTCGATATACATCTTTACGTTCACTTTGTCTATAGGGTGCAAATGGCCCACCTACATGTGGGCCTTCATCAGGCTGCAATCCGCACCAATCAAGGCATTGGATGATATACTCTTCCGCACCTGCTACTAACCGACTTTGATCGGTATCTTCAACACGTAATATAAAATGGCCATTATGTTGTTTGGCAAATAAATAATTGTATAGTATTGTTCGTACTCCGCCTAAATGCAAGCCACCTGTAGGGCTAGGTGCAAAACGTACTCGAACTTTTTTTGTTGTAGACATAATGTTGCGAAGGTAAAATTTGTGCACGAGAAAATTATAAAATGAGTACGAGTTATTAGCTTTTTACTTTTTACTTTTGTTATACTATATGTATTTTATAAAAACGCCACAATGGCTGCAATGGCTATATCCTTCATGTGTATGGCATTTGCGCACTACAGAAAAAATTATTTACTTAACGTTTGATGATGGCCCAAATCCAATAGCTACAGCATTTGTATTGGATGAATTAAAAAAATATAATGCACAGGCAAGTTTTTTTTGTGTTGGTAAAAATGTGGTTGAACATCAAAATATATATCAACGCATATTAGATGAAGGACATGGGGTAGGAAACCATACGTATAATCATTTAAACGGCTGGAAAACCAACTCAGCAAAATATTTGGAGGATGTACATCAAGCTCGTCAAGCTATTGATTCCAAATTGTTTCGCCCACCTTATGGTCGTATTAAACGGTTTCAGATACAACAAATTCAATCTGCATTTGGAATGCAAGTCATTATGTGGAATGTATTAAGTGGTGATTTTGATACGTATATTTCTGGCGAACAATGTGCAGAGAATGTTATACTTTCTTCAAAACCTGGATCAATTGTAGTATTTCATGATAGCGAAAAAGCTTTCAAGCGCTTATCTGTAGCGCTTCCAAAAGTACTTCAATTCTTTACGATACAAGGATACGCTTTTAAGAAATTAGACCTTACGAATGAAATAAAATGAAGCATCAAGCAACGTCATATATTTTTTTGTAGGATATTCATTTTATTGAGTTATTAATCCATTTTTATACTTGCACATTAAACTTATGCAACTCATCGACACTCATACGCATTTATATTTATCTGATTTTAAAGATGATTTGGATAAAGTTATAGAACGAGCTATAGCGGCAGGTGTAGAGCGTTTTTATTTACCTGCTATCAGCAATGATCATATTGAAGAAATGGTAGAACTAGAAAAATTATATCCTAATAATTGTTTTGCAATGATGGGTTTGCATCCTTGTTCTATAAAAAGTAATTATAAAGAAGAATTAAAGATAATAGAACAATGGCTGCAACAAAGAAAATTTGTAGCAATAGGAGAGGTAGGGCTAGATTTTTATTGGGATAAAACGTTTACTAATCAACAATATGAAGCTTTTCATATGCAGATCGAGTGGGCATTGCAGTATAACGTACCTATTGTAATTCATAGTCGCAATGCCATGCAAGAAACTATAGATGTCATACAACAATATACTAAAAAAGGTATTCGTGGCATATTTCATTGTTTTGGTGGAACTATACAAGAAGCAGAAAAAATTATAGAATGTGGATTTTTATTAGGTATTGGTGGGGTGATTACTTATAAAAATGCAGGTTTAGCAGAAGTGGTAAAAAATATTTCTGTTGTTTTAGAAACAGACGCTCCATATCTAACGCCTATGCCTTTTAGAGGAAAGCGTAATGAAAGCAGCTATCTAACATATATTGCTGAGAAAATTGCACAAATAAAAAATATGACTATTGCAGAAGTAGCAGAAATTACTACAGCTAATGCTAAAAAAGTATTTGGGTAGCTATTATAAATGCGCAATATTCAGTAAATAATAAAATCTAATTTTCCCTTTTTAATTTTTAATTTTGATTTTTTCTGGAGGAGTGCAGGAGTGGTTGAACTGTCACGCCTGGAAAGTGTGTTGGCGCCTTGGCGCCACAAGGGTTCGAATCCCTTCTCCTCCGCTA
>CAYVXB010000197.1:0-2454 GCA_964454275.1 uncultured Chitinophagaceae bacterium | reverse complement strand
ATAAGTATTCTCATTTTAGATGTTCTTGCTCACAATGTAATGGTTGGGGATATGTGTCAGTATTAAATACTAAATGCATCCATACATGGATTAGGGTTTCAAATGATAGCAAGTGTTTATCTACTTGGGCTTGCGAACATTGTAATGTTAAACAGCAAATAGATTCTAGTGATTGAAAAAATATATAATATAGTTTTACACTCTGTTGTTATATAGTTCATTGTTATGAATCTTTCTTTCAAGTACAGATTGTATCCTAACAAAATACAATCTGAGGCGATAGATAATAATCTTCATCTTTTAAGAAACCTTTATAATTCTGCTCTTGAAGAACGTATTTCTTATTATAAGAAATATAAAAAATCAAGATCATATTATGATCAAAAGAAACTTCTGCCTGAGATTAGATCTTCTAATCAAGAATATAAAAATATTTATGCGCAATGTCTTCAAAGCTGCCTATCTCAAATAGATTCAGCATATAATAATTTCTTTAGAAAAATTAAAGCTAATCTGGTCTCTCCAGGTTTTCCAAGATTTAAGAACGAGACAAGATTTCGTTCTATTACATTTCCACAATGTAATTTAAAATCTCGTGGTGTTAAATTATTGAATAATGCAATAATTATTCATAATATTCCAGGGACCATTCGTGTAAATATACATCGTCCAATACTTGGTAAATGTAAACAAGTAAAAATTGTTAAGCAATCTGGTAAGTATTATATAATAGCAGTCTGTGCTGATATATTACCCAATCTATTACCTAAAACCAATAAAACAATAGCTATTGATTTAGGTATCAGTAATTTTATTACTACTGATAATGGTACAACATTTTCTCATCCTAAACCTTATAATAAATTGAAGATTAAATTATCATTAAAAAATTCTAAACTAAGTAAAAAGAAAATAGGCAGCAATAATAGTAAAAGATTACGCCAAACTATTAATAAACAACATGAAAAGATAAGTAATATAAGAGAAGATTTTCAGCATAAATTATCTAAAAAAATAATATCAGAAAATGATATTATTATAATTGAAAAACTTAATATTAAATCGATGCTTGAAGCCAAAGGCTTTGAAGTAAACAAAAATAATATAACGGATGCAAGTTGGGGTAGTTTTGCTACCAAACTAAAATACAAGGCTGAAAGAGCTGGTAGATTAGTTATAGAAGTCAATCCACGAAACACGTCTAAAATGTGTTCCAAATGTGGTAAAGTTAAAGAAAAGTTGTCATTAAAAGATCGAATATATCATTGTGAAGCTTGCAAGTTTACATTAGATAGAGATCATAATGCTGCTTTAAATATACTAAAGCTTGGAACGAGCTTTGCAATAACATAAGGTTATTTCAGAAGTTAATAAAAAATATTAACAGTTCACGATAACGGCATTCCAAGGGCGATTAGTTTAACCGGGAAAATTTAGGTTTTGCAAATCTAAGAAAAGAGTTCGACTCTCTTATCGTCCACTATAATTAAAAACTATTATGAAAAATAAAGATATTAATTGCTGTCAGAAATGTTTCCATGATGCATTACAATTAGATAAATCATTATGGTTAAAACGTATGATGATTCTTTGTCCAACATGTGGAAACAAACGTTGCCCCAAAGCAACAGATCATAATAACACTTGCACAAATTCAAATGAACCAGGACAACCCGGTAGCAGTTATTAATATAAGCCCGTATGGCGCAATAGGTAGCGCAACTGTGGTGTTATATATACTATATGGCTAAAAATCAAGCCCAATATTTCAAAAATTTAATTATTATTTATAATAAAAATCCTAACTGTTGCAAACTATGTTTAACACAACTTTCATATAAGAAAAGAATTAATAAATTTTGTAGTTCATCATGCGCAGCTTTATTTAATAATAAAGTAAAACCTAAAAGAATTAAAAAAAATATTAAAATTAATACAGGATTTTGTCTTTTCTGTAAAAAAGAATTTCCTAAAAATAAAAAATATTGTAATGCGCAATGTCAGCAAGGTTTTATTTGGAGTCAACGTAAAGAAAAAATTTTAAAAGATGGTTATGATGATAATTCACGCAATCATCATTTAGCAAAAAAATTGCTTTTAGAACAAAGCAATAATAAATGTAATATTTGTGGCTTGAGTGAATGGCTTGGGCAAAAAATACCACTAGTTTTAGATCATATAAACGGCAACTCTAATGATGGCTATTTAAGTAATTTGCGTGTTATTTGTAATAATTGTGATGCTTTAACTCCAACCTATAAAAGTAAAAATAAAGGTAATGGCAGACATTATCGAAGAACTAGATATAATTTAGGTAAAAGTTATTGATGGTTCAATTCCATTTGCGGGCTCCAGTTTCTAAATTAGAAAGATTAATATGAAACATAAAGACATTACTTCTATTGTTGAGGGAGTTGATTTTTATTACAATGAAGAAAAGAAAGTTGTCTTCAC
>CAYVXB010000196.1:0-2532 GCA_964454275.1 uncultured Chitinophagaceae bacterium | reverse complement strand
TTCCTATAACAAATTATACATGCTTTTGTCCTTTCGACCGCAGGGAGAAATCCCTGTGGTATATAGCCAATTGCTCACATTTGTAAAACATATTGTTTATCAAGAGATATCTATAACAAATGAACAATGACAAATATTTTGTTCTAATTGATTAAAGCAGAGGTATAAAAAAAGTAAGGAGATGTTTATGAAACATCTCCTTATAAATTACACTTAGTATTACTTATTGTACTATTTTTAATTCATCTACAATATGCTTAGCGCCGCCAAGTTTATCGATACACCACAATACATAGCGCACATCTACACAAATCGTTCTATTTAAATCTTTATCAAAAACTATTTTATGGCTTAATGCTTCGTAGTTGCCATCAAAAGCAAGGCCTATTAATTCTCCATTACCATTCATTACTGGTGAGCCAGAATTGCCGCCTGTTATGTCATTGGTGGTAATGAAGCTTACTACTAAGTCGTTGCGTTTTTTGTCTATATAAGGGCCAAAATCATGTTTTTTAGCTAGGTCAATAAATTTGCTGGTTAAATCAAATTCATAATCATTAGGTTTATATTTTTCCATTATGCCTTTCATGGTACATACATAATCATAATGTACAGCATCTCTTGGATTGTATGATTTTACATTGCCATAAGAAACTCGCATGCTAAAATTAGCATCGGGATACATAGCTTTTCCTTTGTTTATAACTAATACGCCTTTTATGTATCTTCTACCTAATTCATCATTGGTATTCATAAATTGAGTATACATAGGCAAATATTTACTCATATAATTTTTGTAAAAAGCAGTTGCATAAGTATATGCAGGATCGTTTTGCAACACAACAGCATCTGGTTTTTGCATAAAAGCATTCCATTTAGCGCTATCTAAAAACATTGTGTTGCTAAATACGTATCCAGCCCATTTTTTAAAGGTGTTATCATCATTTAAATCACCAAATTGTTGGCGTATATTTTCGTAAAAACCAATTGGGTGTTGATTTTTATCAATATCTCTATAAAATAGCATGCAGGCATCAGCTAATATTTTTATATCGCTAGCTTTATTTTCATCAGCTATAAATTCGTGGTATGCTGTTTGTAATCCTTTAGTTATTTTTTGATAATCTGTTTCATTTTTGCCTGGTGTTACTAATGCTTTTTCAAGTGCGGATAGGCTAACTGCAAAGCTTGCTAGAGTAGAGCCTAATATGCCTTCTCTTAAATACATTCTTGCTTTGGCATAAGGCCGCCAAGCTTCATAGTTTTTTGCATATTGCTCAAATAAGCCACTGTATAATGTTTGATCAGTAGCAGATTGTTTAGCAGCCCATTGTTGAAAATGGGTTTCTTGTTTTTGCTTTTGTGCGTACACATCAGCATTTAATAATTGTTTTGTTTCTCCATCAAAAAATTTCCAGTAGTTGGCAATGCCAGCATAAGAAGAGGCTAATTGTAATTTTACAGCTGGATCTTTTTTCATTTCTTCTAACATATATTTTAATCGCATTTCACGTAGTGCTACTAGCGAAGGATTGTTTATATCTGTAGATAGTTTAACACCATAAGAGGTTTCATATCGATTGGTTCCACCAGGATAGCCGTATATCATGGCATAGTCTCCATCGTTAAGGCCTTTGATGGATACGGGTAAGGAATATTTAGGTTTTAAAGGAATATTATTGGGTGAATATTCAGCAGGTTTTCCATCGGGAGAAGTATATACTCTAAATACAGAAAAATCTCCGGTATGCCTTGGCCATTCCCAATTGTCTGTATCGCCTCCAAACTTGCCCACGTTTTCTGGAGGAGTGCCTACGAAACGAATGTCTTTATATCGTTGATATACATACATTATAAATTGATTTCCTTTAAACATACTGTATGTACGGGCTTCAATATTTTGTGTAGGGTCTGTATTTTTTTTATTGATTTGTGTAAATACAGTATTCATTTTTTGTATACGTGCTTCGCCGCTAAGTCCTTGTAAGCTGTCTTCTACATCTTTGGTAACATCTACTATTTTTAATAAAAATTGTACGGATAAGCTTTGTGAAGGAATTTCTTGTGTTTTATTAGCAGCCCAAAAGCCATCTCTTAAATAGTTATGGTCGACAGAGCTGGCAGAGGCAATAGCATCATAACCACAATGATGGTTGGTAAATATTAACCCTTGGTTACTAACTATTTCGCCTGTACAGCCTCCTCCAAAAATGACAATAGCATCTTTTAAACAAGCTTTATTAAGGTTATATAGTTGTTCTTTTGTAAGCTTTAGCCCTTTTTTAACCATATCAGCATATACTTGTTCGCCCAATAAGTGAGGCAGCCACATGCCTTCATCGGCTTTTGCTACTAAAATTAAAAGAGGGAAAATAATGGAAAGAAAAATTTTTTTCATATTCATACAAAATAAATGATTAAGAGATATGCTAAATTAAAAATTAGGTTGCAAACTATGCTCCTGATAAAATTGCAGAAAATAGGATATGATTTCTTTTGGATCATCTAAAATCTTAAATAAATGCATGTCCT
>CAYVXB010000195.1:286-2601 GCA_964454275.1 uncultured Chitinophagaceae bacterium | reverse complement strand
TATTTATATAAAAGGTAAAATATATACAGGTTGTGGATTAGTTGATAAAGAAAATGAAATGTAAATATTACGGAATAGTTTAATTTTTCTTAAATCTCGGATCATGAAAATGATATTGTACATACCATTTGTCTTTAATTGATGCACTGGCTTTATTCCAATTACTTGGATAAATAGAAGGTTGACTGCAATAGCAGCCATTAGGAAGTTGTAGCATGTTGTAGCATTTTTATTAACGTTTTTATTAACGATTTTAAAAGCTACAGGATAAGAAGAGGATTTAAGAAAAAGCTAAGATGCAATGTCGTATTGCGTCTTAGCTTAGTGGGAGCACACGGGATCGAACCGCGGACCCTCTGCTTGTAAGGCAGATGCTCTAAACCAGCTGAGCTATGCTCCCAATTTGGGATGCGAAGATAATTCTAAAAAGATATCTACCCAATTTTTTATCTTTTTTTTCTATAAAAAATATTCTTAAGGTAAACCCTTTCTACCCTATACAATATATATACATACATACTTAGTAAAACAGTAGCTACCACTAAAGAAACAATATTTAGGTTATATACACCATTTGGAGGAGCAATTACCCATTTTACTATAGACCAATACAAACCATAAAAAAATAAAGCTAAACCAAAAATAGAAGCTAATTTTTTTACTGCATATGGAATAGCATAATATTTTTTACCCCATCGATAACAAATAGCCATTTGCACCCCGTAGCAAACCATTGTTGCAATAGCTGATCCATAATAACCTAATATCGGAATAAGAACAATGTTTAAAATAAAAGCTAATATGGCTGTAATGATAGTTATCCATGCACCTATTTTTGTTTGATTGGTCAATTTAAACCAAATAGTCAAATTATAATAAACACCTAAAAATATATTCGCAATTAGCAAAGGAACTACGGTAGACAGCCCTTCCCAATAACTGAGATTGCGTAAAAAATATTTCCATACATTTAAATACATCGCAACCGTTAAAAACATAATACTCAATAGCATTACAAAATATTTCATAATACGAGCATAAATTATTTTAGCATCAGCTTGATTAGCTTGTTGAAAAAAGAACGGCTCAGCACCTAATCGAAAAGCTTGTATAAACAAGGTAATTAAGATAGATAATTTATAACAATTACTATATACGCCAATAGCATGATTAACTTCATTAGTGTTAGTATGCGGTAAAAAATGTGGTAGAAAAAAAGCTCGGTCTAATGTTTCATTAACCATTCCTGCTAATCCTACAATTAATAAAGGCCAGCTATACTGCAACATCTCTTTCCATAACACTACGTTTAATTTCCATTTTACTTGTTTCCATTGAGGTAATAATAGTAGGCAAGTAATACAACTCGCTATCATATTAGATATAAAAACATAGCCTATGCCAATAGCTGGATTATATATATAACTAACCCAATGTTGATTATGTTTTAAAAGAAATGGACAAACAGAAAGAAAGAAAATATTTAATCCAATTGTTATAAATATGTTTAGCAGTTTAAACATTCCATATTTCATGGATTTGTTCTGTAAACGCAATTGAGAAAATGGAATAACAACTAATGTGTCAAACAATAATATCAATGCGCAATAAATAACATATTCAGGATGTTGCCCTACAAACATAAAACCCGCCAGTGGCTTGTAGAAGCTTAATATAATAAATGTAAATAAGAAAGAGGATATTAATAATGATAAAGAAGAAGTACTAATTACCTGCTCTTGTTTTTCCGGTTGTTGTGCAAAGCGAAAAAAAGAAGTCTCCATTCCATAAGTATAAATAACATTCAAAAATGGAATCCAAGCATATATAATTTGTATAGGAGCGTTTTCAGTTGGATTAAATAAATAGGTATAATAAGGCACCAATAAGTAATTCAGAAACCTACCTATAATATTACTAAATCCGTAAATGGCTGTTTGTCCCGCTAATTTTTTTAAGGAGCTCAATTAAAAAATTTATTTGTAAAAATAGTTGAAATGTATGGTTGATAGCAAACTAATTCAACAAAATATATACTTCTTTCATTTTATTATCTTTGTTGGGTTTCAAGTATATAACATCATTCTTCTTATCCATTATTATTTCTGAATCATGCAACAAACTATTCTTATCACTGGTGGTGCAGGCTTTATTGGTTCTCATGTAGTACGTTTATTTGTGAATAAATATCCGCAGTATAAAATTATCAATGTAGATGCGTTAACCTATGCAGGTAATTTAGAAAATTTAAAAGATATAGAACAAGCTCCAAACTATACATTTATAAAAACCAATATTTTAAATGTTGAAGAATT
>CAYVXB010000195.1:0-276 GCA_964454275.1 uncultured Chitinophagaceae bacterium | reverse complement strand
TTAGCTGCAGAGTCTCATGTAGATAGATCCATTGTTTCCCCATTAGATTTTGTATACACCAATATTATCGGCACGGTTAATTTGCTAAATATTGCAAAAGATGCCTGGAAAAACAACTATAAAGACAAACGTTTTTATCATGTATCCACTGATGAAGTGTATGGCACTTTAGGCGAAACAGGTTTATTTACGGAAACAACACCTTATGCTCCCAATTCTCCCTACTCAGCTAGCAAAGCCTCTTCAGATCATTTTGTACGAGCATATGGTGAAACG
>CAYVXB010000194.1:0-2603 GCA_964454275.1 uncultured Chitinophagaceae bacterium | reverse complement strand
ATTACTATTAATTATCTCAGGAATTTTTTTTGTTTCCAAAATTTCTTATGCTTTTAATGCTTGCTCAACATCTTCCAAAATATCTTCTATATTTTCGATACCTACACTCATTCTAATAAGTCCATCTGTGATGCCAAATTTTTCTCGTTGTGCTTTAGATACACCATGATGGGTTGTAGATGCAGGGTGGCAAACTAATGTATCGCAAGTGCCTAAAGAAACAGCAGAGGTGCACATTTGTAATTTGTTGATGAATTGCTTACCTGCTTCCAATCCGCCTTTCAATTCAAAACTTAGCATAGGTCCGGCATGTTTCATTTGTTTTTGGGCTATAGCATAATCAGGATGATTAATCAGTCCAGCATAATGAACTTTTTCAATGGCATTATGGTTATGTAAAAATTCTGCTACTTGCATGGCATTGGCACAATGCTTATCCATACGCAGTTCTAGCGTTTTAATGCCTTGTACTAATAAATAAGCATCGAATGGATTTCCATTGCCTCCTATTAAACGATGTGTTTTAGTGCCGATGGTATTCATAAAATGAATATCCTTTCCAATCCACACTCCACCTATGGCAGTACCATGTCCATTTAAAAATTTTGTAGTGGAATGAATGACAAATTCAACATTATATTTAAATGGTTGTTGTAAATAAGGTGTAGCGAAAGTATTATCGCAGGCTACTAATATATTATGTTGATGAGCCAATTGTGTTAAAGCACTAATATTAACACACTGCATGGTTGGATTGGCAGGCGTTTCAATGTATAGCATTCGAATATTTGTGTTACGTTTAAAAGCTGCTGCTGCTTTATTAAGATCTCGTAAATCTTCTATAATAACCTGAATATTAAAACGAGGAAGAATTTTATCTATTAATTCTTGTGTTCCACCATATAAAGAGTAATGGGAAAGAATAGCATCTCCTGTTTTTAAAGTAGATAATATCATGGTGCTTAAAGCGGCCATTCCAGAAGCGTGTAATATGCCTTTTAATAATAAAGGTTTTTCATCTGCATCTGTTAAACCAAATGCTTCTAATGCAGCAATTTTATCTGCGGCCTCGCTTAGATTAGGATTTCCCCAACGACTATAGATATACCCATCTTCTTCTCCTGCAAAGCGTTGCATGCCTTGTTCTACTGTATCAAAATAGTATGTGCTGCTAGCATATATAGGAGTAAGGTGTGCATGGGTAGGGTCTTTTTTATGACCAGCATGTATAGCAGCGGAGCTGAAGCCTTTATATTTTTTAGACATGAAAAGAATGTAGCGTTAAGAATTATGAGTTATGAATGAAATTAGCTTATAGCTTATTAGCTAATAATGCCAACAGTATAATGGGTAAATATATATAACTGCTAAACATTACTCGCCGTGCGGCTTTTACATCCATTTGTATATATAATCTTACACATTGTATAACCATAAATATATTGGCTGCTAATACAATCCACATACTTGTATATCCGCTTATGTGTTGTGTGTAAGGTAATAATCCAATAGGAATCATTACCAGTGCATACATTACAGCTTGTAGTGCTGTAAATTTGGTTGGTCCTTGTGTAGAAGGGAGTAATTTAAATCCTGCTTTAGTATAGTCTGCATGTGCAACCCATGCAATAGCCCAAAAATGTGGAAATTGCCACAGAAATTGAATTAAGAACATTATCCACCCGCCTGTAGACCAATCATCTGTAGCAGCTACCCAACCAATTAAGCAAGGTAAAGCGCCAGGTATAGCGCCTACTAATACAGCAATAGCATTTACTTTTTTTAGCGGGGTATAAATAAATCCATATAAAAATAAACTTAGAAGTGATATTGTTGCAGATTTAAAATTGAAAAAATATCCCATCAAAAAAACACCTATTGCTCCAGTTATAATAGCAAAAATATAACCTTGATTCACAGTCATTCTACCACTGGCAACAGGTCGTTTACTGGTGCGCTTCATCATAGCATCGGTGTCTTTTTCTACTATTTGATTGATGGCATTGGCGCTTCCTGTAACCAGCATACCTGCTATAAAAAGTATGATAACCATCCATAAGGTATCTATATTTCCCACCAGTACATTGGGTGCTAATAAATAGCATATTACGCAAGAGAAAACAACTGTGAAGCTGAGCGTAAATTTTGTCAGTAAAAAATAATCTTTTGCTTTCTCAGCAAATGTTAATGAGGCAGAAGAATGCAATGATTTGTTGATTTGATGAGGCATTGTGATTGTTCAATAAGTGAAAACTACACCTGAATTTACTTTGTGCAAATATATAATGTAACGTGCGTTCTACATCAACTGTGAGGTATGAAGTCTTTGGGGTTGCTTCGTTCCACATAATAGGGCTCTTTCATAATTCAGACCGCAATGACGTAAAAACCTTATCGTATTTGAATCTTATAGCATTACTGATATTAAATTATGAAAGAAGTCTATTAATTTAAAAAGCCCTGAGAATGTTCAGGGCTGAGTAATATAAATATACGGTTTAATGTTTTTCTTCTTCGGGGTTTACGGGAACGGTTTGTGGTATAAAATCTTTACCATCTTTACCGTAATCATATGCCCAACGGTGTACTTCTGGAATATCTCC
>CAYVXB010000193.1:0-2641 GCA_964454275.1 uncultured Chitinophagaceae bacterium | reverse complement strand
AATTAGGGGTTAGCGAATTTCCTTTTACCTTCGCAGAAATAGCTTTTGAAAGAGAATATGAGCTAAAAGCATACTTGATAACGCCTAAGCAAGAAGAACCTGCAGTGATATCGATAACTCCTCAAGCCGGGAGTCAAAAACTCCTTAGAATTGATTTACTAGATATTCACAATGAAGAGATTACTTCAATGCAATATGGGCAAACTCTTATAGTTCAGGTACATTGCGCTAATATAAAAGATGATGAAAAAATAAAAATAAGCCTTTCTGAAGAGAATAAACCAAGCATTAAGGCCCAAGAAGCAACGGTAAAAAGAGGTGTGGCAGAAGCTAGGTTAACTCTTGATTTTACTCCACCAGCTAATGCCCAAAATAGTGGAGTTAAAGACAAATTGTATCAAGTAACAGCAACCTATGACCCAAAAATACATTCCACCGCCGAGATAAGTGTAAAGAAGAACCCTCTAGACGAGATAGTAAAAACTTTAATAGCATCTTTGAAAGTAGGTCTTGCTATTGCTACAGATCCTGCATCCTCGAAAGGGAAAAAGCCTGTAGTGGTAAGTGCAAGTGATAATAAAGAGGAGGAAGATGATAAAAAGGATGACAAGAATGAGTGCCCAAGGTGTAAAAGAATAACTAAAGAACAAGCTAAAAAAATATTTTCTGATGCCGATGATAAATTAATTAATGATTTAGTCGAAGCATTTAATAGGAAAGTAGAAACAAACGTGTATGATAATAAAGGAACCAAAACAGGCACAAAACAAGAGTATATCTATAATATATTTCAAGTAAATACCTGTTTAAGAAAAGCACATTTTTTTGCACAAGCAATACCTGAAATTAGTGAAAGCATGATCGATGGTTTAGATGGCGAAAGCATGGATTATACTGTTACCAAATTGCGTTCAGGATCTCCATTTGGATGTTTCAAAAATAATCCTACTCTTTATGAAGAAGCAGGAAAAATTGGAAGAATAGACGTTTTTGATAAAAAAGGAAAAAAAATTGGCGTTTCTCAAAGTGCAGATCAAAAGGCAATAGCTGACATAGCCTATGCAGATGAGAACAAAAGTGAAAATTACAAACTTGGTAATATAAAAGAAGGAGATGGATGGAAATTTAGGGGTAGAGGATTTATTCAAACAACAGGTAGAGAATCATATGGGAAAATTCAAAAAATTATTGATCGCTTTTTATCAAATTCAGGAATAAATGTTGCGAATGGAAGTGAAAGATCTCTAACTGTTTTTGAAGCTTTAATAATGGGTTTAGCCGATTGGTACAATCTGGGATGCTATACAAATGCTGATACTGGTTGTAGCTCTTCAGCAGTTATAGCTATAGTCAAAAAAATTAATTTCGGTACTGATTCGTATAATAAGAGAATTGCTTATCTACTAGGTGGTACACACAAAGAAGTGACGTTTGGTAACAATAAACCTTATACTATTCCGGAAGAAAAAAGTATGAAAAAAATATTTCAAGTTGAAGAATGTCTTATTTTACCATCTAATGTTGATAAATCTCCAAATAACAATAAGCAATTACATCAACAATTATCGTCGTAAAGGCCATAAAAATAAAATGTTTCAATGAAAACAATCAACATATGCCTTGTATTTATATTATTTAGTTTTAGCACGTGTAATTCCCAAAATCATAAGCAAACCCCTATAAACAAAGCTGTTAAGCTAGAAAAAAAATATATAAAAAATTGGGAAGGTTTTGATCCTGAAGATTATGTAAAAGAGAAATACAGCAAAAACTTTATTATCCTCCACCATCTAAAATCAGATATGAATAATGATAAAATTGAAGATAGATTATTAATATTAGAAGATACAACTTTCCGAGTAGCAGATAATAAAGGGACGGATGCTTATCCTGTATTATTGTTCTACGGTCTAAACAATGGAAGCTATAAACTAATATTACAGCGTAATAATATTATTCCACCTCCATCATCTGCTGGTAGTTCAGACCATTCATATGACAACCTAATTTTTGAAAATGGTATTTTTTCCTTTTCTTCTAGCCATTTAGAACATGGGGTATTTACTGCGTACACTTATTGCTTTGTCTATAGCCCTGATTTAAATTCCATCATATTATCAGAAGTAGATATGTTAAAATTTGAAAGCCCGGAGGATGAGACAGGGAAAAGAGTAATTAAAAAATATCCCCCTTCTCAAAGGATAAGTATAGACAAATTTGATATAAATACCTTCAACAGTCAAATTAATTAATTGGCAATAAATACTTTATTATTTGTCATTGTAAAGGAAATAATAGGCGTATGGCAGAAAAATCTAATGGGAAGGGAACTGTAGCACCGGGACGATATGCACACCTTAAAAATAAATTACAATAATGAAATATATTTTTTACACAGTATTATCAATATGTTTTTTAGCTATTCCCCAACTAGTCCTCGTTTGCAACGAGGACTAGAGTGCTTACAAAGTAATAAAGCTATTATATAATAAGGAGCAAATAGATATACCATAAGAAATTAACAAGCTAAAAAGGATTAGTAAATATTAATTTTGCTTTTTGAGCAGATTGTAAGTCCTCGTTGCAAACGAGGACTAGAGTGCTTACAAAGTAATAAAGCTATTATATAATAAGGAGCAAA
>CAYVXB010000192.1:0-2687 GCA_964454275.1 uncultured Chitinophagaceae bacterium | reverse complement strand
TTTTTACACTAATACAGTTACTATCCTATTTACACAAAGTTTTAAATACTACCATAAAATTATTTTTTTAGTATAATGAAATGTGTTGAAAAAAATGCCATTTTAAGTTTAAGGCCCAATTGTTAAACTATCGGCAATGAGCATGGCACCTTGTACGTTATTGATCGTCCAATTTTTAAAATCCTGATCAGCAGTGAGTCCTATACCGTTAATCGTTTTATCTTTCTGTTTTATACTAACAGGCTGGTTGGTATAAAAAATAGCTTTTGCTTGATCCCAATATAACCGAGTTGTATTTACAGTATCGCCTTTTTGATTGATAAGTTGTACACTATCCTTTAAAAAAAATTCATTTTTAGATTCATAATATTTAGCATATTTAGCACTCAACTTACTTTCTATTTTGGCACTAGAATCGTAGAAATCCACATGTATTCTATCCGGAAACTCTACCATAGCTGTATCTGTTTGGTAACGATAAAGTTTGGGGGAGGTGAGTTTGGCTTTTATTTTTCCGTTTGTGCTATATAGCATGCTAATATCAGAAGCTTCTTCTACGCCGGTTTTTTTTTGTGTAAAAGCATTGACTTCTTGTATATTATTTTCACAAGCAATAAAGCAAAAACAAACAATAACGAATAATGGGTAACGAATAATATATAGCAGGTGAGATGTTTTTTTTACTAGGACTTTCATCCTTCATTCAATTTTTTTGATATATTGTTTAAAACTATATTTCTTATTATCATCGTTAATTGTATTTATATCTCTTAAACCATATGTCACTCAAACATATACCTAGTGTGAATTTAAAGAAATTCTCTGAAATAATATTTTCATTATTTCCACGTTTGCCTATTTCGAATGCTGTATTCAATTGTGTAAATTGGTATGAATAGCTATTCCAGCGTCTTATTGGGAAGCTAAGTCCGGCTGTAAATGCATAGGTTTTCATTGGGCCATTGGTATTAATATAATCTTTACCATAGTAAAATCCAGCTCTGTAGGAAATACTTCCCCAATAGGATTTTGTGCTTAATGCATTGGGTATTAATTCTCCCCCTACTCTCCACACCCAACTATCACTCACCGGATCTTTTGTATCATAAAAGCGATATCTAGACCATTGTGTGCTGCTATATTCCATTCCTAATTTCCATTGTGGTACTCTATTATTATTTCGATCTTGTGTTAGTTTAGTCAACATAAATCCTATATTGTATGTTAATGGATTTACAACATTACCGAGTTCCGCATTCTTAATATATATCGTATCTATAGGAATATCACCATAAACACTGCTGTGTTGAAAAGATTCTCTAATAATGTTTCGAGTAGCATGTAGTTTTTGCTCTCCACTTCCGCTGGCGCCAACGCAGAGTAGTAGATTGTTTTTAAGAGCATGTTCATACTGAATCCCAACGTTGTAAAAAAAGTTTGAAAAAAATGTTTCATCCGCATATCTCGCTGATTGATATGCAACACTATCATTAATGATAATACGTTTTGTATTAATATTTCTATTTCCAAATGCATATCCCCAGTTTGCACCAAAGCTGAATCCTTTTATTTTATACCCCATACCCATATAGGCTTCATTAAGTCCACCATTGCCTTCATAAATGTTTTGAAGACTATCGCTACCGGGTAACCGAGTACTAGTAGATATGTTATATTGAATATTTGTAACTGGCTTTAAACCAAATGCCATACCCCAGTTTCTACGTAATGGAACGCCCAATTGTAGGTAAGCAGGTATGAGGTTATTTGCAGTATAATGCTCTTTTTTTGAAAGATTGCTAATGGTTCTGCTATTAATTTCAACTCCCATATCATAAGTAACTATGTTAAGATTAGAGTAACTAGCAGGGTTCGTAAAATTAATAGATTGATAATCATAATACGCTGCAGAAATACCACCCATGGCTTTGTTTACAGTATTTTGATTGGATATTAAATTCCCCAAACCGTAACGAGAATAAGGAGAATTTTCTTGGGCATTGCCATTAGCCATAATGACCAAAGTGCATAAAATGCAAAGCGTATATTTTTTAATCGAGGTTATATTCATTAATTGCATAAAGGCCTTTATAAATGAGATAAGGGTCTACAAATATCTTATTTTCTAAGTGGGGCGCCAAAAATACTATATCTCCTCCATTTGCTAGAATATTAAGGTTATTATATTTATTTTGATAACGCCCTATAATGCCATCTATTTCTTTTGCCATGCCTTCAAGCACTCCACTGAGGATGTTTGTTTTAGTATTATAACCTAGCAAGGGGTAATTTTCTTCTGCTTGCACTTTGGGTAGCTTGGCGGTGAATGTGTTTAATGCTTTAAACCGCATTGCCATACCTGGGGAAATGCTACCACCAATAAAACTATGATACTTATTGATAAAATTGTAGGTAATGCAAGAACCTAAACTGATAACTAAATTATGTTTTTGGGGAAACAAGGTTGTGGCTGCTATTGCCAATGCAAGTCTGTCCGAACCTATTGTATCTACATTGCTAATAGGAATATGAATGGGAAGTTTGCTGGTATGGTTAAGTAAGTGAAATGTTGTATGCTTAGATAATAGAGATTCAACTTCAGGATTGTGTATTATAACAGAGGATAGGATAGAATGTGTGGGCTTATACTGATCTATTAAAGATTGAATATCATTTATCTCATTTGT
>CAYVXB010000191.1:0-2737 GCA_964454275.1 uncultured Chitinophagaceae bacterium | reverse complement strand
TGTAAGCCGATGCTCTTTTTGCTGCATCAATCATTAATAATAATTCCATCAAGTTATCTGCTGGTGCAAAAGTGCTTTGTATTAAAAAAACGTAGTGCCCACGAATGCTTTCATCAAATACAGGTTGCATTTCTCCATCTAAAAAATGATCAATCGTTATTTTGCCTAAACTAGAACCAAAGCTTTTAGCTACATTTTCAGCTAGGTTTTTAGAAGCAGTACCGGCAAAGATCTTGGCATCGTGCGACATAAAATAAAATGTTGTATGTGGCGAAGATAACTTATGATTGAATAGGTTTTCAACTAAGCCGACTAATTTTTCTGATTTTATTGATTTCAAACAATAGAAGTTATTATTTTGATGGATTACAATTTTAAACGATGTCTGATGCTATTAAACAATGGGCTAAGGATGATAGACCAAGAGAAAAACTATTATTAAAAGGTTCTGCAGCATTAAGCGATGCAGAATTAATAGCGATTCTTATACATCATGGTACTAGAGAAAAAAGTGCAGTACAGTTGGGAAGGGAAATTCTACAATTGGCTCAAAATAATGTAGTAAAACTAAGCAAGCTTTCTATAAATGAAATTATGCAAATAAAGGGAATAGGGGAAGCCAAAGCTATTGCTATTATTGCTGCGTTAGAACTAGGAACTCGAAGAGATATATTATCTGAAAAACGATTGATTATACAATCAAGTAAGGATATTGCTGAATTACTCCGTCATCAATTTAGATTTAAAAAGCAAGAAATGTTTGCGGTGGTATTTTTGAATAGAAGTAATCGTGTCAATCATATAGAAATAATAAGTGAGGGTGGAATTACTGGAACTATTGCAGATCCACGTGTTATTCTTAAAAAAGCATTGGATTATGAAGCGGTTAACATCATCTTATGTCACAATCACCCATCAGGGAGCTTTAACCCAAGTAAAGCTGATGAGGCATTAACTCAAAAAGTGCAACTGGCCGCACAATATTTCGATATAAAAGTGTTGGACCATATTATAGTAAGTGAAGAAGGATATTACAGTTTTGCAGATACTGGTTTACTATAGTCTATCCCTCTTCACTGATTTAATAGTTCGATTTTTATTTTTTCTTCAACTTATCTATTTTCTTTTGCAGATCACTTGTTTCTATACGCATATTGTTTTGTGCAGCAAATTGTTGCTGAGCTGCTTTAAAAGCCGCATCAAGCTTAGTTTCTTTTGCATTAACGCTTACAGATATTTGTTGTGCCTCTTTTTGCTCTTCTTTTGTTATTACTCCATCTTTTTGTATATCAATAATTCTTTTATAACTTCCAGAAAGGGCTTCTTTATAGAATTCAAAAAGATTAATAGAACTTGTTCTTAATGCCGTATTGCCTTTAAAAGCAGGCATGGCTTTTATATCATTTAAGTGTTTTATTACTTTTGGTATGTAAGCATCTATAATTTGTTCTTTTTTGAGTATTTCTTTAGCCGCTGAAAATGCTAAAATGGTTTGAACTACTTCTTGCTGTTTGTCAACAATATAGTTGTTATACTCTGATGCTGAAGAAAATGTTATTCCTTTATTTTGAGCAAAGGAAAAAGTAGTTGTGCATAGTGCAATAAAAAGTACCTGTACGCGTTTCATGATAAATTGAATTAAAGATTAAAAAACGGATTGATTATGCTTGTGCTGGTGGTATTCCAAAATTCATAGGAATCTCTACAGCTTCAAGGTCTTGAATATGGCCATGTGTGGCCTCGAAATTTTGTACATTTTCTACCAAAGCTTTCATAAAACGCTTAGCATGTTGTGGTGTAAAAATAATGCGTGATTTGACTTTGCTTTTAGGTGTGCCCGGCATCACATTTACAAAATCAATAACAAATTCTGCATGCGAATGTGTTATGACAGCTAAATTAGCATAGGTCCCCTCTGCTATTTCTTCTGATATTTCTATGTTGATGGGATTGTTTTCTGGTTTGTTCATGTATTATATTTAAACAGGGTTTATCCAATTAATTGTATTTATTTTATAATGCTTTTTTGCAACTTCAAAACATTCCTCAACAGTGGAAAAAAGGAAATCGTGCAAGGCGTTAAAGTCCTTATCGCAAGCAAAGAGATAATAATCATCCCGCTCGATACACCTACATACGGCAAGGTAGGCAATATTTATCCTTTTTATTTCTAATTTGTTTTCTTCATCTCTATAACTCACATAGCCAAAATTTTCTGGTGCCTCACCAATATATAAAACGGTTGCTCCATCTATTTCCTTCGGCACATTTTGTAACATTTTACTTCATTTTAAATGTTTCTAAGAATTTGGTATTAAAGTTTCCTTTAATAAAATCTTCATTTTGCATGAGTTGAAGATGAAAAGGTATAGTTGTTTTTACACCTTCAATTACGTATTCGCTTAATGCACGATACATTGTTTTAATGGCTTCGTCTCTAGTACGTGCTATTGCAATAATTTTAGCAATCATAGAATCATAATATGGAGGAATAGTATAACCAGCATACACATGAGAATCTACTCGAACACCATGCCCACCGGGTTGGTGCAGTACCGTTATTTTACCTGGTGATGGACGAAAGTCATTGTAAGGATCTTCTGCATTAATGCGACATTCAATTGCATGCATTTGTGGTTCATAATTCTTGCCACTTATTTTTTCTCCATTAGCTATTTTAATTTGTTCTTTAATTAAATCAAAATTGATTACTTCTTCTGTTACACAATGCTCTACC
>CAYVXB010000190.1:0-2785 GCA_964454275.1 uncultured Chitinophagaceae bacterium | reverse complement strand
CAAGCTAAAAAGGATTAGTAAGTATTAATTTTGCTTTTTGAGCAGATTGTAAGTCTTCGTTGCAAACGAGGACTAGTAAAGGAAGAGGATGAAAAAGAGAAAAAATGTTTTTGTAATAAAAATTTCACAGTAGATGAGATTAAACAAATGGTTAAGTTACTTAAAGGGAAAGAACTTATTTGGGAAAATAATGCATGTACCATTGAAGATAAATCATTTGAAGCTTTCTCGAATCAGCTTAATGCAATGATGAGCAAGTACAGCATCAATACTTGTATTAGAAAAATACACTTTTTATCGCAGGCGATACATGAAAGTGCTTCATTAAGTACTACAGAGGAATCGCCAAGCAAATATCCATCTAGCAAAAGTGTATATAAGGGAAGGGGCATAATACAGCTAACAGGCAGCCGTGGTAAAAACTCTAAGTATTATAATTTACCTGGGTCATATGAAGAATATGCGAACTATGTAAAAAATTCAGATATAATAAAAAACCCTTCAATTGTTGCTTCGGATATTTTTTATGCCTTTGATAGTGCAGGCTGGGAATGGAGCAAAGGAAAAAAAGCTCCTAAGAAACATTTTCGCAGTGATATAGAAAAAGCGATACTCAATAAAACGCCTGAATGTAAAAATTATAAAGAAGAAATTGCCAACAAATCTTTAAATGAAATAGCAGATTTTGAAGATAAATATTTGTTTACTATATCTATTTTACTGAATGGATTTGACCCAGAAATTGGTGAACCTAATAATTGGAAAGAAAGACTCAAACTTTATGAATTGCTGCGAGATAAATTTTTTAAATATAACGAACTATGCGAAGCAAGCAGTGAAAAAAAATCAAAGAAAAGAGCTCCGTGGATGAAATTAGCTTGGCTAGAAGAAGCAAAAAAATTAAAAGAAACAGGTTCTAACAATGAAATCCAGAAATATTTTAAGGACACTGCTTATGAAAAGCCTATGAAAGATAATACGAAAAATGAAAAAGACATAGCTTGGTGTGCTGCTTTTGTAAATTGGATAATGAGACATTATGGCTATGAAGGTGTAAAAACAGATCAAGGGTATGATGCAGTAAGAGCTCTAAAATGGGCTACTTGGCCTGAGGGAAGAGATTTAGGGAAGCCCGTATATGGGGCAATTGCTGTTAAAAAGAGACCAGGGGGAGGACATGTTGGTTTCGTCGCTGGCAAAAAAGGTAATGGAATAGTTATTTTAGGAGGTAATCAATCTCAAAAGCTATGTTGTGTGTCTTATGAAGTTTCAGATTACTTTGCATACATCGTTCCTACAAATTATTCTGTTACTGAAGAAGATTATAACTTACCTGAATACAAAGGTAACCCCGGGGTAAAAGGTACTGAACTTTAAAATGGAATTTATGAAACATATACTGATACTACTATTTGGAACTATTTTTATTACAAAGATTACAGGGCAAAATATCGATAGAACAGATACGATAAAAGCAATAGAAGAAATCTTAAAAAATCAACTAGAATATGGAAGGCCAACTTTTGATAACCCCTATCAGTATACTAATAAAGATATGGAGGCTATACTACCTAGTATAAAAAAAATATTACAGGTACATGCGTTTAATTTCTTACCTAAAGAGAAATTTAGTATTAAGATTAAATCTATTTTTAGTAGAAGCATAGGCTCAAAATCTGATTTAAAATATTCGTACGTTAATTTACTTGATAAATGCAATCAAGAGGTTAAATATTTTCCTAATAATATAATCGATTATTATGGATTGTTTATTATTGAAAATGAAAGCTTCATTACTGAAGCGTATGCTGTTCCTCAAATTATAGACTATCAGAAAAAATTTAAGAATATTGCCGATATAGAAGGAAAAACATCAAGGAAGTATAAGGATAAGCATGGAAAATTTGTATCTAAGTATTTATGGAAGGAGGATTTGAATTTAAAACAAGAACGTCAAAAAAACATACAAATTCTTATTGCAAGAAACATGTATCTATTTAACGACAGCAGAATACATTATAATTGGCTAATATCAAATGATGAATACTTTATGGAAAAATTAGTAAAAACATTTGGTTATACACAAGATAAAGAACTACTAAAATGGGTCTTATGCAGAACGCCCCCGTGTGAGTTCTTTAATACCAATGGGCCTCTCAGATCAAATTTAGACGAAATAAGCGAGATTTTTTGGACAAAAAATTGTACCAATAATTATATCATCCACGAAAATACCTTAAAGCTAATCAAAGAAATAAGCACCTCCGATAGCAATAAGCATATTTTAAATATTGCTGAATTAATAAGCGAGCTAGCTGATCCTCGAAAAACGGTATCCTCTTTCGGAGAAATTCCTTTTCGAGATAGAGCAAAAATTATAGCGTATTTATTACAATTTGGAGAACAATACAAGTATAATAATTACCATTACAATCAAATGTTTATAGGTAAGTTTATTTATTATGAAGATATAGAAAAAAAATTTAAACAAGAATTTGAAAGAAACAATTATTATAACTTACCCAACTTTAGAAAATGGTATCAACTGGCAGAAAAAGAAAAAGACATATTCAAAAATGATGAAACATTAATAGAAGATCCACAACCTGAAGATTATTTACGAAAAGCTCCTTAACTTTTAAATAAGAATTATATTTTCCCCAACTAGCCCCAACTAGTCCTCGTTTGCAACGAGGACTAGAGTGGTAATAAAGCTATTATATAATAAGTAGCAAATAGATATACCATAAGAAATTAACAAGCTAAAAAGGATTAGTAAGTATTA
>CAYVXB010000189.1:0-2839 GCA_964454275.1 uncultured Chitinophagaceae bacterium | reverse complement strand
TTTTGCTTTTTGAGCAGATTGTAAGTCCTCGTTGCAAACGAGGACTAGTAAAGGAGAGAATTACATTAGTCTTCTAAGCACTCTAAATAATGATAAATACCATATCAATATGAAACTATGAATAAAATAGAAAATATTAATGCCTTTTTAAATGAGCTAAAGAATAATGCTGGAGCTATTTGGGTGGAGAATGATGCTATTAACATGTCTATATTGAAAAAAAATCAACATCAGACAATTACCGATTTTATTGTAAATAATAG
Organism: uncultured Chitinophagaceae bacterium; assembly: GCA_964454275.1. Taxonomy (GTDB): domain Bacteria; phylum Bacteroidota; class Bacteroidia; order Chitinophagales; family Chitinophagaceae; genus CAYVXB01. The sequence goes on along the minus strand of CAYVXB010000189.1, from coordinate 2,576 downwards.
AAGCCAATTAATTTCAGTGCTCAATGAAAATAAAATTTTCTCAGAAGAAACGTTTCAGCATACTACCATATTCAAAAATAGCGCTACAATATATTATCCATTAAGTCCAGCCCAAGAACGCCTATGGTTTATTGAGCAATATGAAGAAGGAACAAATGCTTATAATGTACCAGCAATATATGAGCTCGGTATTGATACAGATAAAAAAAGTATAAAACGAGCTCTACAACAAATAGTATCTAGGCACGAAGTACTAAGAACTACCATTGAGCAGAAAGCTAATATGGTGCAAGGTATTCAGCTTGTTCATAACGAACCCATTTCAATAGAAGAAATTAACCTAACGGATAAAGACGATTACACATCTCTAATTAAAGAAGATATTAATCAACCTTTTGATTTAAGTAAAGCGTATCCTATTCGAGTTAAGTTTTACACCATTAAATCAACATCTAATCATTCGCTACATAAAACTTTATTATTGATTAACACACACCATATAGCCAGTGATGGTTGGTCAATTGATATATTTGAAAAAGAATTATTTGCTTATTATGAAGCATACATTAATAAGGATACAACATTTAATCTACCTGCCTTAGATATACAGTACAAGGATTATGCAGCATGGCAAAAAGATTATTTAACAGGAGATACCTTAGCAAAACAATTAAGGTATTGGAAAAATAAATTAACAGGTTATCAACCCTTAGCATTTCCTACTGATTATGCAAGGCCAAGTAGTATAGACTATAGAGGGGCACAAGAAGAATTTACAATCAAAAAAGACATTAGTCAAAAGTTACGTGTATTAGCGCAAGCCCATGGTGTAACATTACATAGTGTACTATTAAGCAGTATTGCTATCTTATTAAATAAATATACTGGCCAAGATGATATTGTAATCGGTAGTGCCATTGCCAACAGGCACCATAGGCAAACGGAAGAACTTATTGGTTTTTTTGTTAATACACAAGCAAACAGAATACTACTTAAAAAATCCCAAACGTTTGAGGAATTAATACAACAAGTTTATCAGCAGCAGATAGAAGCCCAACTACATCAAGATTTACCCTTTGAAAAATTAGTTAATGAGTTAGGTGTTGAAAGAGATTCTTCAAGACATCCAGTCTTTCAGGTAATGTTTGGAGTTCAGAGCTTCGGTAATCAAAGTAAGCGCTCAGATCAACAAAAGAACTACCTTAAACCCTATCCGATAACAGATATTTATGAAGTAGAAAAATTTGATCTATCCATTTTTATAGATGATAGCCAGGAGGAACTTGTAGGACAAATCAGTTATGCCGTTCGTTTATTTCATAAAGACACCATAGTAAGGCTCATTCAGCACTATACCCATCTGCTAGATCAACTCATTGAAGCACCAAATAAATCCTATACTAAATTCAGTTTACTAACCAACACAGCATACAATCAGATTGTTTATGAGTGGAATAATACGGATAAAGAATATCAAAAAAACAAAACTATTTATGAGTTGTTTGAAGAGCAGGCAGCAAAAACTCCAGATAATATAGCTTTAATTTACGAAGAACAACAGCTAACGTACGCAGCGCTCCATGAAAAAAGCAATCAGTTAGCTCGCCATATCAGATCGCAATACAAAAAAAGAACTAAAAAAACACTCTCTGCAGATACCCTTATTGCCTTATATCTAGACAGAAGCTTGGAAATGGTAATAGCTATATTGGCAGTAATGAAAGCTGGCGGAGCGTATGTGCCTATAGATCCAGCCTTTCCGCAGGAAAGGATAGATTACATACTAGAAGATGCAAATGCCGAGCTAATCCTTAGTCAAAGACACTTAATTGAAAATAATCAAACAAAACTTCCGCAGGATAAAGTTATTGGTGTAGATCTAATAGAAATATTATACCAACAAGAAGATACATCCAATGTACCACAACATAGCAAAGCTACGGATCTCGCTTATGTCATGTATACTTCAGGCACTACGGGAAAACCTAAGGGAGTTATGTTAAACCACTCCGGCATAGTGAATAGAATAGAGTGGATGCAAGCCATGTATGCTTTAAATTCAGATGATGTTGTTTTACAAAAAACACCATATGTGTTTGATGTCTCGGTGTGGGAACTTTTATGGGCAAATTGGTATGGTGCAAAAATAGTATTAGCAAAGCCAGAGGGGCACAAGGATAGTGAGTATTTACATCAACTCATTCAAAAAAATAAAGTTACGACCCTTCATTTTGTTCCGAGTATGTTAGAGGCGTATAATCAATATCTATCAAGTCAACAGTATACATTTCACACTACACTAAGACAAATATTTTGCAGTGGCGAAGCATTAAATAATAATATAGTTCAAGAAACATATAAACATATACTAAACCCATCGTTGAAATTACATAATCTTTATGGTCCTACAGAAGCTTCTATCGATGTAACGTTCTATGAAATAGATCAAAATAAAAATGTTTATATAGGTCGCCCTATTCAAAATACACAAGTATATGTGTTGAGCCCCAATAGTGATCCAGTTCCTATAGGTGTTGTTGGAGAATTATACATAGGTGGAGCCGGCTTAGCAAGAG
>CAYVXB010000188.1:0-2890 GCA_964454275.1 uncultured Chitinophagaceae bacterium | reverse complement strand
AATAAATCCGTTACGATCATTGTATACAATGATCTTCGCACCCTGCTAAGATATTACTAACTACGCAATAATACAATGAGGATTATTAGTACAATGCATGATTCTTATCACTATTTTTATCATGTACAGACTGGCGACTCGTTTATTAGCCTTTGCACATTTTTATAAAATCACTTACTAAATAACTAATAAACTTTCCTGTAGTACGATCCGTTCTACCATCCGTCAACATTGTAGCTCCTTCGCAAATATGCAAATAAGCTGTTTTTGCATGTATGGCGGCTAAAGAAATATATTGTCGAGCATGTAGAGGCATAATAGCCGAAGGTGTTGTAGCGCTACTGAGCACATTTTGAATGCTATCCATATCCAACTCTACACCCACATAATTATCTGCTGTAAATTCAATAGCATGCGTTATGGCCTGTCTAAAATTTCTTTTTTCATGTAAAAAAATATCTTCATACGTTATACAATCTATAAAGGGATTGTTTACGATATCTATCCAAACATTTTGTGGAATATAATTTTCGTGAATTCCAATAACACAATACTTCTGCAAAAACCCATCTTCTTCTGCATAACGAAAAGCATTACCACTATGTCTTCCTTCTAATGGCCTATAGTCTGTATGTGCATCTAGATTGATACAATTGATTTGTGCCATGGGTATGCATCCTGCTTTTTGTAACCCTTTTGCTGATCCTTTAATTAATGGATAGGCATTATTATGACCGCCGCCAATTACAATGGGTATTTTATTGTGTTGTGTAATAATTTTTATAATCTTTTCCACTTCTTCATCTATAGTATTTACAGCATGCCGATAAGCAGCAATTTTTTCTTGCTCGTTATATGCATTTTTTTCTATAACTGTTTCTAAATCAGAAAAATCAAAATGACCTAATAACAATATATCATTTCCACTTAAAAAATCATTGCTTTGTATATTAAGGAAGGATTGTAAAAAAGATTTCCATAGAGTATTTGTGCCCCCTATACCACCATTGGCTTTTACGCCAATATCTTCCGCTATTCCAAACAGAATGTACGGAGCATTTGTATGGGCAATAGAAGATTCAAGTGCGTTACTATCGTGTACACATTGTACACACTCGCCCAATTTGGTTTCAAAAGGACGTAGTTGAACAAGATGCGTAATATCTTGTTTGCTATAAATATTTAGATGACTCATATTACACAATTATACGAAATCTCCATTTATCATTACCTTATCAATCAAATTAGAACCAAAAGCATAAGGTAAATACGCTATGGATGGAATAGGTTTTGTAAAAATAAGATTGGCTTTTTTTCCTACAGTTATACTGCCTACTTCATGTTGCAGTTCCATAGCATAAGCACCATTAAGAGTTGCCGCATTAATAGCTTCTTCTGGTAACATTTTCATTTGTATGCAACTCATAGATACTACCATATTCATATTTCCACTTGGCGATGAACCCGGATTAAAATCAGAGGCTAAAGCAATAGCACAACCTGCATCAATTAATTGGCGTGCTGGTTGAAACGGCATGCGTAAAAAATAAGCGGCTGTTGGCAATAAAGTACAAAGGCCAGCCCCCCTTATCCCCCCAAAGGGGGGAGTATTGGCAAGTTGTTCAATGTCTTTGTTGGTAAGGGTTTCCAAATGATCTAAGCTGGTGGCGTTTAATTTTAATCCCACTTCAATACCTCCAATACTATTTAGTTGATTAACATGTAATTTAGGCTTCAATCCATATTGCATACCTGCTTTGCAAATCGTCTCTGTTTCTGCTGGAGAAAAAAATCCTTCTTCACAAAATACATCTATATAATCCGCTAATTTTTCTGCTGCAATTACTGGCAGCATCTCCTGAATAATTAAATCGATATATCCTTGATGATCATTTTTATAGATTAATGGATACGTATGTGCTCCTAAAAAAGTGGATCTAATTAATAGCTTTGATTTTTCCTTTAGCCGTTTAATAACCCGTAACATTTTTAATTCACCTTCTACCGTTAATCCATAGCCACTCTTTATTTCAACAGCTCCGGTTCCTAATTTACTGATCTCTTCTAACCGTTTCCAAGCCTGATTAAATAGTTCGTCTTCTGATGTTGTATTTAATTTTTGAGCAGAGTTTAAAATACCTCCTCCTTTTGCAGCAATTGCTGCATAACTCAATCCTTTTATTTTATCTACAAACTCTTCTTCTCTGCTTCCTGCAAAAACGATATGGGTATGGCTATCGCACCACGCAGGTAATATGAATTGATTTGAAGCATCGATTTTATGTTGAATGTTGAGTGTTGCATGTTGAATGGAAGACATCTTTCCATATTCCACAATAAGTCCATCTTCAATGATTAAGTAAGCGTTTGATATACAGGGCAATTCTGCTAATTCTTTAGCACGCAGTAATTGATTTTGCGTTCTTGTATTAACTAGACATTTTATGTTGGTGATGATTGTAGTAGACATATATAGTTTCATCAATAAATCTCCAATAACCCATATTCAGAAGAAGTATGTAATGCTTCAATAGCTGATTTATGTTTCATAAGCAGCATTTCAATAAAATTGTTACTCTGATTACCTGTTTTTAGTAAAACTACTTTAGGTGGGAAACCTTTTAAATTAATCATATTTAAAAAATTGGGATTGCTATTTAGTAGATGTTTTTATATTTCTACATGTTTATTATTTTAGCGATACCAAAATTTACTTCTTGATTTCTAGTTCTATTTTTTCTATATCTTTTATAGTGATGTTTTCATTCTCTTCTAACATTAATAATTCAGCATTAAGAACCTTATGCTGATGCAATATTTTACCACTTGTTAAAATCACTTTTACTATTTGATAACCCATCCCACTCTCGGGAATATTAGTCAACATCTT
>CAYVXB010000187.1:0-2937 GCA_964454275.1 uncultured Chitinophagaceae bacterium | reverse complement strand
TTTTACACTAATACAGTTACTATCCTATTTACACAAAGTTTTAAATACTACCTTATTAAAAATTGTTGTTTATCTATTTTCCAGATTGCTTTTTCGTTTTGTACATCTCTGCAGTGCATGGTTATTTCTTGTTGTAGGGAATGTTGTTTTTCACCATTGTGTAACCATTCTATTTGCACATCATAACACCGGTACATATTAACATAGCGCCCATATAAGGTAGGTTTAGGCTTGTTAGCTGCACGGTTGCCTATGGGATCTAATATGTGGTTGATGGTTGTAGTGGACACTCAATTGATTTTAGTAAAAAATATATTTGCTTTCTTTTGCTTATTTAAAAATCTCGATTAATAAATTCTGAAACAACAATATTATTTTTAATTGTCCAAACTACATTATAAGCGTTTCCTGCATCGCCATTTGACATTACAATAAACATAGTATTATCATCACTTAATGCAACTATCATATTTTTTTGCCAAGGACTAAAAATGTTGTTGATGGCTTTAACAGGAAAAGTATGTTGTTTGCCATTTGAATAAATGATTATTTTTCTAATTTCTACTAAGGTTTCTAGCGATATTCCATCCGTTCCCCAGCTTCGTTCTCCGTCAATTGACAGAAGATATCCATCGCCATAGGTATCTAATTTGTGATTTCTATATTTTTGAGAGATAAACGATCCTATCTTAATGATGATTTTTACACTATCATTTTTAAATTCAGTTATACTATCGTTAATTATACTCTTTTTTAACTGAGGCAATTGACTTAAATACAGTATTCTGCTTTTATGAATATAGCCCCCTTGCTCTTTTGTTGTTTTATTGAAAGTATTTTTTGATAAAGAATATTTCCCATAAGTAATTACATGCCATTCGGATTCAGACTCCTCATTCATAAATGCTAGGTCTTCAAAAACCTGGTTTTTTACAAGCTTATCAATTATTTTGGAATTCGGATTTTTACCTTCTCTTACATTTACAACGCCATCTTTGTCTTTTATTATTGCAAATGGTGCTATATATTGTGCGATAGTATTTGTAGAATAGGCTATCAACAATGAGAATAGAATAAATATTTTAAGAGAGTGTGCCATGATTTATGTGTAATAATACTTATAGTTATTAAGGCATCTCAAAACCAAAAGAATATTTTACAAGAATTTCATCTTTAAACGTAAATATTGCATTATAAATTGGCGAATTATATCGTTTTAAAAAATCGGATGTTAAATAATTATCAATCTTATATTCAATTACTTCTACATCTCCCTCTTTAATTGATGAATAACCATCTCCTTTGATTGTAATCACATCTTTCATTCTAATTCCAAGTTTGATCTTATTTTCCGTTTCAAAATATTCAAAAGTACTTTTATTGTACTTTTCCGTATTATTTATAGTATCATATGAGATTTCAAAATATCCAAATTCGTTTCTATCTCCTCCATAACTTCTAAGAAGAGTAAGCTTTTGATTATGTGTTCTATTCATTATAATCACAGTATCTTCCTTTATATAATATATTTCTTTTTCTTTAATAAAATCTATATTTCTTAAACTTTCTAAAAGTATAATTTTGTTATTAATTGTAATATCTGGAATAAACGATGTTAATTTCTTTGCATGAGCTGTATTCTTTTTAATTTGGTTAATCTTGTTATTACAGCTTGTAAGAATAATGAGTAATAAGATAAAAATATTATTCATCAATAATTTTTATTCTACTGTTATGTACATATCCTTTAATACCTGAATTCATTTTAATCAGCCACCAACTTCCTGAATGATTTAAAACCTCTATTCTCTCATTTACACTTACTGCTTTTAAAACTTTTGAAGATAAATTTCCTTCTTGTCTTAAATTTACATACCCATCAGGATCATTAAGCTCATATTTAAAATTCCAATTATTTAATTTATCCCCAATTTCATCTTTCTTATCTTGAGAGATATTAGGATCATTAATAATTTTGATAATTAATTTTTTAGCTGCCCCATCTTTTTTTTCTACTAAATAATCAAAAAATGGTCCATCTGAATATTTATATTTTTGGTAATCTTCTTCTATTTTTTTTATTGAATAGAGATAAAATGATTTTCTTACTTCTTCTAATTTATTTAGTTTGATTACTAGGCTATCATCATGTTTAAAATCATTCCTGATTACTTTTTTTAGATTTTCATTATCAAGATCCCAGAATATTAATTCCTCAAGATCATCATCAAAATCGAGTTTATTATAATTTTTATAAAGAAACCTAACTAATTCATTATTTATACTCATATTATTATTATTTTCTACTTGACTACTACAACTATTAATAAACATTGTTAGCAGAAGAATAAATATTATATTTTTCATTATTTAACTCCTTTAAATAAACCATTTATATATTTCACTTTTCTTTCTTCTATAACAAATTTTATAGGCTTCTTTTTCAAAGAAGGTATTTTATTAATAAAATCATCAACAGACTTTTTGTTATTATCTCCTGTTGTTATACAACCTTCTGCAAAATGTGGGCTATAATGATGTATTCGAACTCCTTCTCTTTTACCGTGAATCCCATTAATATAATCTCCATCTTTCGTATCAGATATTTTTAACTTATATCCTTTAGAACCAATCCCATTAGGGTAGTAAGTTAACCAATAAATTCCTGGAGGCGTTTCATTCTTTGGACCGTATCTATCTAAACTTCTACCCTGAGTATTGTTCCAGGCATCTCTAGCTAATTGAGTTATAATCGGAGTAGGTAAAGTTTTTGATTCTTTTTTCTTAATGTAAGCATTATAACTTAGTCCTTCATATATTTCAACTTTGTACATATAATAAGCACCTCTAAGAACACTAGCTGTTCCATTACCTATAACTTGCCCTTTACTAGTCCTCGTTTGCAACGAGGACTTACAATCTGCTCAAAAAGCAAAA
>CAYVXB010000186.1:0-2971 GCA_964454275.1 uncultured Chitinophagaceae bacterium | reverse complement strand
ATAACGCATTATTGATAAACACTTTTAATGATGTAGCTAATGCCCATATATTTAAGACAAGTGGTATAGCTTCTTTGGCATTGCCAGCAGGAACAGATGTCGGCATTGGAGTATCGGCTTCAGGAACATCCGGGGTAAAATTGGTCGTTAAAGGGGATGCCACAAATACAGCAGGGGGTTTCTTCCTTGGTAATGCAGACGCTAACATAGCTTTGGGTATTAATACAGCTAATAATGCAAGTAACAGGCATTTATTTTACTCAAACGGTAATGCAAGACTATCTATGGGGGCTGGGACTATCAGTATAAGAACAAGTGCTGACGGTACTGCTTATTTACACATTGGAGCGGGTACAGCAACAGCAAATACAGCACCGTTAAAGTTTACAAGCGGTACTAATCTCACAACAGCAGAAGCAGGGGCAATGGAATATGATGGAACTAATTTATTCTTTACCCGAAGCGGGACAACAAGGGAAACATTTACATTCAATGATGGTACTCAAACATTAACTAATAAGCGCATAACAAAAAGAGTAGGCACAACAGCATCAAGTAGTTCATTGACTATTGCAGGTGACGATGTGGATATTTACACAGTGACCGCACTTGCAGCAGATATAACTATTAATGCTCCATCAGGCACACCCACACAAGGGCAGACATTATTAATAAGATTAAAGGATAATGGCACAGGTAGGTTAATTACATGGAACGCTATATTTAGGGCTATTGGAGTAACATTACCAGCCACTACCACTGCAAACAAAACAATGTACGTTGGTTGCGTATATAATACAACTGATTCAAAATGGGATGTTGTAAGCGTAAACGAAGAAGCATAATGAAGAAATTACTATTCATATTTTTGTTTTTACCGTTATTTATTAATGCAACGAATTATACTTGGTCAACAGGTACTTCAAGTATTAATATATCCGATTCAGGGCCGTTTGGTAATCTAAATGCGGGTGATACGGTTTTTATTCCTGTTCGTAGCGGTGATTGGTATAGTTATTCAATAACGGGGTGTAATTCAGGAACTCCCGGAAGCTATATAGTTGTATATTGGATGCCGGGGGCTAAGATTGCCATAAACAACAATACATTTAATAACTACATAACAAATAGTAGTGGGGTAAAGACAGTAGGGATGGAAGCCGATAACAACCCGACTATTTGGAGAATGGGAACAACAGGGTATAATAATTACATTTGGTTTGACTCATGTTCTTTTAATGCGACAAGCGGTTTTGGCCCATATTACACAGGGGCTTTGACTACGTTCAATGGGGATATAGCAAATAGTATGCACCATTGGAAATGGACTTACTGCAACTTTAATGGAGTTTACACAGGCAATACAAGCGGTGTGGCTATTACCATTGGCGGCAACTTCCCACCTACAAGATATTCTTATTGGTTTGATACCGAAGTTAGTAATTGCACATTTTCAGATTACCCATCCAACGGAGCGGCATCAAATTTCATATCAGCATTTAATTGCTATAATACCATTATCCGAAATAACACATTCATAAACTTAGGGGTAGTAGCTAATCCAACAGGTCACGCATCTGTAATTAATGCTTATGGATTCCACGGACAAATATACAACAACCTATTTGGCCCTTTTAATTTTGGTAATGCAATAAGAGGGAAGTTTGCAGACTGTCCATCTATGGGTGCTACATATACCGGGCTAACTAAGATTTACAATAACAAAGTAAAAAATCAAAGAAAGTACCCGGCTTTTGAAGTGCAAGCTAATGACACATCAGGATACGGTAACGGATATTCAAGAAACAGGAACGATAGTACCCCTTATTACTGGAACAATACAGCATACAATTTAGCAGTGGGAGTGGGGAATAGCCCATATATCGCAGCCCTGATAGATGACTATTTAAGCAGCGCAGTAGTTACAGCAAAGAATAATGTGTGGGTATTGCTTCGGGATTCCGTCTGCTCACCTAACGCATGGGTGCAGGGCATAGTAGCCGCATCAGGAACAAGTATCAGCTACGACACTGCCAGCAATAGGTTTAATTGTACCACATGGACAGGCTTTGCAGATAGCACCCTATTCACCCCTTCATTAAATGGGATGCTTTACAATACAGGGGTAAGCCCCCCATCATGGCTAACAACAGATATTTATGGTAACGCAAGGACACAAGGAGGGGGGACAGATATTGGGGCTGTGGAAAGAAGCGCAGCAGTGGTGAGGAAAAACCTGCCATTATTTTTCTTTTAAAATCATTAAATTTGTAACACCAATAACTCATTTTAAATGCCTCAAACTCTGATTAGTATGTCTGACAATAAAAGAAGTAAAGCACTGGCTTTTTTATGCGGGGATTTTACAGTAACTTTATGGCTATTGTGGGGTCAGAATTTTTGGCATCAGATTGAGCTTTTTGGGTTGAAAATATTAGCCACAATAATTTTAGGCATAGCAGGTGGCATAGCAGGTTTAGCGGGGAAGGATATTTACACATGGTATAAATCAAGAAAATTTAAAAAGTAAAATATGTTAGAATCATTACTAATTGCAGCACTATACATTATAGGTGTGGGTTACGATGTGATGAAGCAGATTGGGAAACTTAGGATTAAATACCCATCTTTAGGATTTGGAGAAGTTTGGAAAACATTTTTTAAAGAGGAATGGAATACATTAATGGTGTCTGCACTGGGTTTGTGTACTGTGCAGATTTTATGGTTTTTGGCTCATTATAAAAACATCCCATTACCAACATGGCTTCATGATTGGGGCGTTTATTTAATAGTTCTTTTTAGTGGTTACGCTTTGAATAGATATATTTATAGCTTACTTGGTACTACTGAAAAGGTATTGGATAAAAGAATAGAAGATATTGCAAATAAGAACTAATGAAAAAGGATGCCGCCTACTATATAATGGTGGTATTGACTTATATACTTGGAACGATTGCAGGACTTTGCCTTT
>CAYVXB010000185.1:0-3013 GCA_964454275.1 uncultured Chitinophagaceae bacterium | reverse complement strand
TACACTGAAAAAAGGGAAAACAGATCAGATCTTATCTGAAATCGTTCGTCACTCCAATGCAAAGGCGATCTATTTTAATCGTTGTTATGAACCTTATTGGGTTAAAATGGAGAAAGCATTTGCTTTTCCGGGAATAGAAATCTGCTCTTACAACAGTGCACTCCTTAATGAGCCTTGGACCATTTCTACAAAACTTGGCACTCCTTACAAAGTTTTTACACAATACTGGAATACCGCCTCCAAAGATCTTATGATCTCTCCACCTTTTCCAAAACCTATTTTGAATGGATACAAAATTGAAAGTGATGCCACAATTGTAGCACCATTAATTTTTGCGTATTTGTTGGGTTGGTAAATAATTTTTTTTGAACTTAGCTGGGTATTACTATTAAGCTTTCGTTGCGTCGCACACTTGTACTATTACAGCGCTATTTAGCTAAATGTCAAAAAAATAGGTTCGCTTAATTTTTCAATATATCTAATAATTTAAACATTCTTTCCGTAATATAACTACTCTTACCATTAAAATTATTAATGATAAAAGAAAAGGTATAGGAGTTCCCATTTTTAGATGTTATATATCCGCTGTACGCTTTGGTATGATAGATTGTTCCGCTTTTCATTTTAATACCATTAATTAAAGGCAAAGCATTATAAAAGCTATTAAACCAAAATTGTTTTTTAGCATATTGTAAAATAGTAACCAATGCTTTTGTGGTAACTCTATTTTGTGGAGAGAGTCCGCTACCATCTACAATTTGTATAGCAGAATTAGGCAAGCCTAATTTTTTATTCCAAAATTGTTGTACCCATTCCGCCGAAGATTCTGTTGTAGTTTTTTTTGCTTGGTTTAATCCTATAGTCTTTAAAAGTGCTTCTCCATAAAGATTTAAGCTCTTTTGCATAAACCAATAAGCTAAAGAATCTAGCGATGGAGATTGTAATTCAAGCAACGTATTTTTAGGCGCTTCTACTATTTTTTCCTTATCCAATAGATTACTGATCAAATTACCTTGATGCATTATTCCATTGCTTTGTAAATATTGTTGCATTTCATTTAAAAAAACAGTTGTAGGATAAGGCATAGAACCATGAATAGTAAACATTTTTTTATTAGGAGGAATAGTTCCTCTAATATACCCTTGCATACCATATGGCGGGATGTAGATATAGGTATTATCTCCTGAGCCTTCTTTGCCCACTGTTACTTCGGATATAAGATGAATGGTTGATAATGGCAATAAAATTGTATCTATTAAAACATCATCCCCTATTCTACCACTGGATTTTAACTTAATATCATATTCATTTTCTCGCCAATTTAGCCCCCAAACACCAGCTCCATAGTAATTTCCAATATCTTGCCATATCCATCCATCTGGTATGGCTTGTGTTCCAAAACAATTATCCTCTACTATTATATTGCCATCAATATTCTTTATATCTTTTTCTAATAATGCATTTTTTATTCTTTGTAAAATAATATCTGCAGTATTACTAAACCGATGACTTCCAAAAGATGGATCGCCAGAGCCTTTGATATATAAATTTCCTTTTAGTGTATGATCTATCATTTTCCCGTCATATTGTATGCTTGTGGTATACGTATATAACAATCCTAATATGTCAAAAGCAGTGGCGCAAGTAATTATTTTCTGACAACTGGCTGGAGCTAAGCCATAATAGCTGTTTTTATCGAAAAAAACCTTTCCTGTTTTATCTTCTACAACATATAAACTATATATGGCATTTTGCATTGCTTCGTCTTTTTCGAACGCAATGGTTGCACTATATAACCTGTCGGTAGCATTTTGTGCAGACACCATTAAAAAAAAATGAACCCCTACCAGTGTCATAACCCATTTAGATATAATCTTATGATGAAACATAAAAAGTATTTATTGCATCAATAGTACATATTTATTTGTTTCTATAACTATATGTACAACTTTTATCATTAAAAAACGTAAAAAAAAATCATAGAAAAAACTTTTGGGTTCAATAATTTCTTTATGCTACTTTTGCAGACCGTTTTTATTGCCCGATAGTATAATGGTAGTACGACAGATTTTGATTCTGTTTGTCTAGGTTCGAATCCTGGTCGGGCAACAAAGCTGAAAGCCTTTTTCACATTGGCTTTCAGCTTTCTATCAAAAATCCTTACTCTGTAGTTTTTACAAAAAGTGCCTAAAAAAGTGCCTAAAACTATAGATTATGATAGATCTTCCTAATGGTTGTCGAATGAGCAATCCTGCTGTTTTCCCTCATAATTGGGAAAAGCCTACTGCCTCTATTAAAAAGAAATGGTGCATACGTTGTTACTTTCATGACCCTATTTTTATCTTAGCCCCCTAAATACCTGGAGATTTTTCTAATATCTCCATAACGGTTAATCCTACATTACTAGGAGAATCTTCCACATTAATGATCGTTCTATCTAATTTTTGCTCAATCCATGGTTTTTTACTAGTAACCAATACTGCCTTCAACATGTTACTTATTGGAGTAAGTATAATAGGAGGCACTATAATATAATTTGTATTTAACGTATCTATTTCAAAAACTGAACTATGCTATTTTTGGAAACCTACAACCTCAACCGTTACAAAATACTTTTCTGAAAATATTTTTTCTATTTTAAATTTTTCATTTTTATCTGTTAGCTCCGTTTTTACAATACTAGAATCTTGAAGCCTAAGCAAACTAATTGTTGCTAATTCTTCTACTCCATTGGGAGTAAGCACTTGTCCGTTTATGGTAATTTGAGCATGAACAATTGAAGAAACAAAGCTTATTATTAAAATAATGATTAACCTGTTCATCCTATTCATATATTAGTTGAAAAATATTTTACTACTATACATTTTTTATGCTGATGGATAGGTTTAAGTCGATAGGCTGCTGGATTGGAGCGGAAACCCCCGCCTGATTTGCAGCAAGTAGCCTGTGTGCCACCTAGAGTATATACACAAAAAAATCCCGAAGGGATGGGATAATTATAGAAAAATTATTT
>CAYVXB010000184.1:0-3027 GCA_964454275.1 uncultured Chitinophagaceae bacterium | reverse complement strand
TAGACTTTTTCATAAACAATGTACTTTGGCGATTTAATTTTAAAAAATATGTTATTAGGTTATTGCATTGGTTCTATAAAAAAAGATAAAAAGGGAGTAAAATACTCCCTTTGTTTTTCATAGGATAGGAACGGCCCCTTAAAGGCAGTACACAAATGTAGGAAATATTTTTAATAATTTATTAATTTTTTAAAATATTTATTAAGTGGTGCTTAAAAAGCAGAAACCCCAAGGCTAAAAAGCTTTAGGGTTATGGTTTATGATGAAAGCAGCAGGCAATAAAAAACCGGGCAATGAAAACAAAGCCCGGGTTAACCGTATTGGTTATCCTATGAAAAACACACTTTTAACTATTTTTTTTATGTTAATGGTTGTTGTATGACAAGGTTTATGAAAGAACATATAATATCTTTTCTATATTTGTTCGACACAAATGTAAGAGACATTTATCACAAAATCAAATTTTTTTTGTGCTTTTTTTCTCTGGTTTTTTTAACACACTTTTTTATTAAATATGGATGTACGGAAATATAGGCTGGAGTTGGGTCTCTCCCAAAAGGAGTTGGCGTATGGTGCCAAAATACCTAGACACAGAATAGCTAAATGGGAAGTAGGAAAGGGAAATCCTAAAGTTGGGGACGACCAAAAATTAAGAATTTTTTTCAAAGCAAATAATATTGAGATTGAGCAAGATGTGACAAATAGCTCTGTTTTGGATATTGAATTAAGTCCAAATCCGGTACAAATTTTAATAAATGCCATAAATGAGCAAGGGTTAACCTCTATCCAAATAGCTACTCAATTGGGCATTGAATGGAATGAATATCAAAAAATTGAAAAAGGAGAGTTTGAAAAGCAACATAAAAAAGATATTAAAGCAATTGATAGAATGCTGGGTACAAATTTGTACGGTGCTATTTATCAAAAGGAGTATGAGGCTTCCTATAAATTGCCTAATAAACTTATTCGATTATATGAGCGTAAAATAATAGATCATTTACAGTTAATGCAAGTGCCTTATTTGCCTATTTATGCACAAGCTAGTTATTTAAAGCATTATGCCATTAATGGAAAAAAAATAGATAAAAACGTAGGGAGTATTTGTGTATACAAAGAGCAAGAGCTGGGTTATTATATGGCAATAGAAATAGCCGATAATAGCATGAACAGTAAAACGGAAAGGGCCATTTGTAATAAAGATAAATTATTGATACAGGAAGTTAAAAAAGATATTTGGACGAAAGAAACGTTTCATTACAAGCACCAGCTTTTTGTTTTGTTTACAAAACATCATTCTGTTCTATGTAGAGAGATTGTTAAATATGATAGTAAAAAAGGTTTTTTGCTACATGCCTGGGATAAACATATTGAAGACATTGCTATTGCTATAAAAGAGGTGTATAGATTGTTTCTTGTAAAAAAAATTATTGAAAGAGGGGTTGGAAATACTAAGTAATGATTCTTTGGTAACATTGCAATGAAGTACTATATGAAATATTCAAAATGGATAGGGTTGATGGGTGTAATTGGTTTAATAATAACCTGCTTTATTCCATGGGTATACATTCAATCTAAAAATATTACAGTATCTGGCTTTGAAGCTGACGGTACACATTTTGGAAAGCCTGGATTACTCCACCTTTTATTATCTATTTTTATTTTAACAGCGTTTCTGTTATCTAAAATTTGGGCAAAGCGGGTTAATGTTTTTTTGTGTGCTATGAATCTTGCTTTTGCTATACGAAATTATATATTGGTTACAGGTTGTTTGGCGGGAGAATGTCCTGAAAAAAAACTGGGTATTTTTTTAGTATTAAGTAGTTCTACTATAATGATGATTGCTGCACTTTTTCCTGATGTTGTTATCAATCAAAAAAAAGAGTAGAGGGCACTATTTTTTTGATATCATCCTTCAATTAATCGGGCAATACCAAAAGCGGCACCAGCAGCAGCGGCTCCAATGAGCATTACTCTTAGCCCGCCCCAAAAAGGATTTATGCCAGTCAGTTTGCTTTTAAAAAAACCAAACAAAAATAAACAGCAAAGCGTAATGCCGATGGATAATTGAAGCGCATGGGTGCTATTCTGAATAAAAAAATATGGACTTAATGGAATAATACCTCCTACGATATACGAAATCCCAATATTTACAGCACTTTTTCGAGCTCTTTTAGGGTCAGGTTTTTCTAAATTGAGTTCGTACTTCATCATAAAATCTACCCATTGTTTTTTATCTGCTGTTAGTTCTCTAACTGCTTTGTTTTGAACTTCTTCACTTAATCCGAGAGATGCAAAAAAGTCTTTTACTTCTTGTCGTTCTCTATCGGGCAAGGTCTCTACTTCATTGTACTCTCTTTTAAGTTCTGTTTTGTAATGATCGGCTTCTGTTTTTCCGGCTAAATAACCACCTAAGCCCATTGCTATAGAACCTGCAGCTATTTCAGCTATACCTGCTACTATAATGATAGAGGTGCTGTCTACGGCGCCACTTAATCCTGCTGCTAAGGCAAAGGGTACCGTTAAACCATCAGACATGCCAATAACAATGTCCGTTAACCATTCAGAACTCTGTAAATGCTGTTCGTGATGAAGATGTGTGTCTTGCATGGATATATATGTGATAAAAACTAATCAAATATTTTTAAACTTTTTTCAATAATATCAATACTTTCTAATAGTTGTTCTTTATGGATACAAAGTGGTGGAGCAAAACGAATTTTATTGCCATGGGTAGGTTTTGCTAAGAGGCCATTCTCTTTAAGGGTTAGACATAAATCCCAAGCCGCATCCGGTGTTGTATGTTGAATGACTATCGCATTCAATAGTCCCTTTCCTCTTATAATTTCAATATGGGGCGAATGTAATTCATCCAACTTTTTTCGAAATAAGTCACCCATTAATCTTGCATTTTCTGCTAATTTTTCTTCCTTCAATACTTCTAGCGCAGCCATAGCTACTTTACAAGCTAAAGGGTTACCACCATAGGTACTACCATGTTCACCAGGTTTAATATTTAGCATAATATCA
>CAYVXB010000183.1:0-3077 GCA_964454275.1 uncultured Chitinophagaceae bacterium | reverse complement strand
ATTAGTATATTTGTAAAGCTTTATATTGTATTTCTTTTGTATATGTAATACAAAAAAAATACTTGACTTTTTCTTTTGGCATGGTCTTTGCAATATAATAGATAATTTTGGAATTGCACAAAATATCTATAATAATAATAATTTAACTACTTGATATTCCTAACTAATTATTTTTTATGCACATCGTTATTATAAATGGCCCCAATTTAAATTTAATAGGCAAAAGAGAAACGACTATCTACGGAGATGAATCATTTGAAAATTATTTAGTTACGCTGAAAAAGCAGTTCCCTAACATAATATTTACGTATTTTCAAAGTAATGTAGAAGGAGAATTGATTAACGCTATACAACAATATGGTTTTGAAAAAACAGATGGAATGATCTTAAATGCTGGTGGATACACACACACATCTGTAGCTATTGGAGATGCTGTGAAAGCCATTACTACACCCGTTGTTGAAGTCCATATTTCTAACATATACAATAGAGAAAACTTTCGACATCATTCATATTTATCCGCTGTATGTAAAGGATCAATTATTGGTTTAGGATTAAAAGGATATGCATTGGCTGCACAATATATTTTGAGCTGCAAGTAAAACTTGTCAGTAGGTTACGAAACTCTTTACTTCTTCTTAAAAGCTGGATGAAAGGTTTGTAAAGTTTCTCGCAAAAACGCCCTATCCAAATGCGTATATATTTCTGTTGTAGTAATGCTTTCATGGCCTAACATTTCTTGCACAGCTCTCAAATCTGCGCCCCCCTCTACCAAGTGTGTAGCAAAAGAATGCCGAAATGTATGCGGCGAAATATTTTTAACAACTCCTGCTTTTTTAGCTAAATCTTTTATAATCAAAAAAATCATTACTCTTGTTAATCCTTTACCACGAGAGTTAAGGAATAAAATATCTTCAAAGCCTTTTTGTGTTTTCCTATGGCATCTAATACCATCTCTATAAAATTGTATATACCGTACAGCATCTCCTCCTATGGGAACCAGTCGTTCTTTATTGCCCTTGCCAATTACTCGAATAAAACCAACATCAAAATACAAATGAGATACCCGCAAATTAATTACTTCACTTACTCGTAAACCGCAGCTGTACATAGTTTCAATAATAGCTCTATTGCGCTCTCCTTCTAATGAACTCAAGTCTATTTGTTGTATTATATATTCAATTTCACTCAATGAAAGTACATCGGGCAATTTGCGCTGTAGTTTAGGTGCTGATAGCAATACAGTTGGGTCTGCATCAACTATCTGCTCTGTAAGTGCGTATTTAAAAAAACCTTTTATGCCGGATAATATTCGGGCTTGCGAAGCATTACTCATACCCAATTCGGCTACCCATCGTAAAAAATCTTGAAGATCTTGCTGAGTTATTGTTGCTGGTGTTTTTTCTGATGGATGAATGGTTAGAAAGGCTATCAATTTTTCAATATCTTTTATATAAGCGTCCACAGATAAATCTGCCAATGATTTTTCTAACTGCAAGTATGCTTTAAAGCCGTTGATATAAGATTCCCACATAAGTATAGCAAATTAGAATTAGTCCCAACGTATGGGGGTGATGTATATTGTGTGATTGCAACTTGCTTCATTAACAAATTATCACATTGCCGTTATCCGTTTACTGTTTACTTTTGGAACATCATGACATTTAATATACGTTCCATCAAACAACGAATGCGCCATCAACGTCCAAAGATGCGTCGTTTTTTAACAAAATTAGAAAAAAGAAATCCAAAACAGCTAGACCAAATAGTAGAGGGTGTTAGCAAAGCGGTTTGGAAAGAGGTAAATTGTTTAGCTTGTGCTAATTGTTGTAAAACAATGACACCAACGTATACTCAAAAAGACATGCGACGCATTGCTAACCATTTAGATATGAGTGTAGCAGCTTTCAAGCAAAAATGGTTGTATAAAGATAAAAGTGGCGATTGGATGAATGTAAAAACACCATGCCAATTTTTACAAAAAGATAATACGTGTAGCATCTATGCTGTGCGACCTAGAGACTGTTCTGGCTTCCCCTATCTTACTATAAAAATGATAGATTATGTTCATGTGCATAAACAAAATGTAGAATATTGCCCGGCTACGTTTACAATGGTAGAGAAAATCGAAAAATTGTGGGAAGAGAAATTAAGTTCAAAAAAATAATCCATAGAAATAATTATAAGTGAATCCTCCTTTTATTGATAGTATTTTAAAAATAGTTTCCGGCACTGCATTTGAGCAATCAGCACTACAACTCTTTGCCCATCAATACCAACAAAATCCTATATATCAGCAATTTGCAAAAGCCATTCATAAAACACCTAATACGGTAAAAAAAATAACAGATATTCCTTATTTACCAATCTCATTCTTTAAATCTTTCAAAATAGAAACATATTCTCCCCCTTTGGGGGAGTTAGAGGGGGCTGTGTTCGAAAGTAGTGGAACATCAGCAAGTATAGTAAGTAAACATTATGTAAAAAATCTTTCGATTTATGAAAAAAGTTTTATCACTAATTTTGAACAAGTGTATGGAAATATTGATCAATATTGCATTCTAGGGCTTTTACCTTCTTACTTAGAAAGATCTAATTCTTCATTAGTATATATGGTAAAAGAATTGATTTATAAAAGCAAACATGCACAAAGTGGATTTTATTTACATAATTATGAAGAACTCTATCAAACATTATTAATATTAGAAGCAGAACAACAACCTACTATATTAATGGGTGTAACCTTTGCGCTGCTTGATTTTGCAGCCAAATATCAAATCAATCTAAAACATACTATTGTAATAGAAACGGGAGGTATGAAAGGTCGTAGTAAAGAATTGACAAGACAAGAAGTACATCATATATTATGTAGCCGGTTAGGCGTACAACATATTCATTCAGAATATGGAATGACAGAACTGTTATCACAAGCATATGCTACACACAACGGCATATTTACATGTCCACCTTGGATGCAAGTATTGATAAGAAATGAACAAGACCCACTAGAAATACATCAACATAAAAAATTACAACAACCCATTACTGGAGCTATTAATATTATTGATTTAGCCAAT
>CAYVXB010000182.1:0-3125 GCA_964454275.1 uncultured Chitinophagaceae bacterium | reverse complement strand
AAGGATCAAAACCACAAAATAACTGGATAAAAAAACCAGTGGATAATCACGAAAAATTTGCATTTCCGGTTTTGATACAGAAATATTTTGATGACCGGGAAGTACGTAGAATTGATTAATTATATAAAGCTTCGAAAAGATTTAGATTTATTAAGTAATCAAAGATATAACAATTCTTTTAGAGTATGGAGATTTGATTATAGTAAAAGTACTAAATCAAAAGTAAACAATAATATATTAGAATTTTTGAACTAAAATAAACAATAAAAACGTTACTCTTAAACTGCATTCTATCATACTTAAATGATCGTCTCCCAACGGAGATGGTTTAAATACCAGCAAAAGTAACGCTAATTTTTAATATAACACATTATTTGAATCAATCAAATATTTATATAGCTGTAGCAGATTTCTATAGTTAAATGTTACCAAACTAAACTTGGAGAGTAGCCTAATAATTAGGCAATAGTTTTAGTGGTATAGTTTCTCTAGAAGTTTAAAACCTAATCCACAAAGTTATTAAGATTTTTTGTGTATATCTTATAATTTGTTATGACTTTTAGATAATCTATTATAAGCTATAGATATTATGGAGGTATAAATTAAGTGCGTATTCAATTTAATATCAATAACAAAAAAGCTATAGAGGTTATTTTATGGATATTACATAAAGATAACACTATTGATCTTTATAAATTAATGAAAGTATTGTTTCATGCTGATTGGATTTCAGTTAATAAATACGGCTCTCCAATAACAGGTGATAATTATCTAGCAATGCAGTACGGTACTGTTCCGGATATTATTTACAACTGCTTAATCAAAAAAGATACTCTGTATTTAGAGGATGCACAATTAGAGGAAAAATCACTACCTTTTGATTTAATCGGTCATAAGTTAATTGCCAAGAGATCACCTAATATTGATGAATATTTATCTATTGCCGATATTGAATGTTTAGAATTAGGAGTTATTGAATATGCAGGTCTCTCTTTTGAAGAAATAAAAAATAAAAATCACTCTGTTAAAGCTTGGCAAGAAACCTATCAGAAGACGCCTAATAGTTTTATAGATTGGTACGACCTAATAGAAGAGCAGTACCTTAAGGACGATTTATCGGATGGTTGGGCAAATCATATGGTAATATAAATGCCCGTGAAAGCAGGAGATATAATACATGCTTTTATTAATGATATTTATCCATCTAAATATAAGTATTTGCTGTGCGTACATCCTGAAAATAGACTATTTTTGACGATTAATACGGAAGATAGGGAAATTTACCGCTGTATAAAAATATTATCTTCCAATTATCCTTTTTTAAAAGGGAAAGATAGATTTATCAGTTCCAACAAGTTTTTTACTATTGATCGTAATACTATTGATAAATGTAAAATTTTAAACACTTTAAATAAAGAAGATAAGCTGCGTATTTATAACAAAATACAAGAATCCCCTGAAATTACCAACCCATGCAAATTATTAAGTAAAGCTCTATTAAGCTAATATATATGGAACTTTATATTTAATAATCCTTTAATCTCTAGTTGCAAAACTATAACCTAAAATATTTGCGCCATAGCAAGAGCAAGCCGTAGTCGTCATTCTTACCAACGGAATAAATCAAGTAATTATAAGCCTTTGAAGGTGTTCTGGATTTTCTATTAGCAGTTACTTGTGCGCAAGAAAAGGCCAGATGATACCCTTGCAAATTGATAGCCGTTTTTATGTCAAGAATTTTAGAAAAATAGAGATTTTCATTTTTACCTGACAAAGTATCTGACAGCTCATAACACCTTTATCTATAATACTTTTCAGGCTATTTTTTTTTTTTATAATTTTTGCGACCTGACAAAGTATCTGACAGCTGTAAGCTTTTGTTTATAAGGGTTGTACAGGTTTTGTCAGGTTGTCAGGTCGTTTTTTTTAACTTAAACGTATATATATGTATTTTATTATTAAAAGTTTATTTTATATAAAATTATCAACCATTGGTAGGTAAATACGTTTATAGCTAAAAAATATATATAAAACGACCTGACAACCTGACAAATCCCTTGAATACTAATATATATAAGGTTTACAGCTGTCAGATACTTTGTCAGGTCGTTTTTTTTGATGGAATTAAAATATACCTTGAAAACATTATACAATATACCATTAAAGGTTGTCAGGTTTTTTGTCAGGTTTTTTGAGAATTATAAAAAATTTATAAAAATCAGAATATTAAATATTCGTTACTGCTTTGATGTTTAAATTAAAAACAGAAATCCCTATAAAGTCTTTCAAAATTATATAGAAAAAAGAAATGAAAATTGGTTTTAGGTCAGGGAAAATTATTAGAAATTTTTATGGATGATTGTAAGAAGTAATTTAGAAATAAAAAAAAGAACCTGATGTTACGGCAGGTTCTTTTTTATTACAAAAATTTTTTATCTAATCACTAAACACATTGTACCATAAAAACCTTTAGATTTCAAAGGTTATCATGCATTAAATATGTTATGTATAGTATATCGTAATCAATAAACTATATAATGTCTACAGATTTTATATAAAGTTTCTATAGGAAGTTTATAAACATTATATAAAGGTGTCTAAAAAAAATCGGTTTAATATGTAATTTAATTAAGAGAATTATTGTACATAACTTTTTTGTTGTTATTATCTAATTACAAAAATTTTTTAGAATTAATTACTTTATATGTTATGTTAAACCAAAATACATTCTCTTCTATTCGTGAAGAATTAAAATCTAACGATTCTTTATCAGTTCCCAGCAATATATTAAATATCAATAACACGAAATCCTTATCGGATTCGATAAATATTCATCTAGAGCTATTATATTCCAACGCTATACAAGAAAAATTAAATGGTCATATAAATATAAAATTCATGACCAATGAAAAAATATTAAAAAAAGAAATAAAAGATATACATGTACAAGAATTGCATTCTCGTAAAAGCGAGATAATAAATTATATAGCGAATGAATATAATACGTGTAACGCTTACATACTTCCTAATATAACCAAAGATGGTAGTGCTTTAAAAAATAAAATAATGGGAGGTGAAGTCTTATTGTTAGAGTTCGATAAAGGAAATACAGAGAAAATCTTAGA
>CAYVXB010000181.1:0-3146 GCA_964454275.1 uncultured Chitinophagaceae bacterium | reverse complement strand
TATTAATTTTGCTTTTTGAGCAGATTGTAAGTCCTCGTTGCAAACGAGGACTAGTTGGATGTCTAGTTGTTTATAAGCATGCTACTAAATGGAAAGGACATATCGGATTTTTATATGGTAAAACAAATAAAGGCGCATATATATTATTAGGTGGTAATCAGGATGATACAGTTAAGTTTGATACATATACAAATAAATGTAGTAAAAATTCTAAAAAGAAATTAGTAGGATTCTATATACCTGAAGATTATGAAATATCAGATAAAGATAATCTAACCAATGATGATATTTACATGGAGATAAATCCTGATCCATATAAAAATGGGAGAATAATAAATGAAAACTTTGGAATAAATGTTAAAAGTAAAGGAGATACAACAAAAATATGTCTTGAAAATGCAACAGATCTTTGTTAAGAAGAAATAAAAATTTCATTTATTGCTTAAATTTAATTATTTGCTATATGAAATATCTATATTGTCTATTTGTAGTATTTGTATTTACTGGCTGTAATAGTCAAGAAAAACCCTCTAATAATAAAGAAATGAAATTAAATATAGAAGAACTAAAAAAAACTATGCAATTTCAAAAAAATATTGAGACAGATGAAGTTGAGCCTGAAAATCCTTACGAATTAACAAGAAAGGACTTTCAATTATCTAATGCAGTTATTTATGAATACCTTATAAATAATGGCTATAAGAAACCTTCTCCAAAATATTTTGAAGATAAAGTTAATTTGTTTTTTAAAGAAATTATAACAAATAAATGTCAAAATTTTACGGAGGATAGTGAACTAATTACATTCTTTGGTAATAAAATGGATGGCAACAAACAAACATTACTAGAAAATCAATTTGAATTACAATTTTATACTGAGAATATATTTATTGATAAAAAAATAAAAATCATATCAAATATGTTTCTTTTAGAAGAGCTATTAGAAATATTACCAAACAATACATATAAGATAAAACTCCCTTACAATATTATAGCCCGCAACAAATATTTATTTAATGATAGTAAAGCAGACTTAATATGGTTGTTAATTAATGATAAAGAATTTTTAAAGCAACTACTCCTTGTTTTTGGCTATGACAGAGAACTCCAAATTAATAAAATGGTTTTAGAAGAATATTTTGAAAAATATGCTCAAGCTATTCCAACGCAAACCGAACGAATAGGGGATTTATTTTTTGTCAAAGATTGTAGAGGCAAACTGCAAATTAGAGAGGGGCTCCTAAAATATGTAGAAGAAAATACCAATGCAAATGATAATAGATTTATTTATGCCTTAGGTAGCTATATGAATTATTTATACGATAAAGATGTAGATAAGATATTTGAAGAAGACCATTCTAAGAAATTTAGTGAAGTAGAAAAGGCTAAGATTGTAGCATTCATTGCAAGCATCGAAAATCTTGCAATTGAAAAATATAAAGGAGATAATCCTGAAGTATGGAGTAATGCGGCTTCTAATCTATACAATCTTTCTGTATCTCATCCAGAGGTTATAGATATCATTAAAAAAAATAATTACTTCAACTTACCTAATATGAAAGATATAATAGATAAATTAGCTGAAGAGGCCCAACTAGTAATCGTTGCAAACGAGGACTAATAAAGGGGGTATAAAACCATTAAGAAATATTTTTTATGAATAGCGTTGTTAATTACAATGGATTTTTTTATCTATTGTTAATAATTTTTTCTGTTGCTATTATGAACTGCAATAGTAAAGCTACCAATAACAATAAACTTGTTAATATGCATACAATACAAGATACTGTTATTACACTTGTTACAAGCAATAAGCATATTTATAAAAATTACTATTCTAACGGTATATTAAAGAAAAAGGAGTTATTAAAACTCGTGAACCTAAATAACTTGCTAATAACAGACACATTATTAGACACTGTTTATTACTATAATAAATCGGGATGGCTAGAGGAAAAAAATGTTTATCCAAATATTGATACGAATTACAAGTTTATATTTTTAGAATATTATAGTAATGGAGTTATTAAAAAAGAAGGTATACAAGGCTTAAAATATCTTACAGGTAAAATGCGAGAATATGATAGTTTAGGTAATTTGACTACAGAAACAATATCATATGAGAACAAATCGTATAACGGTGAAACAGGTAGTTCAGTTGATTCAAAAGCGTATATACTAGTTAAAGAGTATAATAAAGCAAAACAAGTAATAGCTGAAAAACGATATAATAATTTTTGGCAGTACGAAGTTGAAAAAACTCCACTAGGAGAATGGAAATTTTATAACAATAATGGCAAACTAGTTAAAACTGAACTTTATGATGATTATGGTAATTTAATTAATACAAAGTGGTATTAATACTAAAAATAATGAACTATTAAAGAAGATAGTACTATTTCAAAATATATGATGAATAAAAAGCAATAGGGCGTTAACTTTGAAATATGATAATAGCAAAACAAATCATCTATATAGTCTTAATCTATCTTCTGACTATTCCTTGTTATGCTCAGAAACGGAAGTGCTATGATGTGTATAATAAGAAATCAAAATCGCATATTATTTTTACAACCTGGGATAAAGAAAATGAAGTTTGGAAGAAAATAAAAATAAAGGATATAAGTGGACGAACACGAAATGTGACTGATAAGATGGAATTTAGTTTTGATAGTTGTGGAGTTGATGACATATCTCCCGATGGTAAATATGCATTTTTAAGTATGTATCAAATAGGACATGTGTATGATTACACACTTAAAGGTAAGGATATAAATAAACCTTATGCCGGTTTTTTAGATATAATTAGTGCCGCCATCTTATCGCCTTCACAGTACAAATATTATGGCGGAAATTGGAAACCTCATTTTAATCATATTTGGGTATATGGTGACAAGGAATTAGATGTAAAAACAGGGCGAGAAAATACTAATAAAAACTGATGAAAACTACTTTTATATAGTAAAGTGTACAAAATAAAAAAGCCATACTTTATAATCATACTAAATTGTTTTATTTCTTGTAATACTCAAAATCCTAAAAAGGATCCCATAAATAAAACAACAGAATCGAACAAAAAATATCATTATTATCCGACAAAAGTACGCATAAAATCTCCTGTAACCTTTATTGGTTAATGGTTTAAG
>CAYVXB010000180.1:0-3150 GCA_964454275.1 uncultured Chitinophagaceae bacterium | reverse complement strand
AAAGATGCAGATGCATTCTTTTCAAAATTCTATGTAGGCTTTAAACCTGATGTTGCTACAGAATATGGGATGACTGAAGAATTTTCCCGTTATTATGCGACTATAAATACCTATTACATACTTAAAAATACTAAAGCAAATGTAGTTTCCATAAATAATACTTTGTCTGCTTTTACAGAAAATAAAAAATTTCAAGATAATCTAAAAAAAGAAAGAGAAATTCAGATTGCTTTAGCTAAAGCAGCAGAAGATGCTAAAAATCCTAATATCAAAGGTGTAGAAGGCTATGTAGTTACAAAAGATGGAGAAAAACATATTGGGAAAATCTATATTAATTTTATACAAGATCCTAGTGAATCAAAGGGGATTGTGGATATGGATTTGCGCAGAATAGTTAAAGTTAGCTCTTATAAAAAGAATGATGCTACTAACTACTATCAATCGTACGATACAAAAAATACCAACTACTTTATGGCGGGTGATCGTCGTTTTGAACCCATTAATTTTAAAGTTGGAACATTGGGAGGTATCATTAAAATTATAGGAGGTAACACAAGCAATGTAGAATTTGCGGAAAAAATATATAGTGAAGGAAATTACACACTCTACAACATCCCGATGTACGAAAATATAGATTTTTTTGCCCTCTACAAAAATGGGGAGGAGAAAGCATATTATTTATCTGATATTTTAAAACAATTAAAACCGGCTAAAAAATTTATTGAGAACTGTCCTAATCTTGTAACTAAGTTAGATGCTAAAGAATATAACGAAACACTCCATTCTGCTAAAGCAATGATAGCTTTTTTGAATAAATATTGTAAGTAATTTTCAGTAGTTAATTATTAAATCCCAAATGGATCAATCCTCTCAAATTTATTATTTGTGGAGAGGTATTGACTTAAGTTTGTCTTCTGATACATTTAATAGTACACTTATTATGTACAATAATAATGTATTGCGTAACCTTATTCGAGATAATCTTTTTGATACGATGAAAGGGAAAGAGCATTGCAATATTAAAAACAATACATTTTTTGAAACTCTTTATTATTTTACAGAGACGGTTAAAGTTGAAGCACCTATTAACGGAAATATGCTTTATGAAAAATGGAATATAAAGGATAGTACCGCTTCAGGTATGTTTTATGTTGTAAAGCAAAATTGAAATTAGCCATACATTTCTGTTTGTAATTGTTTTACTCTTTCATTTATTACATAGTCATCAAAGCTTATTAATTGATCGATGGTGCCTTTTGGAGTAAGTTCAATAACTCGATTGGCAACCGTTTGCATAAAAGTATGGTCATGCGAAGAAAGTAACACAACACCTTTAAAGTTAGTCATGCTTTCGTTAAATGATTGTATAGATTCTAAATCAAGATGGTTGGTAGGTTCATCTAACATTACTACATTCGGATTCTGAAGCATCATGCGACTAATCATACAACGTACTTTTTCGCCGCCGCTCAATACACTTGTTCTTTTTAATACATCATCCCCACTAAATAACATTTTTCCTAAAAAACTTCTTAAGAACGGTTCATCTACATCTTTTACATATGATGGAACAAATTGTCGAAGCCAATCCATTAAATTTAAATCTTGTGTAAAATATTTTTGATTATGATTGGGTAAATAGGCATGAATCACCGTTGTTCCCCATTCATAAGAACCTTCTCTAGCTTTAGTTTCACCATTAATAATATCGAAGAATGCATTAATAGCTAAGTGATCTTTGCTTACAATAGCAACTTTATCATTCTTATTGACAGTAAAAGAAATGTTTGAAAATAAATTTTTACCTTCAATAGTTGCAGTCAGGTTTTTTACATTTAAAATTTGATTCCCTACTTCTCTTTCTTGTTTAAATATGATACCAGGATACTTTCTATTGGAGGGCTGTATTTCTTCTATCGTTAATTTTTCCAATGCTTTTTTACGAGAAGTAGCTTGTTTGCTTTTAGAGGCATTGGCGCTAAACCGAGCAATAAAGTCTAATAAAGCTTGTCGTTTATCCTCTGTTTTTTTATTCTTATCAGCTATTTGCCGAGCCATTAATTGAGAAGATTCATACCAAAAAGTATAATTCCCAGTATAAATTTTTATTTTTTGACGATCTACATCGGCTACATGTGTACATACAGCATCTAAAAAGTGCCGGTCGTGGCTCACTACAATTACAATATTTTCATAATCGGCTAAAAAATTTTCGAGCCAGCTAATCGTTTCTATATCTAAATCATTTGTAGGCTCATCTAATAATAAAATATCCGGATTGCCAAACAATGCTTGAGCTAACAACACCCTTACTTTCATTTTTCCCTCTATGTCTTTCATTAGGCTGTTGTGTACCGTTTCACCAACACCTAATGATGTTAAAAATGAGGCAGCATCACTCTCTGCGGTATAACCGCCTATTTCTCCAAATTCTGCTTCTAATTCTGCAGCTTTCATACCATCTGCTTCAGAAAAATCAGCTTTGGCATAAATGGCTTCTCTTTCTTGCATTATTTTCCATAATCTTTTATGGCCAATTAATACGGCATTGATAACTGTTTGATCATCAAATGCAGCATGGTTTTGTTGTAGAACAGCCATGCGTTCCCCAGGGGTTATTTCTACGCCACCTTTATTAGGCTCTATTTCACCACTTAATATTTTTAAAAAAGTACTTTTACCTGCACCATTTGCACCAATTAAACCATAGCAATTGCCTTTGGTAAAGGTTAAATTTACTTCGTCAAACAATACACGTTTTCCGTAAGCCAGAGTTATGTTTCTTGCGCTAATCATATTACTATTTTGAGCGGCAAAGATAATGTGCGTAAAGGGAAGCTGGAAATGTTATTTAGAAAGAAAAATATAGCTTAAAGTTAATGAGCCTTGTATAATATAGAAACTCTCATTTTCGTAAAGATGCTTATGTACTGGAGGGCATGAATCCGCAACTGGAATAATGGTTTGACTCATAAAATATTTTCCATTTGTTGCCTTTCCTGTTGCGATATAAGTTAATCCAAAAAAATTATTAGATTTTTTCTTAACCATTATAGGTGCAATTATTTATAGTATATATTACTAGTACTTTTTGGGTTCTACAGGTATTTGTGTGAACACCATTTATAAAATCAGTTTTAGGCGGCAGCG
>CAYVXB010000179.1:0-3310 GCA_964454275.1 uncultured Chitinophagaceae bacterium | reverse complement strand
TAATGTAGAATCTCAAAAAGCGTTAATGGCTATGATTGATAAGAGTTCTGAACTTGGCTTAGAAAAGAAAGATTATCTTTTTACCCCTTCTTACAATACACCAAAAGATTCCATAATAACAGAATTACGTTTTGCAGATGCCGCCATTCATTTTTGTAGAGATGTTGCCTACGGCAATAAAGCTCCAGCATTTGAATATAATGGATTAAAGTATAATCCAGATTGTATAAATAGTATTGATATAATGGTGAAGATGCTCCAAACTAACCGTTTATATATGCTTATACCAGAATTGGAACCTAAGTCAAAGGAATATATAGCACTCAAAAAGAAAATAAATCAGTATAATAAAATTATGTCTGATGTTGCATTTAAGGAAGTACTTGTTACATCTGATCAAGTAAATAGTACCAATACTAGCTTATGCACCAAATTGTATCAATTAGGTTTTTTAGATTCTGCTTCGCAAAAAATTACTACTGCCCAACTTATTAATAAACTTAAGATTGCTCAACGTTTTTTATCCTTAACAGAAGATGGGTTGTTAAATAAAAACACACTGGAAACACTCAATGTTTCTTTGGCTTCCAGGATTAGAGAACTTGCATTATCTCTTAATACCATGCGTTGGTTGAATTGTATCAAGC
The DNA here is from genome assembly GCA_964454275.1 of uncultured Chitinophagaceae bacterium. Lineage (GTDB taxonomy): Bacteria > Bacteroidota > Bacteroidia > Chitinophagales > Chitinophagaceae > CAYVXB01. The sequence continues at coordinate 2,663 of CAYVXB010000179.1, read as the reverse complement.
AAAATCAATCAGCCATTATTATCAATATACCCTCGGCTAATTTAGTAATGTATAGAGATAAAAAAAATATTTTAGAATCACGCATAGTGGTAGGAAAAAAAACAACACCTACGCCCACTCAGTGTAGCAAGATTACAGAAGTTATACTGCATCCATACTGGACTGTTCCATATTCCATTGCTACGAAAGAAATATTGCCGATTGTTAAAAAAGACATTGCCTATCTAAGTAATCATAATCTTGAGGTATTGGATGAATACGAGCAAGTAGTTGATCCAACTACTATTGAATGGGATAAGTTAAGCAAAAAAAATTTCCCATATACGTTACGTCAAGCAACAGGTTTTGATAATTCTTTAGGTATTGTAAAATTTAATTTTTACAATCCATTTAATACGTATTTGCATGATACACCACAAAAAGGCTTATTCAAGCGCAATAAAAGATATTTTAGTCATGGTTGCATGCGAGTAGAAAAAGCAGCTGCATTGGCTAAAGTGCTTTTAAAAAATAATACCAAGGCATTAGCTGCATTAGAGATGTTAGAAAAAAAAGGAAATGAAAATGCTTCTCAAGATCCTGTTTTTAACCCTATCTCCCAGAAAGTGCTGGTGTTTGTTTTGTACAATACAGCTTGGTCTGATACAAATGGTAATGTTTTATTTTATGAAGATGTGTATGAAAAAAATCTGCAGAAACAATAATTAAATTCATAGAAATACATTTACCTTTCGCCTTTATTTTTTTCACGCAATTTATATATCATGTCTTTAATTACAGTAGGTACAATGGCCTTCGATGCTATTGAAACGCCATTTGGAAAATCGGATAAAATTGTTGGTGGATCAGCTACGTATGTGGCATATTCTGCCAGCCACTTTGTTCAACCTGTTATGCAAATTTCTATTGTAGGAAATGATTTTCCTGAAGAAGAAATGAAACTATTGCAATCCAAAGGAGTTATGTTAGATGGGGTTGAAAAGGTGGCGGATAAAAAATCTTTTTTTTGGAGTGGTAAGTATCACATGGATATGAATACTCGAGATACTTTGGTAACCGATTTAAACGTATTAGCCGATTTTCAACCTAAAGTACCTGATAGTTATCAAAAAGCCGAATTTTTAATGCTTGGAAATTTAATGCCCAAACTTCAAAAAAGCGTTATACAGCAATTAAAGACACGTCCAAAATTAATAGTAATGGATACTATGAATTATTGGATGGAAACAGCTTTAGAGGATTTAAAAGAAGTGTTAACCATGGTTGATGTATTATTAATAAATGATGAAGAAGCTCGTTTATTAAGCAATGAATATTCGCTAGTAAAAGCGGCTAAAAAAGTAATGGCTATGGGTCCAAAATATCTCATCATAAAAAAAGGAGAACATGGAGCATTGTTATTTCATGATGATCATGTATTTTTTGCTCCAGCGTTACCATTAGAGGAAGTGTTTGATCCGACCGGTGCTGGCGATACTTTTGCCGGTGGATTTATAGGGCATTTAGCGAAAACAAAAGATATATCATTTGAGAATATGAAAACAGCTATCATTATTGGTTCTGCAATGGCTAGTTTTTGCGTAGAAAAATTTGGAACACAACGGTTAAAAGAAATTAATCAACATGATATACAGCGCCGTGTAAGTGAGTTTATTGATTTGGTTAATTTCGATATCGATTTGGTGTAGTTGCTTTTATATTAATTACGGAAGCTTTTTATTAAGTGGATATAAACCTGGTGTCATCCCGCTTTCTGGAGGAACGGAAAGCCAGCCTGTTGTTGCTTTTCCCTCATTGTCCATTAAAATAATCGCTATATAATTCCTGCCGCTTCGTTTTTCAATATTCTTTAATTTCCATTTCTGCATAGATAATTTTTTACCAGCAAGTGAATCTAATTTGAAACCTATAGCTTCTGCTGCATATGCATATAATGTAAAAGGTAGACCAGTACAACAGTTTTTGGGTATATCAATGGAATCTTCATCAATTAATTGAATAGCCTCTTGTTGGTACTTACTTAATAAAGCCACGGCAGGAGCAGTGGTTATATTAACCTTACAGCCACCTGCTGGAATACCATTTTCCTCAACACCCCATGGATTTATAGCTATTATTTTTATAATAAACGTTTTTATATATATAGGGCCAGCTAATCCTGATAAGCGTAAATCGGCATTTTTATCTTTAATATACAAATCACAAAATGGCCATTCCTCACCATGTGTATCCCATTTTCTGCCACAACTTTCTAATTTAAGAATAATATCTGTACCAGAGACTTTCTTTGTTTGTTTAGGAGATAAAATAATAGTATAATTATATAATTCCATACTCTTTTTTTGTGCACTGCAACTATTTAATGTAACCGAAATAGATATAACTAAAATTGATAACAACAATGCAGAATAGTTTTTTTTCATTTTTAATGTAAAAATTAACATAATAAAGTTAAGACATTTTCGTCTTTAATTACATTTGTGTAAATATCAAATACACAATTAGTTTATGCAACCCATACAAATGGTAGATTTAAAACAACAATACCTCAAAATAAAACCTGAAGTAGACGCTGCCATCCAACAAATACTAGACAATACCAATTTTATAAATGGAAAACCCGTTGAGATTTTTGCGGAGAATCTTGCAAAATATGCACAAAC
>CAYVXB010000178.1:0-3317 GCA_964454275.1 uncultured Chitinophagaceae bacterium | reverse complement strand
GAACATAAGCCCAATAGCCTTTCTGGAGGAGAACAACAACGAGTAGCCGTAGCGAGAGCATTAATTAATCAACCAGATATTGTATTTGCTGATGAACCTACAGGTAATTTAGATAGCGCCAACGCAGAGGCATTACATCAATTATTTTTTGATTTACGTAAAAATTTTAATCAAACTTTTTTAATTGTTACACACAATGAGGAGCTAGCTAAAATGAGCGATCGTATAATACATATGAAAGATGGAAAGATTGTATAAAATACGATTGTACATTTGCAAAAAAATATAACACAACAAATGTCAAATCAACCATATCATATCGCAGTAGCTAAAGGAGACGGCATCGGTTCTGAAATAATGGATGCTGTTTTACATATTTTACAAAAAGCAAATTGCCCATTAACTATTTCATTGATAGAAATGGGTAAGGAATGGTACGAAAAAGGCCATAGCACAGGTATGACACCGGAAGCCATGAAAACAGTGGAGGATATTGGCATTTTGCTAAAAGGTCCCATGGAAACGCCCAAAGGTAAAGGTGTTAAAAGCATTAATGTAACAGCTCGTAAACGCTGGAATGCATATGCAAACAAACGAGTATTTAAAACATTACCTGGTGTAGAAACGTTATTCAGTAAAGCAAATATTCCTATCAATCTAACGATCGTTCGAGAAAATATTGAAGATACTTATGGAGGTATTGAACACATGCTTACACCTGATGTAGCACTATGTAGACGCTTTATTACAAAACCTGGATCCTTACAAGTACATCGGTATGCCTTTGAAATGGCTAAGCAACAAGGTCTTACACAAATTTATTGCGGACACAAGGCCAATATCATGAAAATGACAGACGGATTGTTTTTAGATTGCTTTTATGAAGTGGCCAAATCCTATCCTGAAATTGAAGCTAAAGATATTATTGTGGATGACTTGGCAATGAAACTAGTTACGAAACCACAATCTTTTCAAGTTGTAGTATTACCCAATTTACAAGGTGATATTATTTCTGACTTATGTGCTGGATTAGTGGGTGGGCTTGGCTTTGCGCCATCTGCAAATATCGGAGATTATATATCCATATTTGAAGCTGTACATGGTACTGCTCCAGACATTGCAGGCAAAGGATTAGCAAACCCTACTGCCCTATTAATGAGCGCTTTAATGATGTTACGCCATTTAGGCTTGCCTAATTATGCACAATTTATTGAAAATGCTTTGCATAAAACATTGCAAGAAGGATTACATACAATTGATGTATGTGCCGGAAAAGGGAATTATTTAAATACACAAGCTTTTGCAGAAGCTATTATAGATCGTTTTGATAGTGCTGGAATAGATACCCAAACTACTATAGCCTGTATGAAACAACGATTTGATAGGCCATTAACGAATAGAATAGTACAAACAGAGCCTGTTGTAGAATGGCATATTTGTGGGGTGGATTTTTTCATTCAATCCAACAAACAATCTACAGAAATTGCAACATCATTCAATAGTATATTATCAACTGATTTTAAATTAATTATGATTAGTAACAGGGGAACACAAGTGTATCCAAATGGATCTATATATACCGATTGTGTTGATCAATATCGTATACGAATTGAAGTTACCAATGAAAAGAAAACCTATACTCAAGAAGATGTTTTGCAATTGGCTATGAAAGTAGCTAAACAATTTACAATCTGTTCATTAGAAACATTAAAAAGCTATAATGGACAAAAAATGTACTCTTTAGCACAGGGACAGTAAAGAAATAATAATGAATAATTTTAGTAAAAATGAAAAAGATTTTAATACTTGTTTTTTTATTATTAAGTCTTGCTGCATTTTCTCAAAATACTCAAGACTCATCTAAACAAGAAACAACAAAAATTCCCTTTGAGGGTATTGATATGACTTGGCAAAATGGGTCTGATCGTAGAGATTCTTCCGTTTTCCATAACAAATATTTTATACCAAGTATTATGCTTGATGTAAATTATACCCATTCCTTTAATAACCCTAATGATAATACAGTAGTGGGTTCTACAGCATTAGCACGCAATAATGAAGTACAACTTTCACATTTAAGTTTGGGAGGTGATTTTAATTATGGAAATGCACATGCAAGGGTAATGTTACAATTTGGAACGCGTTCTGTTGTTGTGCCTAGAAATGATTACAGTCCATACAGAGGGCAGTACCAATTAGCCAATGTGTATCGTTATTTAAGTGAAGCTTATGCAGGTTATCATTTCAATAAATGGTATGGAATAAATGTAGATGCTGGATTATTTATGTCATATATCGGACTAAATTCTTACTATCAAGTAGAAAATTGGGAATATCAAGCATCATACACTTCAGATAATACACCTTGGTTTTTTAATGGATTACGTATTCAAATTTATCCTACCAAATATCTTAAAATTGAACCCTGGATTATAAACGGATGGCAAAGTTATGGTAAGCTTAACACCATGCCCGGACTTGGTTTTAATATAACTTGGATGCCTAATAGTAATATTAAATTACTTACCAATGATTATTATGGAACTGATGCTGCAAACATTCCTAATAGAAAAAGGTTTCATTCAGACAATAGTTTTTTGGTGAAATATTATGATAGACCACAATCTAAAGGAATCAGCAAAATGGCGTTTTCTTTAACTGGTAATTTGGGATTTGAAACAGGCGGTGGCGTAAATGGCTTCAAGAGTGATATTACAAAAGGCCCTGCACAATATTTTTTAAGTGCAATGTTTTATAATCGAATATGGTTTGGTAAAAACAAATTTGCATGGACCATTGGTGGAGGTACAATGACTAATCCCGGACGTTATTTGGTTCTATATCCTACTGGTCAAGCAAGTCCATTACCTAATCCCAATGATCCTACACAAACAGAAGGAACATTTCCTTTCAGTACAAATCCTGGGGATCCATTTAAAGCCTGGGATTGTTCAACCAATTTTGATTGGATACCTAATCAAAGTTTTCTTTTTCGTATAGAATATGTTCATAGGGCTTCGACGGTTCCCTATTTTGCTGGGCCTGGTGGCGTTACCTCTCAAACAGGATATTCAACAACGGCTTTAGACCCTTCTTGGAGGCCTGATTTAGTTAAATCAGAGGATCGACTTGTTTGCGCTCTGCTTTTCAGAATTTAAAAGCACGTTATAGTTTTAGTGCTAATCAAAAATTAATTGCTAATCTAAAAAGACAGATGAGTAGACTTCTATAGGAAATAAAGAATCTTAAGGAGTTTTAACTTGTGGTGTGGGCCGGGATTGAACCGGCGACACATGGATTTTCAGTCCATTGCTCTA
>CAYVXB010000177.1:0-3467 GCA_964454275.1 uncultured Chitinophagaceae bacterium | reverse complement strand
GATACATTATTTCACTATCAACTATCAATTATCAACTGCTTTCTCAGCGTGGTGGTTTTCAACCCGCTCATACCCTGAGCTTTCCTATCCCGCCAAAGGCGGTGATTGAAGGGTATTTCCCAAAGAGGTTTAATAAAGGGAAGTTTTAGAAATAGCACACGTACCCCTTTCTTTAGAAAAAATTTCCTCTTGACATTGAGAAAATGGAGGTATCGAACTCAAAATTTCAGGCATGGTTGTTTAATAGTTAATCTATAGAACAAATTTATATTTCCGTAAGTTTCATACTGTCGCTCACCCGTATTCCTTTATCGGTTTGTTGTAGTGTACAACATTCTATTATTGGATCGTGTTCAAAAAATAAGATGTAATTATTTTGTTGCGCTTCTTGTAAAAATGATTTTTTTTCGTGGAGTGTGGTTAATGGAAACATATCATAGGCCATTACATAAGGTATAGGAATATGAGCTGCAGAAGGTAGTAAGTCAGCCATATATACAATAGTGTGTTCTTTGTAGTTAATTTGTGGAAGCATCATTGCATCGGTATGGCCGTAAACCAATCTAATTTTTATATTGTTTGAAAATGAAATATTCTGCACAACATTTTCTCCCCCATTGGGGGATTTAGAGGGGGCCATAAATTTTAATTGCCCACTTTCTTGTATAGGTAATATATTTTCTTTTAGAAAAGAGGCTTTCTCTCTATCATTAGGTTCAGTAGCCCATTTCCAGTGTTGTTCATTACTCCAGTAAATAGCATTGGGAAATGCAGGCACCAATTTATCTCCTTGTCTAACTATACTTCCACCACAATGATCAAAATGTAAATGAGTAAGAAATACATCTGTGATATCTGCTTTTGAAAAACCATGTTTTGCTAAAGATTTATCTAGCGTATCTTCTCCATGTAAATGGTAATGGCTAAAAAATTTTTCATCTTGTTTATCACCAATGCCGTTATCGATCAATATTAATTTATTTCCATCTTCAATTAATAAACAACGCATAGCCCAAGTACACAAATTATGTTCATCTGCTGGATTTAGTTTATTCCACATTGTTTTTGGAACTACACCAAACATAGCGCCACCATCAAGTTTAAAGTAGCCAGTATTGATTGTATAGAGTTTCATGTTAAGTTAAAAATAAACAATAGTGTTAATGAATTGGTTAAAAAAAATGAAGAATTTAAAAATTAGTTTTGGACATTACCTGTAGAGTAATTGTTATGTTTTGCAATAGTTAGTATCATTAAAATAAAAGCGATAAAAAAATAAATTGCTAATATTAATACGGCATTACGCATCGTTTTAGCTATTTCTTCTATAAATCCAAAACTAAACATACCTATTACGATAGCTAATTTTTCTGTTACATCGTAATAACTAAAAAAGGATGCAGTGTCTTTAGTGGGGGGCATTAGTTTTGAATAGGTAGACCTACTCAATGATTGAATTCCTCCCATTACCAAACCAACTACTCCCCCTAATATATAAAACTGTACATCTGATTTTTTTTGAATAAAGTATCCACCAATACAAATAATGATCCAAATAAGAATGCATGATGCTAGTACATATAAATTGCCATACGTTGATGACAGCTTAGACATAAGGTAGGAGCCTAGTATAGCTACAAGTTGTATAATAAGTATAGTTATAATAAGCGTTTGTGAAGATAATTCTAGTTCTTTTGAACCATAAATAGCAGCTACCAACATAACCGTTTGTACGCCCATACTATAAAAAAAGAAAGAACGTAAATATCTTTTAAGAACAGGCATTTGCTTGACTTGTTTCCAGACTTGCTTTAGTTTCACGAAACCACTTTTCCAAATAGAATATTGATTCATCTGCTCTATTGGTGTTCCTTTAGGTAATATTTTAAACGGAATTTGAGCAAAGCCTATCCACCATAACCCCACTATTATAAATGAAATGCGTGGAGGTAAAAAAGGATCTGTTATGCCAAATAGAGTTGGTTTTAGTACTACTACCAAACATATTAATTGAGCAACAACACTACCAACATATCCATAAGCAAAACCTTTTGCACTTACCCTGTCCTGATCAACTGGTTTTGCAATTTCAGGTAAATAAGCATTGTAGAATACCAAGCTACCACAATATCCAATAGCTGCAAGTACAAAAAACACCACACCCAACTCTAGAACGCCAAAGCTAAAACCCGATACATGTCCATAAACATCTGTTTGAGGAATTAAAAAATACATACCACAGCAAGCTGCTCCACCAACATAACAAAAAAATTGCATGAATCTTTTTTTGTTGCCTTTATAGTCTGCAATAGAAGAAAGAATAGGGGAAAGAATAGCGATAATTAAATAAGCTGCAGCCACACAATAATTAAATAGGCTGGTATTAATAAATCGATGGCCAAAAAAAAGCACAGTGCTTTTTGCATTTTCTGCTGTAGTAATAGCTGTATAGTATACAGGAAAAATAGTTGATGTAATAACTAAGTTATAGGCACTATTAGCCCAATCATACATGGCCCAAGCTCTTACAATGGATGTAGTGGTCGTTTTCATTGATGCTATGAAGGTATAAAAAAAGCATTCTTTTTTAAGAATGCTTTTTTGGAGTAGTTTAAGTTATATGCTTATAACTCTTTTAGTTCTTGATCAACAAATTTTATAATTACTGTGCTGCCTTTAAAAACATTCTCAGTAATTTGAACCTCAAGAGGTTTTATCGAGTTTCTTAACTCTGGATGGCTTGTTACATAGGCTTTGTCCATTACTAGATTTACAATAAACGCCTTATTAGCGTCTTTCAACATTTGTACAGTACGTTCTTTTTTGTCATCAAAATAACCTACTTGTAATAAATAATTTCCTAACTGTTTACCTTCTTCTTCTGTTACACCATCTTTTACATACACAATACTCATTTTATTGATTTCAACTTTTTTTCCTGTAGAAGTACATGCTACAAAAAAAGTAACGGCAGCAGTTAGAAGCAGGGATTTTTTTAATGCTTTTTGAATGTTCATATAAGTGTGGTTTTAGTTAAAAAATAGATAATGACTTTTTTGTAAGTGCTTTATTGGGTTATACTTTTGGGCTTTGTAAAAATAGCATATACTTCGATACATAACCCCATTAGAATAACAATAGGTGCAATGGTTATACGAGTGGTACTATATATTTTATTGGTGTCAAATGTATTTGGATCATTACTTTTACCACCTGCCATTAACAGCATTCCTAACGCTATGGTTATGAAGCCTATCAACATCCAAATATAATTTTTTTTTGCAAATAATGATGAAGAGGGGTTTGTATTCATGTTATTTTTATATTTTAATATAAATCATCCAATTTCATTTTCAAATATTTCATAATGCTTCGATGAGTACTAAAAAGGGAAATAAAAATTCCAAATAACAATAATCCTATACATAATAAGATGAACATAGTCATATCATGTAAAGCTTTCAATT
>CAYVXB010000176.1:0-3468 GCA_964454275.1 uncultured Chitinophagaceae bacterium | reverse complement strand
TTTTTTTGATTATTAAATTTATATCAATTGTCAGATTAAATCTAAACTATTACAACTAATGCTTCTAGCTGTATAATGTCTAGCAACCCTTTTCCGCCATAGTAATCTATAGCATTGCTATACAACCATTCTTCTGCTTTTATTACAAAGCCTGCTGTTACTGGATTGTAATGTATATAAGTTAATTTTTGATGAGCCATTTCGCTATTCAATAATTCTATTGGATGATTTTCTGACTGCCATAATTGAAATGATGTATTGTGTTTTTTGCCTGCTCTTTCCATCATCCATAATAACCATTCTCGCCGACTTTCTTGAGGATGTTTGATAATAGATTGATGTAGTGCCTCTGCGGTATGTCTTTTTACATCTCGCATAATATCTGATAACGATTTTCCTTGGCTGCCTATAATTAAATGCAAATGGCTAGTCATTATACACCAGCCATATATTTCTAATTCTTTATTTTGCTGACAAAATTGTAAACTGGTCAATACAATATCTTTGTATTCATTACGTATAAACAGATCTATCCAATTGGTTACGGTAAAGGTTACAAAGTATAATTTATCATTGTCTTTAAACTTGTATTTCTTACTCATGTAACAGTGGGTATTGATATTAGAAGATATACAAATATAAACATCATTGGCACAGACACGCTGCACACTTTGCCTATGCTACATGTCTGCTCCAGTTAGATAGATAGACTATCTCATTCATCAAAGTTTTTTCTTGTCCAAATACGAACTAGTCCATTCTTTGCGTTTTGTCCCCAAAGAGCAGCAGGAACAGGTTTTTCTATTATATCAATTGCATAAATATCTTTAAGTTGTAATTTTTGAATTGATTGTTTTGTTTCTGTATGATGTATTGGTTTTAAGTCTATATAAAGAGATGGATTTTTTGCATTCATAAAAATCTGCTGTAAAGAAGAAGTATAGCAATCATTAAATTTTTCTTTGGCTTTTTGTAGCAACTCTTTTTTCTCTTTTTTTGTTTGATTTCCAATTAAAGTAACTAGGATAACTCCTGGTCCGGAATGATAGGAATTCTTCAAAACCTTTAGCCTTTCAACACTAAAAAGTTCTTGAATAGAAATTTCAGCAAGTTTATTGTTTAAAGTGGTTGTGTCTCTTCCTCCATAAATTAATCCATCAATAACATACAGTATATTTGGGTCTGCTGTAAAACTTGTGTCATACATTTTAAGCCAATTATTAAGATAGTTCTTGTTCAGGTTTTGGCTGAAGCAAAATGAAAAAGAAAGTAGGAAGATAATGGTAAGTAAAATTTGTCGCATGATTTTTTTTAAGATGTAAAATCTCTTTACATTACATTGTTACTTTCAACATGCAATGTCTAGGCAATATAGCAAAATGTCAGGAATAAATGGAACATTGTTGCATTTATATTATGTATAAATAAAGCATATTTTTATATATGATAAAACTATAAGGCACAGACACGCTATGCACTTTACCTATGCTGCATATCTGCGCCAGTTAGGAGGTTGTCTGCAGTTCTTATTTATTGATGCTATCTTTTCCAACAAGTTTTTCCAATATGCTTTCAACAGCATTTCCCCTATCCCTTCCAAAAACGTTTTTCAAACGTACATCAACTTTGCTATTGTTAAGCCTAATCCCCAATTCTGAGTTCTTACGCAAACTATTTACGGTTGATTTACTTATTTTCATTGTGTATTCAGTTTCATACAACTCACCTTTGCTATCAAGGTCATATACTTTACTTTCAGAACGGCTGAATTGAAAATTTACAAATTCATACTTAGGAATAAAAAATTCCATTGAGTCATTTTCTACCGCTTTCAATTTGAAAGGTTGGTCTCCACTTCCAATCAGTCCACTAAAAACAAAGTAATCTCCTGGCTCAGGATTTTCTATAATTGCTTCTTCTTGATGTGTATTTATGTAGTAATTACACGTAGCAATCAATATAATTGGCGTTAATATAAGCAACCATGTTATCCTTTTTTTCTTCCGATGGGCTTTTTCTTGAGCTTCATTTTGCTCAAATTCTTCAATTGTCATATGATAGATTTATGTAATTAGCTATATAGTTTTATAAGTTGTATTATCCAATAATTCATCTTTTCTCACGTTAATAAATTTTGCCTAACTACAGTCTAAAAGGCAATTGCAGCCAACGGTTGAGGGTTTACGAAGTTTGCTTTTGTGAAGCAGCATATATTTTCAAATTAACAAAAAACTTTCCATCCCACACTGGGATGGCCTACTGGCCTGTGACTTCTGTTACTTGATTATAGAACTTAAGGTTGGTATAAAACTTTGCCTAAGCGATAAATAAGTAAAATTAAGCACAGGCCAGGAGGCCTTCGCTAGTTAAGGCTTGCACGCTGTTATAAGCCGTTTTTCTATTTGTCATTCGTGTCAATTAGTTCAAAAATCAACTCTGTCAGAGTTTTCATGTCGCTTTCAATTGTACCTTTCATATATCGTTCGTAAACACTTTTGTTGTCTGGCGGGTTTAGATTTAAGGTCAAGTCTTTTTCTAAGGCTAACAATCTTAAAAACTCTCTTTGTGTTCGTCCGTTCCCTTCTCTAAATGGGTGTAAATAGTTGACGTTATCTAAAATCTCAGCCAATTTATTGGCTAGAAGTTTTTTGTTGTCTTTCGGAGTTTTCTTGAAATCAGCAATTAATTGGTCAATGTATCTGAAAGCATTGTCAAAGTGCGAAGTAGGGAAGAATTGTTTACCGTCTTTGCTAATTTCAACTGTCCGCTTTTTCCTGCCCAAACGTAAATGTCCTGAAATAAATATCTATGGATTTCAAAAATGCTGAAAATACCCTCGATTTTTATAGAGTTTTCATAAAGTTCTTGAAGTCGTTTTGTTACTACACCGCTTTCAACAAAGACTAATACATCGGGATCGGTTATGTTTTGTAAATTCCTTAAAAGTCCTGTCTTGGGGTCAGTATAGGCGAAGTCAGGGTCTATGTATTTGTAGGAATTAGACATAGGCTTTTTGCTTGGCGAATGCAACAAGTTCTGTTAGAGATATTTTTCCTGTTACATAGTCCCTTATAATTTCAATACCTTTTGGCGTAGGTTTAAATCCTTCAAACATATTACTCCCCAAAGCGTTTGCAGTGTTTTCCAAGGTTTTCAAGTCCGAAAACTTAACTCCCATTATTGTCAAATTACTCTTGTCGATTTCTATTGTGTTGAACATATTTTTCAGTCTTAAATGCTTCCCAAATTTACAAATTATTTAGGTCAAATCCTATGGTTTCTATTGCTTTAAAATGGCTTATAACGTTGCGCTTTGCGAAGTTCCCTGCTTGCAGGGCGATGGTTGCAAGTTTACTTGCAACCAGTAAAGCCCAAAAGCGGGAACTTCGCAAAGCAGGTGTTGTACGAAGTGCTGCCCGGCAGCGCTAATTCTGGCAAAGCGCAACGTTGTAACGCAATGTAGTAAAA
>CAYVXB010000175.1:0-3526 GCA_964454275.1 uncultured Chitinophagaceae bacterium | reverse complement strand
AATAATACTTTGTTTGATTAGGAATGTTAAAGTGTTGGGAAATTTTGTTGAAAACGACTTTCTCTATACTAGCGTTTATACATCTTAGCAAAAATGGTCATGGTGAGCCCTTCCTTTATCAGGATGAGCGGATTCTGAAACCTCGGACGGAACCATAGCAGTTAGTATAAGCCATAAACAAAATTGCCATGCAACGAAAAAGCTTTTACCTTTGTCAAGTATGTAATTATAATCAATTCTATTATATCAACACAAACCACTCACTATGCTACAAAAACGATTTTTTACCTTAACGCTTGGTCTTATAGGAGCAGCAGCTCTTACAGGTATTTACAGTTGTAACAAGAATAATACCACTACAGCAGAGGTAACACCAACTGTAACTGATAAAGACGGTAATGTATATAAAACCGTTAAAATAGGTAATCAGGTATGGATGGCACAACCTTTAAGAGTAACCCAGTATAATGATGGTACACCTATACCTTATATAGTAAAAGGAAGTGCTTGGGCAGCAGCTACAAGTGGTGCCAGATGTTATTATGGAAATAATGTAGGAGGTTCAGATGTATCCAATGCTGATTCTGCTAAATATGCTGTTCCATACGGTGCATTATATAATTTTGCTGCTGTAAAATCTGGTAAATTGGCTCCGGCGGGCTATCATATACCAGATACCAGTGATTTTAAAATTCTCATTAACTATTTAGGAGGCCCAAACATAGCTGGTCAGTTTCTAAAATCTGCTCAGTATTGGCATGATGATTTTGACAGTAGTTACTCAAGTAGAAACAATACGGACTTTACAGCGTTGCCTAGTGGGAACCGTAATGAAGATGGTTATTTCTACGACCTTGGCACCTTTAGTTACTTTTGGTCTTCTACGGAGATTGGTGCTACTATGTTCTACGAGTACCTGTGTTCCAATAATCCAAAAATCATCACAGTTAATTCTAACCGTAAGACGATGGGTTTGTCAGTTGTGTGTGTTAGAGATTAGTTGGTCTATTTGTCTATTTTTTTATTTACCCTGCGTTAGCGGGGTAAATATATTTTTTATGGCTTACTATAATGATTTACCTGTTTATAAATTCAGTTATGATTTATTGCTGGCTGTTTTTTTAAGTGCCAAAAATTTTAACAAAGATTATAGGTACACCATAGGGGAGAAAGCTTAAAGAAAGAAACTATAGATTTAATAAGCCATTAGTTTATAGTTAAAAGATTACAGCTTTCCTATTTTCATTTGTAGATGTACTATTACCTATACATTCTTTCTACTTCTTGCACAATCGTTTCCATATCGCTATCTACACCATTGGGTTCATACGTTTGTTTTAAACTACTGCCCACTATAAAAAGAATAGTTTGCCAAAAAGTAGCTGTAAATCCACCTTTAAATTCTTTAATAATTTCGTAACAATTATTTCCTGTTTCTCTATAAATCAATTTCATTAAAACCTTTCCCTGATAGATAGATAGATCCTTTATTTTATCAGCAAATTCTTTTTTCAACTCCTTTTCTCTACTCTTTATATAACGTTTGCGCTCCGTTTCACTTACTATATTTTGAAGATGCACATTAACATCATTAAAAATAGCTCCAGCTTTTTTTGCGTACGGATAGGTTACATATATAGCGTTACGTAACCTTGTCCATTCCTGTTGTTTATACGTTTTGTATTGTTGTGCAGATAATTTTCCATATATAAAGACCTCTGATAAATAAGCCCCTGGGATAGTATCTCCATGATAATAAAATTGAAAAACGGTAACAGTATCGTTAACTCCTAATTGTTGAGAAGGGGTTTGAGCAGTAGAAAAATTAATCCACAAACAACTTATTATGAATATAACGTATCGAAACATGAGCACTTTACGATTTATAAATTATGAATGAAGAATTAAGAAGGATAAATCATATAATTCATAGCTTATAATTCTTAATTACTTCATTCGATGCACCATACTAATAATAAAGCCTATAAACATTATAATTACACCCGTCCATACCAATATAATAAACGGGAATTCATATACTTTAAGCGTAATATAATCCAACAAACTGCTGCTTTCTTTTATTCCCAATTCAATACTCCCCGTTTTATGATCGTTTATTTTATTAAACTTCAATATTAAACTTTCTGCATGAACAGTATCATTGTATAATTGAACAGTATTGTTTGTTAATTGAAGTGCAGGCCTAGCCTTGTATAATTTACCATCTTTCGTATAAACGGTTATATCGGCTGCTAATGCAGTATCGTTGACGCCAAATTGATATTTATCGTTGCGTGGGTTAATATCAATTTGATTTAATATAATAAACCCTTTACTATAAAAGGATGTATCCCCTGGCTTCAATGTAATATTCTTAAACCTAGAGGTATCCTCACTTTTATCGGTATTGGTTATATAGGTTAAATAAGCATATATATCTTTATCCCAATAATGCTTCGCATCAGGATTGGGTGTTACGCCTTGCCCTCCTTTATTATTTTCAATAACATCAGGATATAAAGCAAATTGCTCTTTGGTGTGCTTTTGTTGAAATTGGATTTTATAATATCGTTTTTGATCGCTCTTATTAAGAGAGTCTTGAAGAAATGTCACATCATATTTACCCATGTCCGTTTTTACTCCTTTTACCAAAGTAATATTCTCCAACGCATTTTCCTTGCTTTGTTTATCCAATGGTGAAAATCCTGTAGTATTCCAGGATAATACTGTTTTTTTAGAAGACGAAATTAAAATACCGAATAACAATAATCCAAAACCAACATGCGCAATAGATGCTCCCGCTTTTCTGATTTTACCCTTTGCTCCACTAAATATATATGTAGCATTCGCTATTACCGCATATACACTGGTTGCAATAGCCATATGTATAGCTGCCAAAAAGCCCAATCCATAAGTATTATAGCGAATGCCCCCGTAAATACTAATACAACAAGTAAGGATGATAGACAATATGGTAGGAATCCATATTTTTTTCCATACAAATTTTTTGGGTGTATTCTTATATTTAAAATATTGTGTGATAGCGGTTAGAAGCCCTAGCAAAATAGCGAACCAAATTTGTATTCGATTATAGGCAAAAGGAACGTCTTCTCCCAAAGCAAAACCAGAGTGAATTATTTTATTAATAACCGGAAGTGAGGTTGCCCCAATGATTAACATGCCTGATATAAACAATACTAAGGCTCCAATAAACATAAAAAATTCTCTACTATAAACATTTTCTTCTTTTTTTACAGTAGGGATATGTTTATACTTTCTGATTAGCAAGATCAATGCAGGAATAAAGAAGACTAAAACAAATAATATTAATTGTACATTCATTCCTAAATCAGTAAATGCATGTACAGAGGTATCTCCTAAAATACCACTTCTGGTGAGAAATGTAGAGTATAAAATGAGAATAAAACCAAGTACGTAAAAAATATAAGTAGCTCTTAATGAGTAGCCACTATGCTTATAAATTAAATTGGTGTGAATACCTGCAACCAAAATTAACCAAGGCACC
>CAYVXB010000174.1:3411-3531 GCA_964454275.1 uncultured Chitinophagaceae bacterium | reverse complement strand
ATGTTTTATTGTTCTGGAATACAAAAAAGTAGCGAGGATGGGAGTTGAACCCATGACCTCAGGGTTATGAATCCTGCGCTCTTACCAACTGAGCTACCTCGCCTAATTATTTTAGTTCGT
>CAYVXB010000174.1:0-3311 GCA_964454275.1 uncultured Chitinophagaceae bacterium | reverse complement strand
TGTCCGCCTCTGGCGGATATGAATCCTGCGCTCTTACCAACTGAGCTACCTCGCCTAATTATTTTAGTTCGTCTATAAAATTCAACAATTACAAAACTTATAGTTGAACCCTGTCCGCCTCTGGCGGATATGAATCCTGCGCTCTTACCAACTGAGCTACCTCGCCAAAAGTGGTGCGAAGGTACTATTTTTCAAATTATTGTAAAATTAATAGGATAAAAGTTCTTCGAGTTTTTGAGTTACCTTCTCCGAATTAGGTAACATTTCTTTTTCTAAGCTAAGATGTATGGGTACAGCTGGCAGTGGTAATGCGCCTAATACTTGTACAGGTACGTCTAGCCATTGAAAACATTGTTGCATTATTCTAGCAGCTAATGCCTCAGAAAAAGAATTATGCTGTTGTTCTTCACAAACAATTAAACATTTTCCATGTGCTTGCACGGCATTAAAAATCATTTCTTCATCTAACGGAAATAACGTGCGTAAATCTATTATTTCTATCTTTCCTTTAAATTGTTTTGCTGCATTCAACGACCAATATACACCCATACCATAGGTAACAATTACACAGCTTTCACCATTAGCAATAGTGGTTGTATTTGCAGTTAATACTTGTCGTGCTTTACCTAATGGTATCATATAATCTTTACTAGGTAAAATGGTTTTTGCTTCTTCTGTACCAGGTACTTTACTCCAATACAATCCCTTATGTTCAAGCATTATAACTGGATTAGGATCGTAAAAAGCAGCCTTCATTAAACCATTCATATCCGCTGCATTAGATGGATAAACTACTTTAATGCCTTTTATAGATAATAATGTCGATTCTATACTACCACTATGGTATGGCCCACCACCACCATAAGCCCCAACAGGAATGCGTATTAATGTTTGTACATTAAACTTTCCGTTAGATAAATAGCAAGATTTGGATATTTCACTTACTAATTGATTAAAGCCTGGATAAATATAATCTGCAAATTGAACTTCTACAATAGGTTTCATACCCATAGCGGATAAGCCATTTGTAGAGCCTATGATATAGGCTTCCTGAATAGCTGTATTAAAAACACGATGATCGCCAAATTTTTGCGCTAACGTAGCCGCTTCTCTAAAAACACCACCCAGTCTACGTCCTACATCTTGACCATACAATACGGCTTCAGGATTTTGTTGTAAAATTTCTTCCACTGCAAATAAAGCGGCATCTACCATTACGACTTTCTCATTGCCTATCGGGCTGCGTTCGCCACACTCTTTCGTAATAGGTGTTGGTATAAATATATGTGTTTGTGTATTAGTAGCATTGGGATCTTTAGCAGCACAAGCTTGTTCAAAATCTTTCTCAACTTGCTGTTTAGCGGTTTGTTGTATTTGCTGTAATTGTTTTTCAGAAATTCCTATTTTATATAAAGCGTTTTCCATCTTAGGTAATGGATCATTTTGAGCATGTGCTGCTAAATCTTCTGGGGTTCTGTAAAATTCTTTACGTACTCCGCTCGTATGATGTCCTAAAAGAGGAACATTGGCTTGTATTAAAAAGGGTTCTCTATTTGATCGTACCTTTTCAAATACAGTCTGAACGGCTTCATAGCTTTCCATAAAATTACTACCATTTATTTCTATGGTGTGCATACCCTTAAATCCTTTAGCGTATTCGCAAGCACTCATAGCTCTCATCTCTTTAGCGTTTGCACTAATATCCCACTGATTATCCTGTACCAAGTATACAATAGGTAATCTTTTTAAGACTGCAAATTGAAATGCCTCACTTATTTCACCCTCTGTAACAGATGCATCTCCTAGTGAACAAACTACAATGGGTTTTGGCTTTTCTATTGTATAACCACGATGATGTAATTTTTTATCTAATAAGTTGATTTGTTCAAAATATTGCAACGCCTGTGCCAAGCCAGTAGTTGGAATTGCTTGCATACCCGTTGCACTACTTTGGTGAATAATTAATGGTTTATCAGGCTTGTTATAACTAGGATGACAATAATAGGATCTCCCCCCACTGAATGGATCATCCGCTTTAGCTAATAATTGCAGCATCAATTCATATGGTGTAAACCCTAATGCTAGTAACAAGCTGTCATCTCTGTAGTATGGACTTACACTATCATATGCGCACAACTGCAAACCTACTGCTAATTGTATGGCCTCATGTCCCCTAGAAGTAGCATGAACATATTTATTTGTTATGTGTTTCTGCTCTTCGTACAAATCAGTCATGGCTTTAGCAGTGCACATTAATTGGTATGCTTTTAATACAGTTGCTATATTCACTGGGAAGGTGTTACGTTATAAATGATTACAATATTATCTAAAACTTCATTTATAATCTAACATAATTTATCATTCAATAGTTAGCTCTAATAATTTTTCTTTTTCAATAAACCCTTCCAACAAATCACCCACCACACACTCTCCAACACCAGCAGGCGTTCCTGTAAAAATAAGATCTCCAATATTCAAAGAAAAGTATGTGGTGATATTGGCAATAATATGATCAAATGAAAAAATCATATTATCGGTATTCCCTATTTGCACCAGATCATTATTTTTTTTAAGAGAAAAATTGATACCCTTGCGTAGAGGTTTATTTTTGGGTATTTCAATCCAATGCCCTACTACCGCTGACCCATCAAACGCCTTGGCTTTTTCCCAAGGTAACCCTTTAGCTTTTAGTTTCTCTTGAATGTCTCTTGCTGTGAAATCGATACCTACCGAAACAGCATTGTAGTATTTATGGGCGTACTTCTCTTGAACATACTTACCATTTTTACTTACTCTTAACACTATTTCACATTCATAATGGAGTTCGTTTGTAAAAGCAGGATAATGAAAAGGAATGTTTTTTGCCCATAGAGCCGATTTCGGCTTTAAAAAAATAACCGGTTCATCTAGATTAACAACATTGCCAAGTTCTTTAATATGCGCTACATAATTTCTTCCTATACAAAAAATTTTCATACGAATAGGTTTTAAAGATTTTCATTAGTAAATAATAAATAAATAATTATTTGTTGATGGTTTAATGAAGCTCTAAATAATTAAATCCATTATAGTCTTGCGTGAAAAAATGAAAATCCAGACACGCCAACTTTAATTGGAACTGATCGTATACTTTAGGATTGAATAGCGTTCATCAACATAAATCTTTCATTTACAGTCTAAAAAAAAGAAATGAAATTTACTGAGGATGATTTCACACATGAAAGGTTTACAGCAAAAAGCTAGCCAAAGTTATAATTTAAGGTAGTGTTAAGATAACTGTGTAAAGGGTAGATCGGCATAGTAGTAAGGTG
>CAYVXB010000173.1:0-3556 GCA_964454275.1 uncultured Chitinophagaceae bacterium | reverse complement strand
TCGCATTTAACAAATATACAACTATTTTATATATCTTGTTAGCGGTTTAGTATAACTAGCAACTTGGGTTAATTAAGCAAGCGTAATGATTTACTTTTAACCATAATAATTGTAATGAGTGTTAAAAAAATGCCGGAGCTAAGAGCAAGGAGGTATATACTAACATTTTGAACTAAATATCCACCCAAAAAGAAACCGATTGGAACAGCTAACATTACAGATGAAGCTATAATTCCAAAAATTCTTCCTCTCAAATGATCAGGAATAACCTTACAAAAATATACAGTAATTGGAATACCAATTAAGCCAAACGCTATACCATTACAAAAGGACAATATAGAAAATATAACAGTTATGGAAAATATATCTAAAGATTTTAAGCATACAGGTAACGTTACCACTGCCATACCATAAACTACAATAGATGAAAATAACATGCTTAATAGCAATTGAGTACGCAAAAGCATTTTCGTAGAAATTTTCGGAATTATTATTGCGCCTAACAGTGAACCAAACGATAAGGCCCCCTCAACAATGGCCAAATGGCTAGAATTAGATTTAATGATTACATTAAACATGTAGGGAATGTATATGGCAATAATTGGATCTAATATTAAATTGGCAAAAGAAAATATGATTATGAGAAAAAGCAATGTGTTTTTACTTTTCACAAATTCTATACCTTCACGAACATCAGCTATTACTCTACTGACGATGTGTTTGTTTTTTTCTTTTTTATGAACAATCGCAACCTTCAATTGTAT
Source organism: uncultured Chitinophagaceae bacterium (assembly GCA_964454275.1). Taxonomy (GTDB): domain Bacteria; phylum Bacteroidota; class Bacteroidia; order Chitinophagales; family Chitinophagaceae; genus CAYVXB01. Next base: position 2,792 of record CAYVXB010000173.1, on the reverse strand, counting down.
AAACATTTCTACAAAAGCTGCAATAAAAAAAGATGCAGCATTTAGAATAACCATCAAAATCAGTCCTAATGAATCATAAAAAAGCCCGCCAAAAACCAATCCGATAATAGCACAAAAACTAGATACAAACTGATTCATAGCATTTGCTTTTGGCAACTGCTCTGTTTCTACCAAATTGGGTATAATGGCAGAAGCTGCAGGTCCAAAAACGGAGCTACAAATACTTATTAAAAAAACAGTAATATAAAAGCTCCATATTTTTAAAACTCCCCAATATATAATTAACGCTAAAAGCAGAATAATAACACCACCTATAATATTCATCAGAATCATTACATTTCTTCTATTTTTTTTATCAGCAATAATTCCCATAAATGGGCTAAGCAGAATATTCGGAATAATTCCAAGCATAAGTATGATGCCCATTTGTACTCCTGATTTTGTTACTGAAAGAATATGCCAGCCTACGGCAAATACAAAAATTGTAGTTCCAAATAAAGAAATGAATTCACCGATAATAACTAACATAAAATTTTTGTTCAAAAAAATGCTTTTCGATTTTGAATCTTTCTTAACTAAACTTTGAAACTCCTCTTGGCCTTTTAAATTTATTTCATTCATATTTTTATTTTTGTGAAGTTTTTAGTTGGCATCAACAAAAAATGTTGAATTTCGAAGCAATATTTTCGCCAACTAAAACACTCATTCTACATACAAAATTTAGGGCATTAATAAAATTCCTTATAGGTATAAGATCTTCATAGTAAAACCTAATTAACTTAAGTTGCTAGTTTAAGAACTAATAAAAATAAGGTTTTACAACGATGAATAAGCTATAATGTGAGCGTCATGGCGAGCTTTGATTTAAAGTAGTATTCTATAATATAACTAGCAACTTGGGTTCATTAGCTAATTTGATTTCATCACCTATTAAAGCAATAAAAGCTTTATCATTTAAAATATGATTTTTGTTATCTATAATATCAGCTAATAATAAATAGCCAACCACATACCTAGATTCTTTTGTTTCAAATTTTTCTTCGAAATCAATAAAATTTAAAATCTTCAATAAATGTTCACTGTTATATCGTAAATACACTTTTAAAGTAACAGCAGTAGTGTATTTAGTTTGATTAGTAGAATTTATTTTCTTGTATTCATAGCAATAATTATAAGCGATAGCAGAAATATCTGATAATACAGCAACACCTGTTGGGTAACCGCCTGCGCCTTTTCCATAAAAAAACTGACTATCAGCAAACTCAACATCAACAAGCACACCGTTAAATTCATTTTCTACATTAAATAAAAAATTATCGGGTTTAATAAAACAAGGCATAACGAACAGAGATATTAAGTCATTTTGAACCCTTTTTACAGTAGGAATCAACTTTAATTTGTACCCTCTTTGCTTTGCATAAGTAACATCTGTTTTTTCTAAAGTATCTATCCCAAAATTTAAAATTTTTTCGGGTTTTATAATTAATCCATAAGCATGAGATACAATAATTATAAGTTTAAACATTGCATCAAAACCAGCTACATCACTTGTAGGATCACTTTCTGCGAATCCTAATTCCTGTGCCTGTTTTAAAGCCTGTGTATAATTTAAGTTTTCATTAAATATCTTTGATAAGATATAATTACTTGTGCCGTTAAATATACCCGATACAGCGTAAAAAAGTTCATTTTTATAGTATTCTTCCAGTGTTCTTATTATGGGAATTGAACCACAAACCGCAGCTTCATATAAAAGCGAAGCTCCAGTTTTTTTTTGTAAACCAATTAGTTCTTCTAAGTGCAACGCAAGCATTTTTTTATTCCCAGTAACAACATTTTTTCCATTAAGTAAAGCTTGTTTTACAATGAGATAAGCTTCATCAACATTGTTAATTAATTCAACAATTAGGTTAATGTCAGCGTCATTTAATAATTCATTTTTATCTACAGTAAAAAAAGATTCTTCAAGGATTCTTTTTTTATTTTTATCTTTTACACATATTTTTTTTATTGATGCGTTAAGCCCTTGTTCACGTTGTTTAAAAATGTCATAAAAACCTTTACCAACAATTCCAAACCCAAAAAGGCCAATCGTTAATTTATGGTTACTCATATTGTTTTTTTTAACATTAGCCGTAATGCTAGTTTTAGTAGATGAAGTTATTTAAAGTACTATGATTAAACGAAAAATACTTGAATAATTCTTTCAAAAAAAATTAACCATTAAAAACAAGAATAGTAGTAAGATATTGCTTTTTCAATTAATGCTGTATTAGTACGTTGCAGTGGTATGTATTGTTGACATACTTCGTGGCCATTATCAACAAAATGATTTATCAGATGATATCATTGATGGTGGCTGGTATGGTGTTTGATTATATAGTCGTTCCTCAAAAAGTAAGATAATTCACGTTACAAATATTTTCCCCCTACGGAGAAAGAAGTATTGGGTATTGTAGAAATGACTTTTTAAGCAACGACTATTTAGTTACTAATGCCGCAATTGTTAAAAGTAGGGTCATAAAAATAATACTAGATATACCAATCTTTTTTTATGGATGCACCTGACTTACTCCAATTGTTAGGATAGACTGAAAAACCACTGCAGTAGCAGTTTTTAGGAAGTTGTTTCATGTTTGTAGTTTTTATTAACTGTTACAAAAACTACAGAGTAAGAAATTTTATAAAAAAGTGCTAAGATATGCTACAGTCGCATATCTTAGCTTGGTGACCCCGTTGGATTCACATATACCGCTATCACTTTCATCAATTATACTATATAATGCATATAA
>CAYVXB010000172.1:0-3574 GCA_964454275.1 uncultured Chitinophagaceae bacterium | reverse complement strand
CGCCGTATTTATTAGCCTTAATTATATATGCAGGACTTATAAAAAATGTTGCTTCGCCATCTTTATCTACAAAATTTATTTGTTTAATTTATCTGAAAAAAAATAATACTCAGCGGTTACTATGTGTTCATAATTAGCAAACTCTGAATTCGATACTTTTTGAATACTCAAAATGCTATCACCTTTATTGTGACGAATTATATAGTATGCTATGTCTGGATATACAACTGTTTTAGTACTATCTCCGTTATCGTGATAAACTACGTAGTATTCATCATCTGGAGCTGCTTTTGTTTTAACCAACATTACGGAATCATTAGACTTTAGATAGTCAATAGGTGCATATTTCAAAGGAAAGTGATCGCGCTTTATATCTTCAAATATCAAATAAGAGCCTGTGTCTTCTGGTATATTAGGAATGAGAACATAAAAATTGCCAATTATTTTTTCTGATTTTGCTTTTTCTATATCAAAAAAACCAAAACCGCAGCTTATCATACAACAAACGAGCAGGATATAAAAAATATACTTGAAAAAAGAGGGCCGCATTTATTTCATTGATTTGTATGATGAAATTATAGACTCTTTATATTTATCGATTACTTTATCTATAGGTATAGCCCAAAAATATCTTTGATACGTGGGCGCCGTATTCTTATCTATTGGCAGCAGTTTCTCTAAAGTACTATTACCCCCATCAGTTGCCGAGCTAGCTGTTTTTGCATCATATACAGTTATTGCCATAAATTTTCCATCGTTGGTAACCCTCATTGAAAATCCATATGAACCCAAAAAAAATTCTGCAGATAAAATTGTGTTATCTATGGCTGACTCTCCATTTAAAATATCTATTAATACTTTTTTTTCATTCTGGTACCATCTGGACCATCTAACTTAGACATTTCATAAAATTCTTTAAAAGAAGGGGCCAGAGGTAAATTTTTTAGATTATGATAGCATATAACTATATTAGTTACTCAAAATATAAAAGCTATCAATATGAGTACCGAGTGTATTATTCTCTATTTTTCCAATTATTATATTAAGACTATCAGGCAATTGTTCGTAAGACGACATTATGGAGTAAATATCTCCTGCCTGACTTAAGAATTCACCAGATGAAGTTTTCATATACCACTTTATTAAGTAAGGATTTCTTTTATAATAACTACCTTTAGGTATATTTATTTTTAAATTAATTTGTCGTGTATCTCCCTTTCTCTTTGTAACTTTACACCCAACTATTTTGTTTTTCCAATCATATTCTGCCCAGACTTCTTCAATACTAAATAGATGTTTAGGAATTGTACTTATTGCTTTGTATTCTTTTAAAAAAAGAAAAGCATTCTTTGATTCTTTAATGCTTGATGAAGCTTGGGGATCAACAGTATTAATTTCTAATAAATGGCATACCCAAAATAAAAAAGAGCAAAAAAGTATAGCTAGAGTTATTATTATTTTCATTTCTTAAGTATTGTTACTAGACGTTTAGAATTATTTTCAATAATTTTTTCATATTGAACATTAGGTGAAGGATTCATTAGCCAAGACTCTGATACGTGTCCCCATCTATCTCTTATAGGACCAGATTTAATCCAACCAGGATCTAATCCAACACTTTCAAGAGTAGCGCCACAAGCATGGCCACAATTATTATTTAGTAAGGAATATTTGCTTGCAGCTTCTATTACCATTCTAGTTTTAGTTTGCGATACATCAGAATGAGGTAGGGAAAAAACAGCAGCATGATTATATTCTGAAAATTTAGGATTTGTTAGAAAATCAGCCATTGTGCTAAATAAAGCTACTTTAGGATCTAAAGCCGGACCGCCAGAACTTGCATTATTGTTACTGTTAGAGCTTGCATCTTCTCTACGTCCTTCCTTAGATACAAAAGTCCAACCTGACTTATCATTACCTATCATTAAAGCATTATGGCCAAAACCCATAGCTCCTTTAGAAGCATTTACCACGGCTATAAAATCTCCATTAGTTAATTTTACATTAGGGCTAAGGTCAATAGCTCTTGTTTTTTCAGGTTCGCCGACCTCCGCCACAGCCTTATTTTTGGGTTGAAGTAGTCGCAGATCATGTAATATATCACGTAGTACGTTAAGTTTTTCTTTTAAAAAGTTTTGTACTTTTTCTGTTGCTATTTCTGGTATTGTTTTAACCGGTGGTTTATGCGTTGGATTGTCTACATTGGTGTTGCGACTTGCTTTTTGTTGGTTCTCATACTCGGCTAGTACATAATATTCGTGTTGCTTGTCTGTATTGCCATCGCCGTATTTATTAGCCTTAATTATATATGCAGGACTTATAAAAAATGTTGCTTCTGCTACGCCATTCCTGTCTACCGTAACTGTTTGGGAATCCATCACATTTCTATTATTTTTTCATTGTGCCCAGCACCGGGTTCATCATCTTCTAACAATGTTATTTTAACTGGTTTACCCATCATATTGGTGCAGTGTACTCTGGCTACCAGCGTTTGCCCATAATGTAAGGTTCCTTCTTTAAGCAATTTATGGTTGCTATCGAGTAATTGTATTTTAATAAGCGAGGGTGGCCCTAATTGTGGAGTTATAAATATAACTGTATTACCCTTTTTCTCTGGAGTTTTTAAATACCCTTCTACCATATACTCATTACCATAAGCTCCTTCATGAAAAGTAAATTCACCTATTCCTATTTTTTTGATATTAGTAGAGGTATACTCTCCATTGGGTCGCTTTTTAAATAACTCCCAGGTTACCTGCTTAACATCACGCATCATAACCGGTGTTTCGGGATACCATTCTACCACACTATATACTACCTTTTGGCCTGTTTTAGGTGCATGTTCACCCATTATTCTTTTTACGCCTATTTTACTCATACTATTTTCGATTATTAGATTAAGAAACTTCAGAAATATTATTTAATTCTTTCTTCCATTCTTCTATATTTACTGCCGGATTTATTTGTGCAGCAACACGACTATCCGTGTTCTTTACATTTTGTGCCGATGGTTCGGCTGTTTGCCCATGCCAGGTAATGCTTATACAATCTTTAACCCCTGTAGAGCAGGTAGCCTTACTTTTGTCTAATAACGGCATGCCACCGTTTTCTATTTTTATGTTTTCATAATATTTACTCCATTCGGTTATAGATACAGCACAAGGGCTATTGTTCGTTTTTTTACATAATCCAAAATAAGGATATTCAAAAGGTTGATCTTTTTCTACATGAGTAGCCATTAGTTTTTGAGTTGCTTCAGGATCATTAATATAATGTTTGGTTTGTGTTTTTACTTTAAATTTTGCTTCTCTGTTTCCAAACTGACATTTGCATGTTGCGCCTGTGCATACTAAATGACCTGTTTTGTTATTACTCATATAATAAATATTTTATTCGCTAAATAATGATGACCACCAACTGGTTTTCTTTTTTTCTTGTTTAATTTTTATAGGTTCTACTTTTTCTTCGCTGTAAACGTTTCGTCCGGTAACATTTATTTGATCTATTCCTGCAACCGTCTCTATAATTATAGATCCTGTAATTTCTTCTATTTGATGTTTATGCAAATCTAATT
>CAYVXB010000171.1:0-3653 GCA_964454275.1 uncultured Chitinophagaceae bacterium | reverse complement strand
TTCCTGCGCCAATATTTCCTTCTATAGTTATAAAATTATATTTCATTTTATATATTAATCAATGTACAATTCAACTGTTAACGTATCTGTACAGTCTTCAAAGAGTTTTTGTATACTTTTTTGTAATAGAGGGTGCATAACATTAGGTGCTATTTCAGCCAAAGGCACTAATGTAAATTTTCGATGTGCCATAGCAAGATGCGGTATATGAAGTTGATTACTATTCAGTACCATATCATCAAACAATAAAATATCAATATCAATAGTTCTAGGGCCATAGTGCTCTAATCGTTTACGACCCATTTTTTCTTCTATTTGTAATATACCGTCCAACAAATCATTGGCCGACAGTGTCGTTGTTAATAAAACAGCTTGATTTAAAAATGCTTGCTGATCTACTTTCCCCCAAGCTGCTGTTTCATAAATAGACGATTCTTGTACAATATTGCCTATTTCACTTAAAAAAGATTTAGCTTCTAGTAAATATGCTTTACGATTACCTATATTGCCCCCTATTAATAAATATACCTTATGCATTATACTTGGAAAAGTTAAGAAGCTCAAATATCTTTATTTTACATTAATTACACACAAACAATATTTTAATCAACCACCATATGAATACCTTTTTTAGATCTTTTTTCGCTACACTACTCGCATTAGTAGCATTTACCATCATAGGATTTACTGTATTTTATTTTATAATAGATAGTATGGTAGACGTTAGCAATAAAAAAATGGATGCAAAAACTGTATTGGTAATAGATCTTAATCAAACTTACAAAGAACAGAGACAAGATGATAGCTCCATTCCAGGATCTAATGAGTCAACAATAGTGGGTTTATATGATATAATTCAATTGGTCAACTATGCCAAAACAGATGACAATGTAACCGGCATATTCATAAAATGCAATAACAATAATAATGGATTTGCTACATCAGAGGAGCTGCGGCAAGCGTTAGAAAATTTTAAGACATCCAAAAAATTTGTACTAGCTTATGGTGATGCTATTGCTCAAAAATCGTTGTATGTAGCCAGTGTAGCAGATGCAATTTATTGTAATCCAAAGGGAACATTCTATTGGAAAGGGCTTTCCACGAACATTGCCTTTATAAAGGGCGCGCTTGATAGATTAGATGTTAAACCACAAATATTTTACGCTGGCAAATTTAAAAGTGCTACAGAACCATTGAGAGAAACAAAAATGACCGATGCAAACCGCCTACAAACATCTGTTTGGTTAAATGATTTGTTTACACAAATGATTACTGTTATTGGAAAAGCACGACATATAGATACTGCTTTATTGCGTCAATACGCTAATGAAGCCACTATTCAAACACCATACAAAGCTGCTCGTCTAAAATTAATTGATGGCTTGAAGTATGAGGATGAAATACAAGATATTATCAAACAAAAAATACATATTGACAAAGAAAAAGAAATAAGCTTTATAACCATTAATCGATATGCAAGTACAGTAAGTATTTCAAGCCATAAGGGAAGCAATCAAATTGCATTAATCTATGCACAAGGCGATATCGTGGATGGACAAGGATCGGATGATGAAATTGGAGGTGATCGTTTTAAACGCTTTATTCAAAAAGCAAGACTAAATGATGATGTGAAAGCGATTGTCGTTCGTGTAAATTCTCCAGGAGGAAGCTCATTGGCCTCTGAAATAATATGGCGAGAATTAGCGATAGCTAAAAAAAAGAAGCCTGTGATTATATCTTTTGGAGACTATGCCGCTTCCGGCGGATATTATATTGCTTGTGATGCGGATTCTATTTTTGCAGAACCCAATACCATAACAGGCTCTATTGGTGTTTTTACTATTATGCCCAATGCACAAGGGTTTTTCAATAACAAATTAGGCGTTACATTTGATGGTGTTAAGACAAGTCCTTATGCAGATGTTGGTTCTATTACAAGACCCCTTACAGATATAGAAAAAACATTTGTGCAAAATGCTATTGATTCCATTTATGTAGATTTTAAAGTTCGAGTATCTGAAGGGCGAAAAAAGCCAATGTATTTTGTAGATAGTATTGCCCAAGGCCGCGTATGGAGTGGGGAGAGGGCTTTACAAATAGGACTTGTAGACAAAATAGGTAACCTACAAAATGCTATTGATTGTGCTGTTCGTATGGCTAAACTAAAAGAATACAAATTGATAGAATATCCAGAACCAAAAAATTTGTTTGATAAACTTTCTGACGTATATAAAAAAATCAACAGTATAAATGTTTTACAAGAAGAAATAGGTGAAATACAATACAAATTGTTTAAACAATTACAATGGATTCAAAAAATAAGTGGAAAACATCAATCAAGATTACCCTATTGGATAGAGGTGGAGTAATAGGTTTAAAATTATGCAAAAATATAATCAAACAAAAGCAATTTTAGCCATAACTAAAGCAAGCTTACGCGCCATAGTAAGAAGCCCTTCCGCTATTATTTTTAGCTTGATATTTCCATTAGTATTCATTTTAATATTTGGATTTTTAGGTCGTGGTAGTATATCCATTAATATTGCAATAGATAAACACTGCAATACTACTAACCCTATATACGATAGCTTAACAAGAAATAGTTCAATAAAAGTAGTTGATATGGAAAAAGGCAGAATAACAGCCATTATAAATATACAACCAACTAATAATAAAACCGTCAACCAATATATCATACATCTTACATCATCCAATGCAGCAGCGAACAATATAAGTGTATTATATTCTGTTTTACAGCAAATTATTCAACAAATAAATACCACAAAATACCCCAACCAACCAACCATTGCCAACATTCAATCCAATACAGTAGCAGGACGCATTTATAAATCTATCGATTTTATTTTACCAGGACAGCTAGGCTTTTCATTATTAAGCGCTGGGGTTTTTGGTGTAGCATTTTTATTCTTCAATCTACGAAACACACTGGTGTTAAAGCGCTTTTTTACTACCCCAATTCATCGAAAGCATATTATATTTGGCGAGGCTATTAGTAGAGTATCCTTTCAATTAATAAGTGCAATTATTATTTTATCTGTTGGTCATTTTGTTTTTCACTTCACATTAATACATGGAATAATTACTTTTTTAGAACTACTTGTACTTAGTTTATTAGCACTTATCTTATTTATGGGCTTTGGCTTTGTAGTAAGTGGATTAGCAAAAAATGAAAGCACCATTCCTCTTCTCGCTAATGCTATAACATCACCACAACTTTTGTTAGCGGGCACTTTTTTTCCTACAGACAATTTTCCGAATTGGCTACAGCCTATTTGTAAAATACTTCCGCTAACTCATGTAAACGATGCTATGCGTAATATTGCTTTTGAAGGTAATCACCTATGGGATTGTGGTTTACAAATAGGAGTGTTAATGTTGTGGGGAATTATTGTATATGCTATTGCCATTAAAACATTTAAGTGGGAATAGGTTTTTATAATTGTATCAATTAATAATAAACCGCTATCAAAGATATTATTATAAATAATTTATTTTTGTTAATTTTTTAATAGCCTCTTTATCCTTAGTAAATTCTTTTATGGCTATCTCCAACTGATCATCTACCTGCATTAGAGATTTATACTAAACCGCTAACAAGATATATAAAATAGTTGTATATTTGTTAAATGCGA
>CAYVXB010000170.1:0-3661 GCA_964454275.1 uncultured Chitinophagaceae bacterium | reverse complement strand
ATTGAGGTACGTTTTGAATACAATAAATGGTCTAATTCATAAATCATTATCGTATAACTTTTTCATAAAACAAGTTTTAAATGGTTAAAAAATAGTTCTATTTGTAGTATAACAAATACTATACTTATGATATATGACAGTATTATTATACAGCATTTTGTTTACGAAACTTTTATGACGTTGTTTAATTATTTTGCATAATCCCCGAGGTTTTTAAAAAAAACCTCGGGGATTTAACTTGCCTCATTCCCCTCAGGTTCTCTTCGAGAGATGCTCAAGACAAGAAAAGGCAACTTCTTAATAATGCCCTTTGAGAGAATAAATTTTAATGATACGTCTATCTATAGCGTATATAAGGCGGTGTTCATCATTAATTCTACGAGACCATTTACCAGTAAGCTCATGCTTTAATGCTTCAGGTTTACCGATACCGGTAAATGGATGTTGTTGAATAGCTTCAATAAGATTAGATATTTTTCTTTGCATTTTTACGTTCCCGCTACCTTGCCAATATTTCAAATCAGCCAAAGCCTTTTGGCTATAGGCTACTTCCATAGGTTTTTTGTTTTTATGGTCTTAAATTTTCCTTGTTTAAAATCCTCATCGCCCTTCAGTATCATATTTACAAAATCTTTGTTGTAAGGCTTTTTAGTTTCTTTTGCTACCTCAAATTTAATTTTAAGCGCTTTTACTACAGCTTTTAAAGCATTAATTTGGTCTGTGTTAACAGGATGTGCAATAAATATATTGTGTGCTGGCATAATTCTTATTTATATAATTCTTAAATTTTACTCAAAAAAAGGTCGAAATTTTTACTCGCAAACTCAACGTAAATCATTTTACATAAAGCAGTTACATTTTTTTATAAAAGGTTCAACAAAGCTAAAAAAAATAGGCGTAATGAACAAAAGTGTCATAGTGTTTAATTTTCTTTTATAGCTACTAATCAATGGGTGCACATGTCTTGTTATTAGACACCCAATATATATTATACCTGTAATGTGTTTGTAAACATAGTAGAGGTCTATTTAAAATATTATTTTCGAAAATATTTTTATTGCCGAACACAACGACCCTGTTTTTTGGAGTAGTTGTGGAGGATACATAAAAAAAGAAGCCAATGTACAATATATTACATCGGCTTCTTCCGCAGAGTTGCTCTTGACTTGGTTTTTAGTTAACTCCAAGAGAGCCACCATTTATGCTTTGTGTTTCCACTGTGTTTAACTTTTTCATAAAAAACATTTTAAGTGTTAAAAAATAGTTCTACTTGTAGTACAACAAATACTATACTATACTATACTATACTATACTATACTATACTATACTATACTATACTTGCGATATATGACAGTATTATGATACAGCGTTTTGTTTATGAAACTTTTATGATGTTGTTATTTCGCATAATCCCCTAGGTTTTTTTAAACCCTCGGGGATTTAACCTGCCTCATTTCCCGCAGGTTCTTCTGTAATTATTTATGACATTTTTTTATTCTTTTTAAAAGGGTTAGAGGTTGAAAAAATATCTAGATCAGCAAATAAAAAAATAAAGATTGGCCTATTTATTGTTGTTAGCTAGAATATGACATTATACTAACTTTTACAACCCTATTTTATGAATGCATTTTTTGGTTTTATACAACTTAACTCTACAGAAACATATTTCGATAAGAATAAAAAATTTGTGGATACTGTTTTTTCAAAATTCCCCAAACGTTTTTCTAACAAAAAAATAATTGAACATAAAAATATAACTCTTGTTGGAGATGTAGAATCGTTTTATGCTAATCAAGAAACGACAGAAGAAAAATCGCTTTTTTTTATTGGCGAAATATACAATAAGCAGGAAATAGAAAGAATGTTAAATATACTTTCTACAAACAATAATGCGCTGTTGGCATATGAATTGATTATGCAAAAAGGGTTACAGGCGGTAGAAACAATTAATGGACAATTTATTATTATTTATATAGATAACACTCAACAAAAAATATATCTATTAAACGATCAAATGGGAGTTAAGCAGCTTTATTATTACCATAATAAAAATATTTTTTTACTTGGCTCTGAAATAAAATTTTTACTTGCCCACCCTAGCTGCCCCAAAGCATTGGATTGGAAAACGTCGTTAAAGCATCCATTACAATATAATGTGCTTAATAGTTTTAGAAATTATAATGCATGGTTTAAAGATATTTATCTTCTTCCAGAGGCTTCTATTATACAATTAGATATGTTTACAAATAAAATGATTACTAGTACATATTGGAATCATTTTAAGGGTACTCATTATGATTATAGTAATGATACAAGAACGGTTAATGACGTAATGAACGAATACATAGCTTTATTAATAGATGCAATAAAAATTAGAGCCAATAATTCCTTCGTTAATTATTCATTACTTAGTGGTGGGTTAGATTCGTCGGCTATTGCTGCGCTATGTGCAAAACATAGCCCATTAGAAACGTTTTCCATTATTACTCAAGTTACATATTTAGAAGGCACTACTTCTATTTGTAACCAGTTAGCGCATGACTTGCATTTTAAAAATGCACAGTTTTTAATACCGATGCATACAATTGTTTTTAATGCTGATTTATGGAAACAATGGATATGGCGCATGGAATCGCCTGATAATCACACCGACTCGCTTACCAAAACACTATTACATTATGCTATTCGAAATAATTATCCACAAGTTAGGGCTGTGTTAACGGGAACAGGTAGTGATCAATTTAATGGAGGATTGGTAAGATGGATTGTTAATGATGCCAACGGTCCGGAAGAAAGTTGGAAAAATTTTTATTATGCTATACAAGATGCAGAAAATCATAAATTAATACATCCCGACGATGGGTTGTTGTGGGGTTGCAGAGATATAATTAATCGAGAATATCTTACTCATATTACCCATAAAGAAAAAGAAATTGAATACAACTCATGGATGTTTTATGTTAACAGCGCATTGTATGATGAAGATTTTAGTTTACTTTGGGACGAAGTAAGAGCATCTAATTACCACGGTCATATTACCCGATTCCCATTTTTAGATTTTCGATTTGTAGATTTTATTGCGAAAATCCCACCGCATTTACATAAAGATTTATTTTTTGATAAAACTATTTTACGAAACACATTAAAAAATATTCTTCCAGAATATGTATTGAATAACCCCAAAGCGCCACCATACATTCCTGAATATGATTATCGTTTTAAGCTTTTTAATTTTCTTACTAACAATATAGAGTTGATGGAAGAAGCATTTGGAACAATTGACCAAGCTCATACTGTTATTAATAAGCCTTTGTTATTTAAAAAAATAAAAGAGCTACAACAAAAACCTAATATTATGGAATGGAATAATATTATGAAGATTGTTAATTTAGGATTGCTGGAAAAAATGATAAATAAGGATCAAGAAGACATGAACATTGAAGCATTGGTAGAAAAGCCTTTAGAAATTCGTTTTCATAATAAAGAAAAAACAAAGATTTTTTTAGAAAAAGAATTATCTATACGCAGTAGAGAGATAGATGTACAAAATCCACTCCTTTTCTGCGAAAATTGCGCCTTGCTATTTGATACATTGAATAATAAATATCATTATTGTCCGACAAAAGTACGCATAAAATCTCCTGTAACCTTTATTGGTTAA
>CAYVXB010000169.1:0-3747 GCA_964454275.1 uncultured Chitinophagaceae bacterium | reverse complement strand
AGAAGGCGGTATATACAAGATCCTGATTTTGCAAAACGCCTTAAAAAAGACCCAGACCTATTGCAAGCTTTTATGGAAGACAACCCCGATTTGTTTGGTTAATTTTCTAAGTGCTACACATTGGTTAGCGAGAGCGCTAACGTATAAATTTTTTTATGTTAAACATTAGGCTTCTTTCATCCTTTTTATCGTGCCTGCGAACGAAACATAGTGAAGCAATCTTGGCCCATTTAACTTTACAACCCATTACTTGTAATGCACAACCTTCGTTGCTCCACTCTTTACAATGGGTGTTAGCTTTTGGAATGTATTATGAAAGAGGGTTAATTTATTTTTTAAGAGCATTTGTTATCATTGTCCAAGCATTATCTGTTATTACATGCCAGCCTGCTGAAGCCCAATTATGAGGATTAGCAACACCTTTTTGTCTATAAATGATTTTTGCTGCTACAGACAGGCAAAACGCAGTTTTGGAAGTTTCTTTAGGCTTCTAAAGCTAGATTATATAGCGGTGTCAAAAATATTAGAATATTATTAATAATGTATTCTTCACATTAATTTGGCAGCATTTTTGCTTATTTTACAGGTACACCGCTAAAACTTATTTAATGCCAAACGATAAACATATAAATGTACTTTTTGTTGATGATGAAGAAGGAAACTTGGTTTCTTTTAAAGCTCAATTTCGGAGGACGTACAATGTCTTCGTGTCGTCAAGCGTTGCCGAAGCATGGCCTATTTTAGAACAAAATGATATTCAGGTTGTTCTATCTGATCAGCGAATGCCCGAAATAACAGGTATCGAATTTTTTGAAGCTATGGTAACAAAATACCCAGAGGCTATGCGCATTCTAATTACAGGATATACTGATTTAACGGCTGTAATTGATGCCATAAACCGAGGACAGGTATACAGATACCTAACTAAACCTTGGAATGAGGATGCAATCAGGGATAGTATTGAAAAATCTTATGAAGTTTATCGGTTGCGGAAAGAAAATAAAGAGCTAACTGAAAAACTTCTTGAGATGAATCAAAAGCTAGAATTTTTAGCAAGACAAAGCTTACTCTCCTGATTCTTCGTTTATTGAATCCTGGGGTTTTACTTTTCCATACGATTCTACCTTTACTTTAGCTACACCAGATTTTATCATTCCTAGTTTTTCTGCCGCTGCTCGGGTAAGGTCAACTACTCGTTTCATTTTTGGGTGAAGTCTATCATTTACTCTAACCCAAACAGATTTTTTATTGCGCAAGTTGGTTACTTTTAACCAGGTTCCAAATGTAAATACATTGCTTGCTGCTGTAAATTTATTTTGTCTGAAAATTTCTCCAGTGGCTGTTTTTCGGCCATCAAATTTATCAGAGTACCAGCTGGCTACGCCTATAATTGTTTTTTGTGGTTGAACTTCTTCTGTTTGCTGGGCATTTAATTTAACATAAACCGAAAGCAGAAAAATGATGGTCCAAAATAGGTGTCTTTTATACATATTTAATTGCTCATTTAAGTTATATAAGGGCTTCCTCAAAGTAGAGTGTTGAGATAAGTCAACCTTTTTCTAATTTTGGAGATGCCAATAAAAGAGATATAATAAACCTAAGTACGCTTAAATTTTAGTTTAAACTTCTAAAATCAACAGGCACTAATCGGCTAACACCTGCTTCTTGCATGGTTACGCCGTATATTACGTCTACAGCAGACATCGTCATTTTATTATGGGTTACAATAATAAATTGTGAGTTGGCACTAAACTGACGAATCATTTGTGTGAACTTAGTTACATTAGCATCATCTAATGGGGCATCTACTTCATCTAAAATACAGAATGGTGCTGGTTTTATAAGATATATAGCAAATAACAATGCTGTAGCTGTTAGTGTTTTTTCTCCTCCACTTAATTGTGTAATAGATGATGGGCGTTTCCCTTTTGGTTTAGCTACAATGTCAATACCTGTTTCAGCAAGGTTTTCAGGATGTTCTAAAATGATATCGGCTGTATCTTCTTCAGTAAATAAAGCTTTAAATACTTTTTGAAAATTTTCTCTAACCTGATTAAACGTATCTAAAAACTTTTGATTGGCGGTAGTCTCTACTTCTTGTATAGTTTGTAATAAAGATTCCTTAGCCGTTACCAAATCATTTTTTTGTTCTACGATAAAATCATACCGTTTTTTCATTTCTTCATACGCTTCTATAGCCGTTGGGTTTATTTCGCCCATGTTTTCTAAGCGCTTTTTCATACGATCTGCTGCGGCTTGCAACTCTTCTAAGGAAGTATCCTCTTTTCGAGCTTCTTCTAAAATATCGTCTATATTAATTTTAAACTCTACGCTTAATCTTTCTTTTACAGATGCTAATTGCAGTTTTAATGCGTTGGTTTTATCTTTAATATCACTTAATATTTGCTCTAATTGTTCTTTAGATTTGACTTGTTGACGTAATACCATTTCCTTATCATGTAAAAGATTTTTTGCTGTATGATAGGTTTGATCGGCTTCATTTAATGTACGTTCTTCTTCTTCTTTACGACGCATTAAGGTTAATAAGGTAGTTTCTGCCTCTTGCAGTAACTGTTCGGAAGCTATAATATTTTCAACGGTTTGGTTTAGCTGAACTGTATTCGTTTCTATTTGTGTAGTTAAATCTGTAAGTTGTTTTCGTTTAAAATCTAGCTCTTGCTGTAATGCAGCTATATGGCTTTGTTGGCGGGTAGTTTGTAAATTATATTCGTTGTATTGTGTACTGGCTGTATTATATAATTGTTCTGCATTTTTATAATCTGTTTCTGTAGATTGCATAACAGTTTCAGCCTGAATTAGTTGATCTTTTAATTGTTGTAAATCTTGCCGAACATGCTTTATAGCATCTTGTGTAGTTTGTAGCTGTTGTTGTAATTCGCCTTCTTTATTTTTACCATTGGCTTGTTGTGTATGTATATTTTCAATTTTATTTTGTACAGCAAAAGATTGATTTATTAGCTGATTAATTTCATGTTGCGTTGTTCTAATAGCTTCTTCTTTTAGTTGCTCATTATAATTAATTACTTGATTATGATGTTGTTCAATTTTTGTTTTGATATCATTTACTATACTTGCTTGTTTTTGTATTTGGGCTTGTAATTTTTCTATATTTTTTGCTCGGCCAATTTTTTTACCTTCAAATAAGCCTACGCTACCGCCACTTAAGGCATATTTACCTTTTACATATTTCCCCGTTTTTTCTAAAATAATACTATCATTATTAATATTGTTTAATGCTTCTTCATTTTCGGCAATAAATACATTGCCTAATAAATAATAAGCTAAAGCTTTGTATTTATCTTCTACTTCAATTATAGAAAGCGCCTGTAAAGTGTTTGCTGGTATTGCTTTTTCAGTAGTTGTATTATTTTGAAATTGATCTAATAAAAAGAAATTCGCTTTGCCTTTCTTATGCTCATCGAGCAAATGCACTGCCTGTAAGCCTTCGGCAAGATTATTAACTATATAATAATTTAGATAAGGCTCTAACACATTTTCTACAGCTGCACGGTACTCCTCTTTTACATAAATAACATCTGATAAAATAGGGGCTTCGTGATTCCAGTTTTGATTTTTATGTAAAAATTTTACACTCTCTGGATAGCCATCCATGCTATCAATTAAACTTTTTAATAAATCATGCTCATTGCGTTTAGCATCTAGCTTTCTATTTTCTTCAGCCAATTGATGGCGCAACTGTTCAAGTATGGCTTGGGTTTCTAAAAT
>CAYVXB010000168.1:1298-3749 GCA_964454275.1 uncultured Chitinophagaceae bacterium | reverse complement strand
CAAATGGGAAAATCACCCGCAATACCGCCCCCTATTTGAAAAAATCCAACGCCTTTTCCTGAAGAATTTTTTTGATACCAATCGCTTAACCAAACCATATATTCAATACCGCTCTTCATGGTGCTAGCTTTCAACTCATTTTTAATACAATACGATGCAAAAATATTTCCCATCGTACTATCTTCCCAACCAGGTACAATAATAGGTAAGTTTTTTTCGGCCGCAGCTATCATCCAACTATGCTTAGGGTCTATTTCATAATCTTTTTGCATTACCTCGCTCAACAATAATTTATACATGTATTCATGAGGAAAGTATCGTTCACCTTTAGTTTCCGCATCTTTCCATAGTTTAAAAATATGATGTTGAATCCTTCGAAACGCTTCTTCTTCTGGTATACAGGTATCAGTAACCCGATTATAGCCTTTTTCTAAAAGCTCCCATTCTTCTTTTGGGCTAAGATCTCTATAATTAGGAACACGTTTGTAATGTGTGTGTGCTACCAAATTCATGATGTCTTCTTCTAAATTAGCACCAGTGCATGAAATAATTTGTACCTTATCTTTACGAATCATCTCTGCTAATGAAATACCTAGTTCTGCCGTACTCATAGCACCAGCAAGGGTGATCATCATTTTGCCATTTTCTAGCAAATGTGTTTCATAGCCCTTAGCGGCATCTACCAGTGCTGCTGCATTAAAATGGCGGTAATGGTGTTGTATAAATTGTGCAATGGGACCTTTAGACATATCTATCATGTTTTTTGTTCTGAGCAAAAGTAAATAATATCATATAATGAATAGTGAATAAAATAATACAACATTCTATATTTGTAAAAACGTCTACTTATGCTTGGATTAACCAAGTGGTAAAAAAATAAATGCATTTATTTTTTTAACTATAAACAGTGTGATAACATGAAGTACCTATTGATTTGTTGTATAATATTGACAAGCTCTTATTTGTATGCGCAAACTAGTCCAACGGAATTAGATAAATCACCCATGGATATGAGCTATTTCCCCATAAATTATCCGATACAAAGGATTCAAGGAAAAGTTAGCAGTACACCCGTTGCACGAGTTATTTATAGCAGGCCTCAAAAAAAAGGTAGAACTATATTCGGCGGCGAAGTGGTTAAGTACAATGAGGTATGGCGTTTAGGAGCCAACGAATCTACCGAAATAGAATTGTATCAAACGGTACGAGTAGGAGGGAAAAAAATATCCAAAGGTAGATATACACTGTATTGTATTCCTAGCGAAAAACAATGGACAATAATACTAAATAAAGATTTAAATGCCTGGGGTGCGTTTAACTATGATGTTAAAAAAGACGTGTTACGTACAGATATCTCTATTCAAACCCAAACAGATGTAGTTGAAGCATTTACGATGTATTTCGATACCATCCCCAATGGAGCTAACTTAATTATGCTATGGGATAATGTGAAAGTAGTTTTACCAATTAACTTTTAATGAATTCAATATGAAACTTGCTACAAAATTTATTCATGCAGGTGTAGAACCTGATCCAACTACAGGTGCTATTATGACACCTATTTATCAAACTTCTACCTATGTGCAAGAAGCGCCTGCACAACATAAAGGATATGAATATGCACGCAGTCAAAACCCTACCCGAACGGCGTTGGAAAATGCGTATGCACAAATCGAAAATGGGAAATATGCTTTGGCTTTTAGTAGTGGAGTAGCAGCCACAGACGCTGTAATAAAACTGTTACAACCCGGCGATGAAGTTATTGCTGCAAACGATATGTATGGCGGAACCTATCGCTTATTTACAAAAATATTTGAAAAGTTTGGTATTAAATTTCATTATGTAAATACACAACAAGCAGAAAATATCAAACCTTATATCAACACAAATACTAAATTAATTTGGATAGAAACGCCCACCAATCCATTAATGAATATTACAGATATTGCGGCTATAACACATATTAGTAAAAAGCATCATATATTAGTTTGTGTCGATAATACGTTTGCATCACCGTACTTACAAAATCCGCTCGATTTAGGCGCTGATATTGTAATGCATTCTGCTACTAAATATTTAGGAGGTCATAGCGATGTTATACAAGGATGTTTGGTAATGAACAATGCTGATTTACGAGAAAAATTATATTTCATTCAAAAGAGTTGTGGTGCTGTACCTGGTCCAATGGATTGTTTTTTAGTATTGAGAGGCATTAAAACCTTACATGTTCGCATGCAACGTCATTGCGAAAATGGAGAGAAAATAGCTCATTTTTTACGCAATCATCCCAAAGTAAATAAAGTATATTGGTGTGGTTTTGAAGATCATCCAAATAATAGTATTGCTAAAAAACAAATGCGAGGTTTTGGAGGCATGATGAGTTTTATATTAAAAGATGAAACAGCTGAAAATATTAAACGGGTACTATCCGCTACAAAAATATTTGCATTG
>CAYVXB010000168.1:0-1288 GCA_964454275.1 uncultured Chitinophagaceae bacterium | reverse complement strand
CATTGGGTGGTTTTTTGTTTTGCTTGAAAATGCTATAATCTTATTATGTATACACTTATTTTATTTTTGATTTTTATTTTTGGTTCTATTATTGGAAGCTTTTTGAATGTTGTTATTTTTAGAATAAATACAGGTAGGTCTTTTGTAAAAGGGAGCTCTATGTGTATGTCTTGTGGTCATAAATTGAGATGGTTTGAGCTTGTCCCAATTCTTTCTTTTTTAAGTCAGGCTGGAAAGTGTAGAAAATGTAAAACGTGTACTATCATCAACAAAAATATTTGCATTAGCTGAAAGCCTTGGGGGTGTTGAATCCTTAATCAACCACCCCGCTTCTATGACACATGCATCTATTCCTAAAGAAGAAAGAATAAAAAATGGATTAACCGATTCATTAATTCGGTTAAGTGTTGGCATTGAAGATGTAGATGACTTAATGGCTGATTTAAAACAAGCTATTGGATAATATTCTCACTAAAACCAGCGTTTTATGCTTTTGAGTTTTTACTTTTGATTTACCATGCAATCATTTAGACCCGGTCGTTTTAATATTCTTCCTTTGGTGATCAAAAATTTATTGATCATTAATGGACTTTTCTACCTAGCCCAAAAAACACTTAATGGCAGTGGGGTAAACATGGAGGATCTATTTGCGCTGCATTATATAGATTCCCCTTTATTTAAACCTTGGCAATTTCTTACACATATGTTTATGCATGATCCTGATAATATCATGCATTTAATAGGTAATATGTTTGCTTTATGGATGTTTGGTTCTATATTAGAAAACACGTGGGGCCCTAAACGATTTCTATTCTTTTATCTTATTTGTGGATTGGGTGCTTCAGCTTTGCATATGGGATTTTTATGGTATGATCTTAATCATTTACAACAAACGTTCTTTGCATTTAAAGCACATCCTACATACAATCTATTTTTAGAATTGTACCAAAAGTATAATTTGGCTGCTCACATTCCACAAGCCGCTGATTTGGCTGGGGCAGATATATGGAGAAATAACCCTCAAGATCCTAACTTAGGAAGATATGCTACAGATATCATAGATAAATATGTACAAGCAAAATTCAATGAACCTACATTAGGTGCTTCTGGAGCAGTTTTTGGAGTGCTTACGGCCTTTGCTTATTTATTTCCTAATACATACTTGTATGTCTATTTCTTTGTGCCTATAAAAGCAAAATGGGTCATACTGATATACATTGGTATGGAATGATTGTTTGCACGTCGCAATACAGCTGGCGATAATGTAGCGCGTTGGGCCCATTTAGGC
>CAYVXB010000167.1:942-3868 GCA_964454275.1 uncultured Chitinophagaceae bacterium | reverse complement strand
CTTCCGTTAAAGCCCTAATTGATTTGTCAGATAAAAAGTTTACTGAAAAAGGAAGTGTTCAACTACATGCAACCGTAAAAGCTGTAGAAGCCGATAAAACATGGATACAATTCATTGTAAAAGATACAGGGGTAGGCATTGCGGCTGAAAAGCATGCCTATGTTTTTGAAAAATTTAAACAAATACCTATTGGCGTTAGTAAAAACGGAATGCGGGGTGTAGGCTTAGGATTACCCATAACCAAACAACTAATTGAACTGATGCACGGAGAAATTTCTTTAAAAAGTATATTAGGAAA
The DNA here is from genome assembly GCA_964454275.1 of uncultured Chitinophagaceae bacterium. GTDB lineage: Bacteria > Bacteroidota > Bacteroidia > Chitinophagales > Chitinophagaceae > CAYVXB01. Next base: position 3,570 of record CAYVXB010000167.1, on the reverse strand, counting down.
AGGTACTACGTTCACCATCACAATTCCGTTTACTATACCGAAAGTAGAACAACCAACTGCCCATGTAAAAAATATAAGTGCAACACAATTATCTCAATTAAAAATACTTATAGCGGAAGACAGTGAGATGAATAAAAAATATTTATCTGCTTTGTTAAGAAAATGGACAATCGGTACTACGTTTACCGACAATGGTAAAGAAGCGCTCGAAGCTTTATTAAAAGATAGCTATGATATTATATTGATGGATGTTCATATGCCTATTATGGATGGCTTTGAAGCAACAAAAAAAATACGGGCCCTACCCAACAAAAAGAAAGCTTCTATACCTATCATAGGCTTATCTGCCTCTGCACTTAAGGAACATAAAGATTATGCTAAAGCCTGTGGTATGAACGAATTTATTACAAAGCCATTTACCCCGACCCAACTCCAAGAAGCTTTGCTGATTTTTTCAAAAAATAAACATCGTAAAAATGCCCCTACACAAAAAGTAGCTTCTTTTACAGAAGAAGATTGGTTTAAGAAATATTTTGATGACAACTACGATTATGCAAAAAATGTTTTTTCCATATTAAAAGAAGATGTCATTTCTCAAATAAATAAACTAGAACAGCTTTACCATGATGGAGATATAAAAGAAATACAGAATATTGCACATAAAGTAAAACCTATTTTTGAAATGACTGGCTTTAAAGAAATAGCCAGTCAACTAAATGCTTTAGAATTGAGTTGTAACAAAAAAATAGTTAAAATGGAAATGCAGTTATCTATACAACAAATTCTTACTGCTATTAATGAGGCAACACCTGTAATAGAAGAGAAATATCAATACTTAAAGGAAAAAGCCACAACAAAATAAATATACATTAGATTTCTACTTTCATAATTCAACCAAAAAAGATAGCGTCCATTGCGAGGAACAAAGTGATGAAGCAATCTTTCATCACAAGTAATTGGTTGTAAAGATTAATAGGCCAAGATTGTTTCATTACACTGCATTTCTTTCATAATGACGCTAAAAATTATGAAAGAGATCTATTGTAACAAAGAAATAGCCACTAACCCGTAAAAAATGAATGCTTTATATTAAAGAAATGGCGCTGATAAGTATCTTTAACATAAAATGATTATGTTAACTACATTAAGCGTCAAAAAATGAAAGCCCCATTTTTTATTATATTACTCACTCTATGTAGGTGTATAAACGCTCAAACTATTTATATTAATAATAATGAATCAAAAGATTCAATTTTTAAAATTGAAATGAACCTAAGTGCTTTTGGTGTGGAATCTGATGGTTTTCCGTCAATAAAGGTGCTCATCGATTTTTCTAAAAACTCGAGTACCTGCATAAAGACTTTTTATAATCCTGCAAATAAAAGCTCAACATATTCATTAACAAAAGATGAAATGAATACTATTTTGAAACTTCTTAAAATTTCAGAACTAGAAAAACTTAAAAAGGAATACAAGATGGAAAAAACGGATCAACCAAGATCAAAAACTATTATTTATACTAGAAAAACTAAATTTACCATAGATGATTATGGGCTAAAAGGCGCATATCCATTACAAGAACTCTATAAAATAGTATTTAAATATTAATAGTACTAACCAGCAATATTAGTACATGCGAAAAAGATTTTTTAAAATTCTAAAAATTATTGGGTATACAATAGTATCTCTTATAGTATTTGTACTATTATACTTAGGCTCTGCATACGTTTTATCTAGAATAACCGTAAACGGTGAAAATAAAAATCCTAAAAAAGAGGTAGCCATTTACATTCTTTCAAATGGCGTACATGTTGATATTGTAACTCCTATAAAAAATAATTATATTGATTGGAGTAAAACAATAAAATTCGAACATATACAATCGAAAGATAGCAACATGCAATACCTAGCTTTTGGTTGGGGCGATAAAGGTTTTTATTTAGAAACCCCTACTTGGGCAGAACTTAAATTCAGCGTGGCGTTTAAAGCTGCCTTCTATTTAGGATCATCGGCCATGCATACCACATTTTATAAAACCATGCACGAAGGAGAAGATTGTAAAAAAATAGAAATGAGTAATGAAGACTACAAAGCCTTAATAGCATATATAAAACAAAGTTTTCAAGTAGATAGCAATGGCAATATCATTTATATTAAAGCTAATACATATGGCAGCAATGATGCTTTCTATGAAGCTAAAAGAGTGTATGGATTATTCTTTACTTGCAATACCTGGGCAAATAGTGCATTAAAGGCCTGTAATCAAAAAGCTTGTTTATGGACACCTTTTCAAAGCGGCATTTTTTATCAATATAAAAATTAACGCTCAATGAATCTAACAATAAAAATTACTACCCTAAAGAATCTTCAATCCAAGTACCTTTGCTACCTATAACTTTTTATTTACTTCTACATGATTCAAATTGGCACATACAACACCCTAAAAGTTTTACGCAAAGTAGATTTTGGTTTTTATTTAGATGATGGCGAAGAAGGTATTTTATTGCCTAAACGTTTTGCCCCTGAAAATTTGAAAGTTACAGACGAGCTTAACGTTTTTTTATATCATGATGGAGAAGGCCGAATTATTGCTACTACCGAACATCCAAAAGCTATTGTAGGCGATAT
>CAYVXB010000167.1:0-908 GCA_964454275.1 uncultured Chitinophagaceae bacterium | reverse complement strand
CTAAAATGTGTAAGTATTACCAGTGCTGGTGCTTTTTTAGATTGGGGGTTGATGAAAGATTTATTTGTTGCCAAATCACAACAACAAACAACCATGCAAGTGGGGAAAGAATACCTGGTAAAAATTTATGTAGATAAACAAACCAACCGTGTTGCTGCTACGGAGAAAATAGATTTACAATTAAACAACGAAACCCTAACGGTAAAAGAATTAGAACAGGTTGATTTAATCGCCTATCGAAAAACAGATATTGGATATGTGATGATCATCAACAACCAACATATTGGTCTATTGCATAACAATGAAGTCTTTCGTGCTATTAAAATAGGCGATCGTTTAAAAGGATTTATTAAAAAAATTCTACCTAATAACAAAATAGATATTGTATTAGGCAAACCCGGTTATCAAAAAGTAGAAGACGAATTAAATAAAATTATACGCCTATTACAAGAGAATGATGGCTACTTACCTTACAACGATAAATCAGCCCCTGAGGCTATTTATGCCTTTTTCGGGATGAGTAAAAAAACATTTAAAATGACCCTCGGTGCATTGTATAAACAACGAAAAATTGATTTTACGAAAGAGGGAATTTTGTTGATAAAAAATTAATACCGCCCATTTATAGATAGGCTGAAAATAATGGAAGTGACTACAATACTAACAGATGATTTCAAAACAGAACTCGGTACTTCTAAGTCTTACATACAAACTGATCTACCTAATACAATTCTTCAAAAAGAGCATAATGGTGCAACAACAGCAGGCTATAAAATACATTTCGAAGCCTTTGAATTACAAAATGATTGGCTCCCCAATACTATGGAATTTAAAACTTCAAACGGTTGGCGATGGTTTATTCAAAAGATAAATAACCAAAAAGAAAATTGAATTCTTTATTGTAAAAT
>CAYVXB010000166.1:0-3935 GCA_964454275.1 uncultured Chitinophagaceae bacterium | reverse complement strand
ACTTTCATCTGTGAAGAGGATGCTTTCCCATGTTTCTTTGTCTACTGGTTTCATTGCCCTGGCAAAAGCATGACGATTCTTCTTATGAATTGACAACAAACGAGGTTTTAAAGCTCTCTTATAGCTTTTAAGACCCGCATTACGTAGTAAAAGTCTAATTGTTTCTTTTGAAACAGTGATATCAACTACGTTTTTAAGATATTTAATTGCATTGTTCAATAATTGAACATCTTGATTATAAACATTTTTAGTTCAAATTCGGTGGAGATAATGCTTCCATTTTTCAAGTCCACCGAATTCAGCACCTACAGATTGATAGAAATTGAATATTTTGTGAACTTATAAAAACACAAAAGCCTGTAAATCATTGATTTTACAGGCTTTTTGTTTGATGCTGTATCAATACGTTCAACATTTGAACATCTTGTTTACTTGCGATCAAAATCATTTTATAACTCTTAAAATTACTGGATTATGCAATCAAACTTCAGTTCTTTTTTTTATTTGAAGAAACGACTGGAAGTCTTGCAAAAAAGAGGCCGACGATAGTATAGCGATGAGTTTTTGATTTTGGCTTTTACTTTCCCAATAGACACAAAAGAAAAAAGCAATCTACTTGCCTTTAATTCTAGGGTAGCTAATACAAAAAGTAGAGTAAAAATTAACTCTTTTTAATAGACTAAATTACTTTTAAGAAGAAACGGATTTAAATAACCTCTTATAATCAATGTAATATCATGCTTTGTGTTTCCATCTGTTGAGCCATCGTGAATGATATTATCTGTTGGAGCTATATATGCTTCAAATGGATGTTGTGCAACTCTAACAACAGGATAGTTAGGATAGAGTCTAAAAAAATGATGTACTAAATCTAATGCGTCTAATTGATTAATTTCTATGATTAGTTCTTTGGATAATATCATCTCCGCAAGCTGATCTACTGTTTTATTTACAAATAATAAGTATCGTTTTTCTTTGCTAAAATTTATAGCTATTCTATTGGGACATAGATTTGCTTTGTTGGTATCAAATGTTTTTACAGAAGTATCAATATGTAATCCCATATACTTTGAACTTGTATTTTCTCTAGACACAGTTTCTATGTGAGGTTCATTAATACAAAATCCATGATAAGTCATTGTGTGTTCTGGATATAAGAGTCGACTAACATAATCATTTACAAAACTGTATAATTGTTTTAAGCTATCTTTTTGGTTAGAAAATATATTTTCTAACTCTGTTGATGATTGTGCATCTGGTAACCCTATTTTTTGAGCTAATTCTACTATATTATTTGGAATGGATTGTAAGCTTATAGTATTTGAAAAATCATCTATATCATTAAATGTAGTTAGGATATCTAGTTCTTTTAAGGTTGCCATACGCCAAGGCTTTTTAGGTTTAAAAGCTTTCTCTACATATTTTTTTTGATTGTTAGTTGTTAATTCATTTGCAGGGTTTGTTCCATTGGATAATGTGATTCGATCTTTAATATTAATATCCTCATCTACAATAATTTTTATACCAGCAGAGATTTCCATTATTAAATATTTATTATGTTATAGAATGTATTTGATAACCCATAGTAAGAATAACAATGAGATGGTATAAATAAGAATACTAAGAATAGAAATTCTCTTAGGTATTTTACCAATTTTTTCATCCATGGGATGTATATTTTTATTATTAATTTCCAAGTTCTAATTGGTTTTTAATTAATTGAAAATATTTTCCTTGTTGCTTTATTAAACTTTCATGAGTATTAATTTCAGTGATTTTTCCCTTATCCATTACAATAATTTGATCAGCATTTCTAACAGTACTTAATCGGTGCGCTACAATAACTACTGTTTTGTTTTTAAAAAAGCTCTGTAGGTTTTTCATTATTACAAGTTCATTAGCTGCATCTAGTGAATTGGTTGCTTCATCAAAGAAAATATAGTCTGGATTTTTATATATTACTCGAGCAATTAATATTCTTTGCCTTTGGCCTTGACTAATTCCCCATCCATTTTGCCCTATTTTAGTATTGTGTTTTAATGGTAAACTATCTACAAAATCAGAAAGGTTTGCCATTTGAAGGGCATGGTTTAATTTTTCTGTATTATAGTTTGGAGAAAGTGCAATGTTATAAGTAATAGTATCAGAAAAAATAAAGCTATCCTGTAGTACCGCTCCGCACTTATTACGCCATTTATTATTTGAAATGTCTTTTATATTTTGTTCACTAATTAAAATAGATCCTTTTTTAGGTTCATAAAATTTGAGTAATAATTTTAATAAAGTTGTTTTTCCACTGCCACTTACGCCTACAATAGCAGTGGTTTTTTGCGCAGGAATATTAATATTGATATTGTTTAATGTAAACTGATTATCTGAGCGATCTATATAATTAAAAAATACATTTTTGAATTCAATAGATGAATTACTAGGTATAGAAGATATTTTTCTGTTTGATTCTTCTTCTTCATTTTTTTGATTATTTACTTCTTCTAATCTTTCTAAACTATTCTTTGCATGTTGCCAATGAAGAAAACAATTAATTAAATTTGTGAAAGGAGCATTGAGTTGTCCAAGAATAAAGAAAATAGCCATCATTTCTCCAATACTCATTTTGCCATGAGATATTGCTATGCCACATATTAAGGTTATGATTGCTACATAAATATGTGTAATTATTTTATAGCTATCGTAAATCTGGTTTAATTTTAATTTTTTAATGTTTAAAGTAAATACCTTTTTTTGCATTTCTGCCCATTCTTCTCGCTTTAAATCTTCTAGATTATTCATTTTAATTTCTTGCGCTCCTGATAGTGTTTCGTATAATTTGCTTTGATATTGAGCCTGAGTTTGAAATTCTTTTTTTCTAATTAAGCTTATTTTTTTAAGTAATGAAGTTGCCCATATCAGTTCAATAGAAACACCTAAAACAAAAATTAAAAAAACAAGGGAATTTAAATAAAATAGTAAACAGGATAAAATAACAAGGCTGAAAATAGAAAAAATGCTTTGTATTAAAGAATCTGTAATAAAACTTTCTATTCTATTATTATCATTTACTCTTTGACTTAGATCACCTATGGTTTTAGAAGAAAAAAAATTGAGAGGAAGTTTGAAAAGTTTAGATAAAAAATCGGATATAATATATAAGCTCACTCTACTACTAATGTGTATAATTAGCCAAGATCGTATAAACTCAACTGATAATTTGCTAATAGACAGCACAATTTGTGAAGTTGCAATGAGATAAATAAAATGGATGTTATTACCTTTTACGCTATTGTCAATAACCAGTTTAGTTAAATAAGGGAGTATAATTTCAATAATACCTCCTAAAAGGAGACCTACGCAAAGAAGAAATACTTGATACCTAAAATTCCTTAGATATTTAAATAAGAACGATAGTTTAGTGCTTTTTCCTTTCTTCCCTTGATATATACTTTCTGTAGGAGCAAGAAAAATAAAAAATACTTCATCTTTCTCTATATCGGTACGATAACATCTCTGAAAGAAATCTTCTTTTTTTAAAATTTGTAATCCAATGGCAGGGTCTGCAATCCAAATTCTATCTTCTGTAATTTTATATACTACAACAAAATGGTTATCATTTAGAAAAGCAATAGTAGGAGTTACTATATCAGCCGTTATTTTTTGGTATTCTAATTTTCCATAAAAACTTTCAAAACCAATTTTTTTTGCGAGTTCTGTTAAGTTATAAATAGATATTCCGTGAGTTGTAATATTACCCAGTTCTATTGCATGATAAGGTACAGATGTGCCATAATGCTTTGCAACCATCTTTAAGCAGGCTAAACCACAATCAGCATTATCAAGTTGAGCAATAAAAGGAAATCTATTAAAGAGACTGAGCATAAATAGCTATTTGGATTTATCTATTTTCAACCATCTTAGCAATTATATTTGATCTCTTAATT
>CAYVXB010000165.1:0-3950 GCA_964454275.1 uncultured Chitinophagaceae bacterium | reverse complement strand
AGAATACCCCATGGAAATAGCAGAAGTAGCTAGTATGTCTATGGAATTATTAACAATGGATGAATGGAACATCTTTTTTAATAAAGGAGAGGATTTGCGTAGAGCCAAGGAACATCAATTAGAGCAGGTCATCATTATGTTTTTGTGGATTGCTACGATTGACAAATTTCAGCATTGGATATATGAAAATCCGAAACATACTGTAGAAGAGCGTTTAACAAATTGGCTCCGTATTTACAATGAATTTTCTCCAGAAATAGTTGACACAAAAGGGTTGGAAGAATATCGCTTATATACATGGCAAAAGCAATTGCACTTATATGAAGTGCCTTTTTATTATATTGATTATGGTATTGCCCAATTAGGCGCTATTGGTATGTGGAAACAATTTAAAATCAATAAACAACAAGCATTAAACAATTATATTAAAGCATTGAGCCTTGGTGGAACTCGAACGCTGCCTGAATTGTATGAAGCTGCTGGATTACAATTCAATTTTTCATCAACCTATATTAAAGAATTAATGGATTTTGTTTGGGTTGAGTATGAAAACATTATCTCGCAATAAATGAAACAGTAGTAGAAAAATGTAAACTATACTTTAAATAATTCCGTTATGAATAGTAAAAAAAAATTCTTACTGATTTGTATCTTAATAGCAAATAGCACGTTGCATGCACAAGAAATTAAACCAACTGAAAATCTTATTGTAGAGGGCGTACCCCCTATAACCACCACACTAGCATCAGATGTAAAAAGGTATACAGAGTCAAGAGCTGCTGGTTGTTTATGTTGGCACCCTAAAAAAACGGAAATGCTGATTTCTACAAGATTTGGTAATACGGCACAAATTCATACGGTTAAAATGCCTTTAGGTGCAAGAACGCAACTTACCTTTTTTGATGAGTCTACAGGTTACGCAACATATGAACCTATTAATGGAAATTATTTTCTTTTTTTAAAAGATATAGGGGGAAACGAATTCACACAAATTTATCGATACGATATAGCGGATGGAAAAATTAGTTTAATTACCGATGGTGGAAGAACAAAAAATAATGGAATAATTTGGAATAATAAAGGAAATTTAATAGCCTATACATCTACAAAACGTAATGGAAAAGATGGCGATATCTACATTATGGATCCTAAAAATCCTTCTTCAGAAAAATTAATAACAGAAGAAAATGGAGAAAATTGTGCTATACTTGATTGGTCAACAGACGATAAAACATTGCTAATAAAAGAATCACTCTCTATCAATGAAAGTCATCTTTATTTAGTAAATATTGCCAATTCAAAAAAAATTGAATTAACACCTTTTTCAGAAAAAGAAATAGCTTATGGCAGTGCAGACTTTTCTAGAGATGGGAAGGGAATCTACTTTACAACAGATAAAGACAACGAATTTCGACGACTAGCTTATATGGATATAAACACTAAAAAAGTAACCTATCTTACAAATGCTATAAAGTGGGATGTTGATGAAGTTAGTCTTTCAAATGATAGAAGCAAATTATTATTTACAACAAATGAAGCTGGAATAAATAAGTTGTATACATTGAATGTTCGTAATAATACGTATTCTGTTGTTAAAAATATTCCTGTAGGAGTAATTAGTTGGCTTCAGTGGCATAAAAATAATCAGCTGGTAGCAATGACTATTAATACTGCAAAATCAACAAGTGATGTATATGTACTTAATGTAAAGACTCAAAAAATTGAACGTTGGACAGAAAGCGAATTAGGAGGAATTAATCCTAACGCCTTATCTGAAGCAACATTAATTAAATGGAAAAGCTTTGACAATATAGATATTAGCGGCTTTTATTATAAAGCGTCTTCTACATTTAGTGGTAAACGGCCTGTGATAATAAATATTCATGGTGGGCCTGAGACGCAATCGCTTCCTGTTTTTCAGGGAAGAAATAATTATTTTTTAAATGAATTAGGAGTTGCCATTATTTACCCTAATGTTCGTGGTTCTCTGGGGTATGGGAAAACCTTTACCAAATTAGATGATGGTATGCTCCGTGAAAATTCAGTAAAAGATATTGGAGCCCTAATGAGTTGGATAGCCCAACAACCAGAGTTAGACGCTAACAGAATAATGATAACGGGCGGAAGTTATGGTGGATATATGTCCCTAGCTGTTTCAACTATGTATGCAGATCGTATTCGTTGTGCTATAGATGTTGTGGGTATTTCAAACTTTAATACCTTTTTGCAAAATACAGAAAGCTATAGACGCGATTTGCGTCGTGTAGAATACGGAGATGAAAGAGATTCTAATATGAAAGCCTTTTTTGATAAAATTTCTCCAATGAACAATGCCGCTAAAATTAAAAAACCATTATTCATTGTACAGGGAGGTAACGACCCAAGAGTACCTAGAACAGAAGCTGTACAAATGAAAGAAGCTGTTAAACAAAATGAAATACCGGTATGGTATCTAGAAGCAAAAGATGAAGGACATGGATTTAGAAAAAAGAATAATACTGATTTCCAATTTTATGCTACCATACTTTTTATAAAGAAATATTTATTGGAATAAAATGATTATGGCTATATAAGGTTATTAAATCCAGAAAGCTGTTTCAAAAATAGATAACTCTTCTTTTAGTTTCATATTAACTATGGACTATTAGAAATCGACCATTTCTCCTTCTAAATCATAATCATGCGCATGTGTAATCTTAACGTTTACAAATGAACCAATTACAATTTTTTTATTCGTATTGATGATCACTTCATTATCTACTTCTACGCTATCAAATTCCGTACGACCAATATAGCGCCCAGCCTCTTTTTTATCAATCAATACTTTAAAGATTTGGCCAATTTTAGCTTGATTTTTTTCATATGAAATTTCACGTTGTATTTCCATAATTTCCTCTGCTCTTTTTTCTTTAATGTCTTGTGGAACATCATCTTTTAATCCATATGCCGAAGTATTTTCTTCATGCGAATAAGTAAAGATTCCTACTCGATCAAATTTCATCCGTTGTAAAAAATCTTTTAATTCTTCTACATCATCTACTGTTTCCCCTGGAAAACCTGCAATTAAAGTAGTACGCAAACAAATATTAGGAATACGCTGACGTATATCAGCAATGAGCACTTCCATTTCTTCCCTTGTAATTTGTCGACGCATGGCTTTCAACATATTATTGCTAGCGTGTTGCAAAGGCATATCCAAATAATTACAAATATTTGATCGCTCTTTCATTACATCTATAATATCTAAAGGAAATTTAGATGGATAAGCATAATGCAATCGAATCCACTCCAGGCCTTTAATATCTGCCAATTGATGTAATAATTGTGGAAGAAATCTCTCTTTATAAATATCTAATCCATAATAGGTAAGTTCTTGTGCAATCAACATGATTTCTTTTACGCCCTTTTGCACTAACCGATTAGCTTCTTCTACAATATGCTCTATGGGCTTACTTACATGCTTTCCTCTCATTAATGGAATGGCGCAAAATGAACAAGTTCTATTACAACCTTCAGAAATTTTTAAATATGCATAATGACTTGGTGTACTCAACAATCGCTCGCCTATTAAGTTTTCTTTATAATCAGCTTGTAAATGAGCTAACAATTGAGGCAATTCTAGTGTTCCAAAAAAAGCATCTACTTCAGGCATTTCATTAATCAAATCATCCTTATATCGTTCACTCAAACAGCCCGTTACATATACTTTTTCGAGTTTTCCTTTCTTCTTCAATTCTATTTGTTCTAAAATCGTTTGTACAGATTCTTCTTTAGCTCTATCAATAAATCCACAAGTATTTACCACTACAATATTGTGGTCCTTTTTTTTATTTTCATGCACCACGTCAATAGCATTAGCCTGTAATTGACCACTTAGCACTTCACTATCTACTAGGTTTTTACTGCAACCAAGCGTTATAATATTTACTTTATTATGTTTTGTTGTTTTT
>CAYVXB010000164.1:0-3962 GCA_964454275.1 uncultured Chitinophagaceae bacterium | reverse complement strand
CTTTCCTGTTGACCGCCAACAAACCGGTGCAGGAAGAAGACAACGAGAAAAAAGCTAAAGCGACCGAAGAAGAAGATAAAAAAGCTATCTATCCCAACATAGCAAGAACAGAAGGTATTGCACCACCACAATATGGTACACAAGAATTATTTGACAAGAAAATTATAGATACCGAAGAACAGTATGATTTAGAAAAAGATGCGGAAGGATTTGGAGAAGAAGGAATAGAATAAACAAATAGAATTTTGCATACCGAAACAGCCATTATACTTGCAGGCCCTACTGCTTCTGGAAAAACAGATATAGCTATACAATTAGCGCAACATTGCAATACAAATATTATTTCTGCTGATGCTAGACAATGCTACATAGAATTAAATATAGGTGTAGCAAAACCTACTGCAGAACAATTAAAAATTGTTCCTCATTATTTTATAAATACATACCATATTTATGAAACGGTTAATGCGGCTATATTTGAACAGTATGCTCTACAAAAAGCAGAACAATTTTTTCAACACAATAAATACATCATTATAACTGGCGGAACGGGTTTATATATAAAAGCTTTTTGTGAAGGATTAGATAATATACCAACAATACCTAACAATATTCAAACAACCATAAGAAAAACATATGAACAAAAAGGAATAGCATGGCTACAAAAAGAATTAACTGAAAAAGATTCAACTTTTGCACAACAAGATGATATGCAAAATCCACAGCGAATGTTGCGAGCCTTAGAAGTTTTAACGCATACAGGAAAATCTATTCGAACATTTCAAACAGGAAAAAAACAAGAAAGATTTTTTCGCATTATAAAATTTGGACTAGATTGGCCTAGAGAAGAACTATATAATCGAATAAATAAAAGAGTAGATATGATGATAGAAAAAGGCTTAATAGAAGAAGTAAAATCTTTATTACCATATAAAAATTTACCTGCCTTGCAAACTGTAGGCTACACAGAGTTATTTGAATATTTTGAAAGAAAAATTAGTTTGGATAAAGCTATTGAACTCATCAAACAAAATACTCGCCATTATGCCAAGCGGCAATTAACATGGTTTAAAAAAGATCCATCTATACAATGGGTAAAGGCAAATGATTGGGAAAAAGTACATCAACTATTTTGCTAAAGCTTTGTTCCTATTGTAAACATAATGGTTCCCATAGTATTTTTCACATTAGCAAATGTATTGAGTTTCTCGTCTAGATGATAAGGGAAATGCACATCCTTTTGAATAGCATATACATATGTTAAATCTGCGAATATACCTTTATCTCTATATCCTATACCAGCACTCAACAATGTTTTATTAGCCTTTAAACTTTTATAGCTATATGGATTACCATAATAAGCAAATCCTGCACGAGCCATAATTGTATTAAATTTTAATTCACCACCCAATCGAAAATTGAGAGCACCTTTATAGTAATCACTAATAATAGTATTTAAACCCTTATAATATGCATCATCTCCAGAAGAGGAGAACTCACCACCTGTGCGAAAAGTAGAATTATTATATCCAACATACTCCACATCAGCCGTAATGAATCCCTTTTGTTTAGTTACATCTTCTATTTCTCTAAATACATAGGATCCACTTAATAAAAATCGCCAAGGTGTAATAGCCGTGTAAGACGATTTTCCTTCTAACCCTCCTGTAAAAGTTGTTGACTGTGCTGATAACACTCCTTTGTATCCCTCCGTATCGGTAGTCATATCAGCAGTTCGAGTATCCGTCAATCCCAACAACGAAGGAGTATGTATAGCGGCACCCACTCGAATATAGTCCACAGGCCTATAAATAATCCCTACTTTAGCATTTAACCCTATACCCCGAGTTTTTAAATTATCATGTAATGTGTAGTAATTAAAATTATTCGTTTTATCGTTAGAAGGATCAGATTCTGTATATGTTGTATTTCTTTCATATCGAACAATGGGAACACCTACAGTAGCTCCCCAATACAACTTATCTTGATTGTTATTAGCAAAAGCAATTGCAATTTCTGTAATGCCACCACTTGTTTCAACACGATTGGATTGTAAAACTGCTTGTCCATTCTCTATTAAATATTTTTTTGGAAGAGCTTCTATTTGTGGTGATCCATTAAAAAAACTATCTACCAAAAGTGTACTTATGGCAAGCGATGAACCATGGGCATATGCAGGAGTATTAAGAACGCCCCTTCTATTCAAACCTTGGTCTATAGATGCAGCATATATCTCCTCGACATATTGTTCTGCGGCTGAACTATAGTTGTTTAAACCATGATAAGAAATAAGATTATTGAAATTAGCAGTTTGCGTAATAGCTATACTAAAAGCGTTGGACGATTGTGGATTAAATGGATTACGAAAACCACTTACAAAGCCCATAGGACCCAAAGCAAAGCCGTTTGAATAGCGTTGCTCATTTATATCTCTATAATTCGATTTAGGAGCATTCATTTTCCAGCCATGTGTAAATAGAGCCTCTGAGGTTCTATAGAACCCTAATCCTGCAGGGTTTACAAATGTTGCACTTATATCACCCCCCAAGGAAGTCATAGCACCACCTATAGCCATACTTCTTGCTGTTCCGTTGATGGGTTGAAAAGAATACCTCAAAGCATCTTCAACTGATTGTGCGTTTCCAGAACCGAAAAAAAACAATGCACTAAAAAGAGATAAATATATTTTTTTCACAAATAAAATTTTTATTTTTTGCTTTTAATTAGCTTTTCTAGTTGGAACTTTAATAGGCCCATCATTTGCCTTATTACCGTTCACAGGAGGATTATAGCTACGGTTGGGTGTTGCACTATTATTACTATTTGATGGAATATAACGATCGTTACTATTGTTATACGTATTTTTATACCCACCTTTATTTACATTATAGTTTGAATTATTATACTGGTTGTTTCTATATCCTTTTAGGGAAGATGGGCTATTGCTAGGCGTATACACTGGGTACTTTTGTATTACAACAACTGGACCGTGACAACACGGATCATACCAGCCAGAACCATAATGTCCTCCATAATGATAAGGCCATCCTACATTAGAGGAACCCCATGGATTGTATGTATAATTCCAAGAGGAGCCATACCAGTAGTTGAAATCATCTATAGACGATAAACGTCTATTACGAATTTTCATACGTAAATACTGATCATCTCTATAGGAATAATAATCCTCATTATCTGAGGTGGATGTGGAAGCATAATCATATTGAGGCTTTGTAGGCGAGTAATAAACATCATCAGGTGTTTGACCTGCCTTGTATGTAGTGGTGCAACTTGTTATTAAAGTTAGTGAACACAACAACACATATATTGTTTTCATAAATCATTATTTATTTACAACCTAAAGTTAAACAATCCTTTGTAAAGGCTTTGTTAAAAGCCTTTCTCCAATTTAAGTGCTTCTGTGACAAAGTTACTACATTTGTACGCCTGTATTCCTCATATTGAACAACAACATCTATTCAAATTTTAAAATAAAGTACACATTATATGAGTAAAGCCGTCACATCTCGTCAACAAGATTATGCCCAATGGTATAACGATTTAGTATTAAAAGGAGAACTAGCCGACTATTCTGCTGTTCGGGGATGTATGGTGATAAAACCCTATGGCTTTGCTTTATGGGAGAATATGAGAGATGTATTGGATAAAATGTTTAAAGATACAGGTCATCAAAACGCTTATTTCCCATTACTCATACCTAAAAGCTTTTTAAGTAAAGAAGCTGCTCATATTGAAGGCTTTGCCAAAGAATGCGCTGTGGTAACCCATTATCGATTAAAAAACGATCCAAACGGCAGTGGTATTATAGTTGATCCAGAAGCAAAATTGGAAGAAGAATTAATTATACGTCCTACATCAGAAACAATTATTTGGAATACATATAAAACATGGATTCAATCTTATAGAGATCTTCCTTTATTAATCAATCAATGGGCTAACAT
>CAYVXB010000163.1:0-4009 GCA_964454275.1 uncultured Chitinophagaceae bacterium | reverse complement strand
GTAATTCAATCTTTGTACATACATATTAACATTATCTAATAATACAGGATGATTCCCCTACTGGCGCAGGTCTCCCGACCTGTGCCTTACGTTACTTATGTTATTATACTGAATGACTATTGATTATTCTAATACCGCAATGTTCAGTAATCCTTTTTGATTAGTAGTGTAATAATCTAAGACACTACTATATAACCAATGTTTTGGTTCTGCCACAAAACCTGAACGTACAGGATTTTCGTGTAAGTAATTCAATCTTTGTACATACATATTAACATTATCTAATAATACAGGATGATTCTCATATTGCCAGAATTGATATTTGTAACTATTTTTATTTTTTGCTCCATATTGTTCAAATAATGTAAGTAGCCATTCTTTGCGACTTTCCTGTGGGTTATTTATGATAGCATCTATTATTTTTATAGCTGTAAAACTTTTTATATTTTTTATGATCATACCTAAATCATTTCCTTTGATAGAAGAACATATTAAATGAAAATGATTGGGCATAAGCACCCATGCATAAATTTGCAATCCCTGATTTTGTTGACAAAATTGAAAGCTATTTAATAGTATATCCCGATATATATTTTTAGTAAAAACATCTGCCCAGCCTACTATTGTTGATGTTACGAAATAAATTCCTTCTGTATCTATAAATTTATATTTGCTACTCATGTAGGTAAATTACTTTGTTGGCAAGCTAAGTAAAATAAGGCACAGGTCGGGAGACCTGCGCCAGTTAGGTGACGGTATATCATAAAAGCAGTTATGTTTAATGTAATCATAGAAATAAAATAAACATAGCCAATTTGTTTGTGTCTTTTCGTTCCTTTTGTGGTTGTTAAAACGAAAAGTCCCGTTATTAATGCAATAACTGAAAAGGTTAAATGTATCTGTCCTATTGTTCCACTTACAATGGTTTCCATTTATTTTTTTGTTAAGTTATTTAATTCACGATGTTGCTCTAAAATATCGTATAACGATCCAGATGTTTGCGAAGTGTCTGTTGAAACTTGTTTCATCCAGTCACGAGATCATCAATCAAATACAAAGAAACGCATTTTGCAAACATCCTGTGGTGAGAAGTTTGCCATACCGGATAAACTTCGCCCTTAGTTCAGACTAAGGCGTTTCTTTGCAGATGAAATCTGGATCGTTGAGCAAAAGTGTGTAGGGTATCTGTGCAAGTATTGGCACAGATACGCTAACGCTCCATGGCTTGGCTGCATATCTGCCAGTGTGGTAAAAGTAGCAACGTGCTAAAACTTAATACAGACAATAGATTTAAAGGAATTTTAACATTTCAGTTGCGAAATTTGTGATACCTTCGTTATCAAAGTAATATGAAAATGATATTTAATTTGGACCAAAAATTTAGCATAATTCATTATTATCTATATAAATTCAAGAGAAAAATATTGGCCCAATTCATAAGTCACTTTCGTATAAGTTTAAATCGCTATTTCAGCGCTAAACCCTTTTAAAAGCAACACGTTTATGATTCTTGTTCACATACGCCGACGTATTATTTTTACATATGGGCATAATCGGATTTTGTTACAAAAAAAGCTGATTTTGTTGAAGTATATGTTTATTTTTCTGTTAATATCGTTTGTGAGTACGAGCTGCAAAAAACAGCCTATTTTAACTCCTGAATCATTTGGTTTAAAAAAAATTTCTCCAGCTACTTTTCTTATGGGTAGCCCCCCAACAGTTGGAGCTCCAAACGAACGTCCTCAACACACTGTAACACTAAGCGGCTTTTACATAGGTTCTACAGAATTAACTCGAGATTTTTTTTCTCTTTTTTTACAATCAAAGGATACTTGCTATTTAGCATCCAATCAAAAAAAAATAAAAGACTATGGTAGTTTTTTTGGTATTGAAACAGAAGCTCAGCCTATCGTAAATGTATCATGGTTTACCGCAGTAGCTTATTGTAATTGGCTTACCAAAGTAACTGGATCCATCGATACTTGTTATACATTTACATTCAAACAAGATGGGACTATTGATGTTGTAAGCTTTGATAGAACCAAGCACGGCTACCGTTTACCTACCGAAGCAGAGTGGGAATATGCTTGCAAAGCAGGAACTGAAACAACTTATAGTTTTGGAGATGATGCATCAATATTGAGTGATTATGCATGGATTAAAGCGAACTCAATGGGTAAAACCCATATCGTTGGAGAAAAGAAGCCTAACCTCTTTGGTTTATATGACATGTACGGCAATGTTAGTGAATGGTGTTGGGATTGGTATGATAGTTACACATCTGAATCTAAGACAGATCCTACAGGCACCTCAAATATCATGAGCGATCAGCTAGCAGAGGCAGTTTTTCTCCTAATAACAAAAGTGATTATGTAGGTTTTCGACTTGCTAAAACATTGTAGTGTAAATAGTAGTAATTGCTGTAAAATAGTAAAATTTTTAACAGATTGAGTGCTGTTGGTACTCTTAGCATGAGTTTTGCAAATACTTACATAAATGTATCACATCAACGCAAGTTAACATTCGTAAATTCATTTAAGATATTACTGTATGACTAAATACATATCCCCAATCGCCGTCATTTTTTTACTTTGTGCTTGTGAAAAAAAGTATAACCCCGATTTTGCTCAATCATCTCAAAAAAATACATCCGTAGGCAGTTTGAATGGAGAGCCCAATTCAGCCATTGCAGAATATCCCTCTGGCATTGCTTTAAACAATACACATACCATAAACCTACCAGTAGACGTATCGAAAAAAGGCACATACACTATCACTACAGATACTGTAAATAATATATACTTCAGCGCTACCGGCACTTTCAATAGCACAGGGATGCAGACAATAGTATTACAAGGTCATGGCACACCTGACACATCTGGGGTTTTTAGCTTAACTATTAAATATGGTATCAGCAGTCGTAATTTTTTTGCTAAAGTGTATGATTGGTGGGAGTTTGAAGAAAAATCTGATACATATAATGGTGTAATAGATACGGCATATTTAGGTGCTATAAATAGGAGAAATATTAGATCTTTATTTATTAAAGGGCACTCTTTTATAACTGGTGATACAAGTATTGATATAAATGTAAATTTTGATGCGGCAATTTCACTCAATGGAACTTATTATGCCAATAGTGATCAAACTTCCTTTAATTTCATGGATATTCCTTCCAAAAGTTCCATATATACTTCGGTGAATAATAATACTTCAAGCTTTAAAGTTGTAATTACAAATAATGATATTGATAAAAAAAATATTGATGCAAGATTTGAAGGAAGCGCCACTGGCATAAACGGAAATACTACTATCTCCAACGGTCGGTTTAGAATTAAGATTCGACCATAAATAATTACACACCCATGCCGAAAAATTAGCTAAGAATAATACGAAAAAAATACCTTCTCTAAAAAATACTTTGCTAATCGAGAACAATCTATTACAGCACCCATTGAGCTTATTCCTACTAATATGCAAAATATAACATATCAAACCTTTTGGAA
Organism: uncultured Chitinophagaceae bacterium; assembly: GCA_964454275.1. Lineage (GTDB taxonomy): Bacteria > Bacteroidota > Bacteroidia > Chitinophagales > Chitinophagaceae > CAYVXB01. Next base: position 503 of record CAYVXB010000163.1, on the reverse strand, counting down.
AGATCGATTTTATTGTATCAATTTTTATAAGCCTTAAAAATTTTTGCAATATTGTTGCAAAAAGTAAAAAATAAGCATTTTGATAGTCAATGTATAAATTTGAATAACTTGCCCAACTATAAAATGTACAACTCTTGAAAAATAACGCATTAAGCATTCATCAAATAGACAAACGCTACAAGAACATTCAAGCCTTACGGCAAGTAAGTTTAAATGTGCCCAAAGGTAGTGTATTCAGCATTTTAGGGCCTAATGGTAGTGGTAAAACAACACTCTTAAGCACATTATAATGGATGTACTTAAAGCCTCTAGCGGCGGAACCTTTCAATGGTTTGGAGAAACTCCAAGTGCTGCACAACGCAAAAGAATAGGTACTTTACTAGAAACGCCTAATTTTTATCATTATTTATCTGCAGTAGATAATTTAAAAGGGCCAATCGAAAGAATCAAAGGTAGTGTTAAGATAACTGTGTAAAGGGTAGATCGGCATAGTAGTAAGGTGA
>CAYVXB010000162.1:0-4042 GCA_964454275.1 uncultured Chitinophagaceae bacterium | reverse complement strand
ATAATAGCTTTATTACTTTGTAAGCACTCTAGTCCTCGTTGCAAACGAGGACTAGAGTGGGGTAAAGCGCAACGTTAGTGTTCCCAAAAAGTTTTTGTATTATTTGTATTGTAGGTAATCCACGTTGTATTCGTTTTTTCGTTCTTTTCTTCCGACTTATCAGTTGTTTGTTTTTTATAATCAAGTGGAAGAAGCCGAATGTAAGTATAATTTTTCCCACTTTCCATAGTCTCCATATTGTACTCGCTAGTTACAGAACATTCGAGTATATACAAGTTTTTTGCCATGTAAGTTTCTAAATAATTTTTTTTAGTTTGTTGTGTTTGATTATTCCACTCTGCATCTGGATTTAGGATAAGCGGGTTACCCATAATTAATCGTTCACGTACTTCTTCTATACTCAGCAAATCACCTTTTTCATTCATTACATAAGCATTAAAGGTTGGATCAATCCATAACCATTTTTTTAATGTTTCGGAGTAAACCATGGTTATTACATGACAGTCTTGATCTATTTTTAAACTGTCTTTTGGATAACAAGTAACAATTCTTGATTTTATACCCAATGCTAGATAACATTCATTTAAAACAATTGCGAGTCCTCTGCAATTTAATCCCCTGTTTTCCTTTTTACATATGGTGATCATGTTCATCGCATTTAGAACATCAGGATTACCATGTATGCCATCATGTAAGATTAAGTTATGAACCCAATGAAGAAGGTTTAAAATTCTCAATACCTCATTTCCCTTTCCAGCAATACTATCTAGGCTAAATTTTTTTCGTAAAGCCACTAAGCTTGGGTTGTTGCTAGATTGATATGAAAATGCTGGAACTGGTCTGTTGTCCGCAAGGTTATATTTGTCCGCCTTTTTTAAAGTAGATAAATGATCACCAATTTCTTTTGCTTTAGCAAGTATTGCTTTAAATTCAGGTTCGTTTCTGATATTTGTTAAGTCAGGATCGTTAGTTAAATCATTATAAATGTAGTATCCTGCACCATAATCGTTCTGAATGGACTTTTGTAATAATTCAAGAGCAGCCTTTTTGTTGTTTGCAACAGCATACAAAGAGGCCATAGCATAATTAGCACTTACCTTAGTTGAAGTATGTTCTTTTTTTGTTTCTGTGGGCAGTAATTCGTATAGCGATGAGAATTTCTCAAATATTTTGGCATATGTAATAATGTCCTTTTTTTCGTAGGACTCTTGCAAAGCTCCTGTATTTTTTTCTAGAAACTCCTCAAATTGTTTCTTAGCGGATGTTTGGGCGAATAATGAGTATACACCAAAGAATACTATGGCTACAAGTGTAAAAAATTTTGTTTTCATTGAATAGTTTTTAACGAGATGCAATAAATAATTTTATACGATTTAGTTAAATATCAATCGCTTCGCCATAAGCTGCTGCTGTGGCTTCTTTTAAGCCTTCACTCATTGTAGGGTGTGGATGTACCGCATTCAATATTTCGTGATAGGTTGTTTCTAACTTGCGAGCCACAACAGCTTCTGCAATCATTTCGGTAACATTCATGCCAATCATATGGCAGCCTAAAAATTCACCGTATTTCGCATCATAAATTACTTTTACAAAACCCTCTGTAGCACCTGCTGCAGAAGCTTTTCCACTGGCCATAAATGGAAATTTTCCTACTTTAATATCATAACCTGCATCTTTAGCAGCCTTTTCTGTTAAACCTACTGAAGCAATTTCGGGTGAGCAATATGTACATCCAGGAATATTATTATAATCTAATGGTTCAGGTTGATGGGTTATTTTTTTATCGTTAAAGGCAATAGCTTCTGCGGCCACAATGCCTTCTTTAGAAGCTACATGTGCTAAGGCTTGCCCGGGAGTGCAATCGCCAATAGCATATATGCCTGATATAGTTGTTTGACCATACTTGTCTACCACTATTTTTCCTTTTTCTGTTTTAATACCCAATGCTTCTAATCCGATATTTTCTATATTGGCTACTACACCTACAGCACTCAATAGAATGTCTGCTTCTAACATTTTTTCTCCATTTTGTGTTTTTAGCTTTGCTTTTACTCCGTTGCCATTCGTATCTACAGATTCTATGCTAGCATTAGTTATAATTTCAATGCCTTGTTTTTTAAATTGTTTTTCTAATTCTTTTGAAATATCCTCATCTTCAACAGGCACTATACGAGGAGCATATTCTACAATAGTTACTTTGGTTCCCATATTATTATAGAAATAGGCAAATTCTACACCAATAGCACCACTACCCATTACTATCATCGTTTTTGGTTGTTGCGGCAATACCATGGCTTCTCTATAACCGATTATTTTTTTTCCATCAATAGAGATATTGGGTAATTGACGAGCTCTCCCTCCAGTAGCTATAATAATATTTTTAGCTTCTAACGTTTTTTTTGAATTATCTGATGCGGTTACTTCTATTTTATTTTTACTGATGAGTTTTCCATATCCCATCACCACATCAATTTTATTTTTCTTCATTAAAAACTGAACGCCTTTGCTCATTTTATCAGCTACGCCACGGCTCCGTTGAATTACATTCCCAAAGTTTTGGTGTACATTATCTGCTTCAATACCATAATCTTTGCTATGTTTCATGTACTCATATACCTGAGCACTTTTTAATAACGCTTTAGTAGGAATACAACCCCAGTTTAAACATACGCCCCCTAAACTTTCTTTTTCAACAATAGCTACTTTATAACCTAATTGAGAAGCACGAATAGCAGCAGGATAACCACCAGGACCGCTACCTAAAACAATTATATCGTATTGCATGATTTGAATTGATAATTAAGAATGAATAATGAATGATTGCGAAATTAATACGGAAACTGCTAATATGATTAACTTTTTTGCAAGTGATCTATTAGTTCTTCAACTTCAATAGCCATATGACTTTCGTTATATATACAATTCCCATTTTTAATAAGCAGAATTTGTGGAGATTCATGAGGCACATTAAAAACCTCTGCTATTTTGTTAGATATAGCACGATGTGGAATTAAATCTAAATAATAAAATTTTACATTATTGGGTATAGTTGATCTTTCTAGTCTATTTTTTATAGTACTGCTTATAGAACAACGAGTGCTGTGTTTGAAAATAACCTGCGGTATTGTAGCAGAATCTTTTTGTAGAGTATTGATCTGATCTATATTATTTAAAAATATCCAATTCATTTATCTAGATTTTTTATAAACAGGATTACTAGGGCACCCAACTTTCTGAGAAGCACAGCCTATACAATACAAACATATAAGTACAGTGGAACAATATAAAAGTATTTTTTTATGCATAATCTTTTTATAAAGTGTTTATTTTGTAGGAGTATTCAATAATTTATTTAGCTAAAGCAAATATAATACATTCATGCGAGTACATTTTATTTCTATTGGTGGAAGTGTGATGCATCAGTTGGCTATTGCATTGTATAAAAAGGGTTATGTTGTTACAGGAAGTGATGATGAAATATTTGAACCATCTCGTACACATTTAAAAATGGAAGGGTTATTGCCTATAAAAGAAGGTTGGTACGCAGAAAATATTACATCTGATATTGATGCAGTTATTTTAGGCATGCATGCTCGAGCAGATAATCCGGAGTTAATAAAAGCTCAATCACTTGGATTACCTATCTATTCATTTCCCGAATATATTTATCAAGAAAGCAAACAAAAAAAGCGAGTGGTGATAGGAGGGAGCCATGGTAAAACGACTACCACAGCTATGATAATGCATGTGTTGCAAAATACGAATCAATCTTTTGATTATTTAGTAGGTGCAAAGCTGAATGGATTTGATCAATCTGTAGCTATAACAAATGCTCCAATAATTGTATGTGAAGGCGATGAATACCCCGCTAGTACACTCGAAAAAAGACCAAAGTTTCATTTTTTATTTCCGCATGTTGCTGTGTTAACAGGTATCGCATGGGATCATATTAATGTGTTTCCTACTTATGATATTTATATTGAACAATTTCGCATTTTCATAGAAAAAATAGAAAGAGGTGGGTGTTTAATCTACAATGCTA
>CAYVXB010000161.1:2024-4130 GCA_964454275.1 uncultured Chitinophagaceae bacterium | reverse complement strand
ACTTTCTCATCTGAGAAACTTAATTTTAAATTAGCCGCTTTAATAGGATCAATATCTCCAATTAAATCTGCCACACTTACATCAGGTGTTGCCAACTTTTCACCATATCTCTCTGAACGATGTAACCACTGAATTGGCGTTTTATTTATTACAATTAACTCTACGCTATTACAAGAATACTTTCATATAACTCATCTTTAAACAGTTGTTTGAGTAAATTTAAAACGATATTTGCAGACAAAAATTTTTTAACTAACATAAAAATGAGAATAAAAAAAATTCAACTAAAGAACTTTAAAAGATTTACTGACCTGACTATTTTAGACATTCCTTACACATCAAAACTAGTATTAGTAATTGGATCTAATGGGTCTGGAAAGTCATCTTTATTTGATGCTTTTGATTGGCTAAGTAAAGGCTTGCCATATAATGGAGATGAAGCAAAAAATTACTATCAAAAAAATAATGATACTGAACCAATTGTATTAGTTGAATTTAATGACGGAAACATTATTGAAAAAAAAGGCACAGACGTAACTAGAGGATTAGAACTGGCACAAAGGTTTTTAGGAAGAAGCAGTATTAGAATTGTTCCTCGTATTTCTAATACTGCTAATCCTAATAACGTTTTTAATGACATGGATAGCCCAACTACTTACATTGAAAATGATACACGATTTATTAATGATGTATTTTTATTTATTCAACAAATAAATAATGCATTAAGAGAACCTATATTTAAAGGTAAACAAGCAGATACTTTAAAAATTTTTAAAGATTTCATTGAACCATTAAATAATTCATTACTAAATATTTTTGGAGCTGATGTACTAACAACAATCCAAATTGCAGAATTCCAAGATGCAACACCAAGCACTACAGCTAAATTAATTTTTAAGAAAGGAGAATCTAAAATCAATTACGATCTATTAAGTCATGGTGAAAAACAGGTAATTATTTTACTTATAAACTTTATTGTTCGTCAAGAATATTATAAAAATTCTATTATTTTTATTGATGAAATGGATTGCCACTTGAATACTGCTTTACAATCAAGTTTATTAGACGAAATTGTTTCAAGATGGATCCCAAATAGCGCTCAACTCTGGACGGCTTCTCATGCTTTAGGATTTATTGATTATGCAAGAAGCAACGAACTTGCTTCTATTCTAGATTTCAATTTATTGAATTTTGATACTAAAAAGGAATTGCTTCCCCTATCCAAAGATAAACTAGAAGTTTATGAAATTGCCATTCCAAAATCTACCATTGCATCAATTCTAAAAGGATATAAATTAGTGATAGTTGAAAACAAAAATGATGAATACTTTAATGCTGCTTTGGGACAAGATGGTTATTTATTTTTACCAGCTAACAATAGCCGAGAAGTTTTTTTGACAGTTAAAGGTGATAGAGACAAATTAGGCTTAAGAGATAGAGATTATTTAAAGACAGACGAAATAGAAGAGATAAAAGCAAAATTACCTAATTTAAAAATTCTGTTATTTTATACTTTTGAAAACTATATTTACCATCCAAACAATATTGCTGAATTAGGTTTAAGAGGATTTAGCAAAGAGAATTATATAGCTGAAATTACAAGTCAAAAAAACGAAAAGTTACTTGATATAGTCGGTGAAATTGGGACTTCAAGAAATAGTTATATTGAATTTAAAGACTGTATAAAAAATGATGAAAATATAAATCCGATAAAAAAAGCATTAAAAAGTGATGCCTTTGAAGATTTTTATCCCTACTTCAATATGAAAAAGCATTTTAATAAAATATATCTTACTCAATTCAAATACGCTTTGATTGATTTGTCAAAAACGAATTGGTTTAAGAACGAAATACTAAAAACAATAAATAGCTAGTAACCTATTACTTAAGTACTTTTTTAGATAGCTTTTTTAAAACTATTCTATTTAATTCCTTCTTTGGGGGAATTAAAGCGGCTCGTACCTTTGTCTTCATGAGCGAAAAAAGAACCATAGCCTTTCATACTTTAGGATGCAAACTCAATTTTTCTGAAACGTCTACCTTATCAAGGTTATTAGAACAAGAAGGTTTTGAAAAAAAATCATTTGAAGATACTGCAGATGTATA
>CAYVXB010000161.1:0-2014 GCA_964454275.1 uncultured Chitinophagaceae bacterium | reverse complement strand
CTATTACCAAATATAATCGCAAACTTATCGGGTTATACGTTATCAATACTTGCTCCGTAACAGATAATGCAGATAAGGAGTGTAGGCAATTAGTTAGGCAACTCCAACGAAAATCTCCCGAAAGCGTAGTAGTTATAACCGGTTGCTATGCACAATTAAAACCCGAAACCATCGCTACCATTCCGGGTGTTGATTTAGTATTAGGTGCTGCCGAAAAATTCAATATTGTTGAGCACATTAAAAATTTTACCAAAGGAGAAAGTACTAAAATTTGTAGTTGTGATATTGAAGACGTAAATATTTTCCATTCCTCATATTCTATCAACGATAGAACCAGAACCTTTTTAAAAGTACAAGACGGCTGCAATTATAATTGTAGCTTTTGTACTATCCCTATGGCTCGGGGAAAAAGCAGAAGTGATAGTATAGAACATGTAATTGAAAATGCTAAAACGCTTGCCCAACAGGGCGTTAAGGAGATTGTATTAACAGGAGTTAATCTAGGAGATTTCGGCCTCCCCAACCCCTCCAAAGGAGGGGCCAAAGCAACATTCTTGGATTTAGTGAAATCCTTAGAAAATGTTGAAGATGTTGATCGTTATCGCATTTCTTCTATCGAACCTAATTTATTGAGCTATGATATTATTGAATTTGTTGCGCAGAGTAAAAAGTTTATGCCTCACTTCCACATACCCTTACAAAGTGGAAGCAATAAAATTTTAGGATTAATGAGGCGCCGATACAAAAAAGAACTATATGCAGAAAAGGTTCAACACATAAAATCCCTCATACCTCATTGTGCCATAGGTGTTGATGTAATTGTAGGCTTCCCCAGTGAAACGGATGATGATTTTAAAGAAACGGTTGACTTTATACAAAGCCTAGATGTGTCTTATTTACATGTGTTTACCTATTCTGAAAGAGATAACACGAAAGCCTTAGATATAAAACCTGTTGTGCCTATAAATATTAGACACAAAAGAAACAAAACATTGCGTAATCTATCTTTTATGAAAATGCAGTACTTTACCCAACAGCACACAGGCCAAACCCGTAAAGTTCTTTTTGAAAACTACCATAAAAATGGTATGATGGAAGGATATACGGATAATTATATTAAAATAGTAGCTCCTTATAAAAAAGAATGGACTAATACAATATTAGACTGGACTATTTGAGTATGTAGTAAACTAAAAATAGCTAAATAAAGCATCAAATTATTTAGCCTTTATAAACGGACGATATCAGCGTATTAAAAAAATGTTAATATAGAGTACAACAATACTCAATGCCTATTTCTTTAACTCTATTCTTTCTATAATGTCTTTTAATATTTTTATTTGAGCTGCTTGTGTTTCCATTAGTTTTTTAAATTGTTCTTGCATAAGCAAATCAATTTTTTGATGTAACGCTCGAATTTGTATTTCAGATTTTAAATTGATCATATAATCATTCTCACTACGTTGACGATCTTTTTCCTCCTGCCTATTTTGGCTCATCATAATAATAGGCGCTTGAATAGCCGCTATACAGGATAGTATTAAATTCATTAATATAAAAGGGTAGGGGTCAAAAGCACGATCGCTTAAAACAATACTATTGTATACTATCCAACCTATTAGTATCAGAAAAAAAGAAATAATAAACGACCAACTTCCTCCAAAACGAGCTACCCTATCTGATAAGCGTTGGCCCCTGGTTAATATTTCTTTTGGCGGATGTTTAAGATTTTGTGTGATGAGTTCTTCTTCTTCTAATGCATCTGCCACAATTTTATTTAATCTTAAAATTTCTTCGTGCTCTTCTTGTAGTAATTCATCAATATAATCTAAAGATTCTGACATATTTTTAATTTATTGTTTGCAAGGTATTTTATACATGTACATCTTTTACATTTCCAGTGCGTTTTAATACACCCCAATGCTGCAATTCACCCTTGATTGCTTTGAATAATGCTTTAAAAAGAACATAGCCCATTAACCATCTATAGATTAGGCGTTGGGGGAAAAGCCAT
>CAYVXB010000160.1:0-4229 GCA_964454275.1 uncultured Chitinophagaceae bacterium | reverse complement strand
AAACTACATTGTACAGGTTAAAGTATACAACACAGCCAACTGTTTAACGGTTGGTATTTTTGATAGGTAGTTTCCTTTACATTGCTTCTAAAGGAATAAGATAGCACAAATGTAAGGGTTTATTTTAATATAATTTTAATTTTCTTGTATTTAATAAACCTCTTTCATAATGCAAGCCGGTATGGCAAGTATTTTGTGTGTTGATCTGCAGCATTAGGGGAAAAGGCGAAGCCATCTCCTTGTTTAAAATTGATTTCAACCGTATTTTCCATCCATTCGCACTAATTTTGGATAAAATTTTCCCAACACAGCCACTAAATTTTTCTGTGCTTTCATTACCCTTTCAATATCCTTGTACACTTGCGGAGCTTCGTCTAGTCCACCACCCATTAATTGCACACCATTTTTTTGCAATACCTCTTTCAATATTTTGTGTGTAATAGATTGCATAGCAGCACTTCTACTCATTTTTCTTCCTGCTCCATGCGATGCAGAGTTTACAGCGCTAATTTCTCCTTTGCCTTTTACAATAAAACCAGGAGCGGTCATACTTCCTGGAATAATACCCAATATATTTTTACCAGCCGGTGTTGCTCCTTTACGATGCACAATAACTTCTTGTTCTTCATACATTTCTTTCCAAGCAAAATTGTGGTGGTTCTCTACCATTTTAATAGGTTGTCTGCCTAATTGCTTAGCCATTTTTGCATGTATTACGTGGTGGCACGCAGCAGCATAATCGCCAGCTATATTCATTGCGATCCAGTACTCCAACCCTTCTTGCTCATTTAAATTTAACCAAGCTAAATTAGAAACCTCTTTAGGTAATTTTCTTTTTTGCTTTGCTATTTTAGTAAAGTGATTGGCAATGTTTGCTCCTAATGCCCTGGATCCAGAATGTGATAATAATCCTATATAATTTCCTGGTTTAATTTTTAGTATAGCATCTTGTTCTATAATTTCTACAACACCAAATTCCACAAAATGATTTCCACTTCCAGAGGAACCCAATTGTTTTCTGGCTTTACCTTGTAAATTTTTTAATAGTGCTATCTCATTAAATTCTTTTCTTTCTACTACTTCATGTGATGTAGATTGTTTAAATTCTTTTCCTCCGCCAAATAAAGTATATTCATTTAAGATTTTCATAAAGAACTGATCTTTTTGTGTAAGATCTTTTGGATTAATATCAAAAATGCTTAAACACATTCTACAACCAATATCTACACCTACTCCATAAGGTATAATTGCATTATTGGTAGCTAATACACCACCAATAGGTAAGCCATATCCACTATGTGCATCGGGCATTAATGCACCCGCTACAGCAATAGGCAATTTAGCAGCGCTATACATTTGATGTAGAGCACCCTCTTCAATATGCTCACTTCCAAATACATTGAAATGGATGCCGCTATTGTTTAACGATATTTCAGCACCGTCTACTACAGGCTTAGGTATTAATGTCTGAGCAATTTTGCTTAACACTTCATCTTCTAAAAATACTGTTGGATTTGCTAAAACTTGTTTTAATATTTCTAAAGCTTTTTCAAATGGATAATGCTTATAATGCTTTTCCATTATATTAATGGCAATACTTATTGATGGTCCATCTTTATAACCTATACCTCTAAGGTCCTTGCTCTTTAATTTTAATTTTCCCATATTTCTGATTGTATAATATCTAAAAATTCTTCTATAGATTTATTTTTTATATAGTTAATTCGATCATCTTTACTTTTAAATTTCCATTCTTTCCAGTTTGAGTACCCATCTAATAAACATCTTAATCTATGCCAATGATCGCCTCTTTCTAAATAATAATAAATTTCTTTTTCTCTACGTTCAAGTTCAATATCGATTACTCTAGTTTTGGTAATCATATTGGGTTTTATTCTTAATACAAAACGCCAGGGCTCTGTAAATACAAACACTTTAGCCATTTTTTTTGTACGGCTATTCTGAAGTATGCACAACAAAAAAGCCCTGCTATTAGGCAAGGCTTTTTCTATATAAAGTAGAATGCTTATCTAGTATGATATGCAACAGCTTTGCCTATGAAATAGTTCGTAAAACTATTCTTGTGGTTTTGTATGTACGTATATAGACAAGGCATGATATAATTTTTTTAATTGCAGTGCAAAGCTAGGAATAATTTTTTATTCGATCCAAGTTTTCAACTATTAATACGAAAATAGTTGTTTTAACATTTTTACAAACTTTTTGAATTTTTCACTATTAATATTTACTCAGCCCAACTCATCACATACGCAGGGTCTTCAATACCTAGGGCTTCTGTAGTCAATTGCAAAGGATGAAATGTATCCACCATAACGGCTAATTCTTTTGTTTCTAGGGCTCCAATACTTTTTTCTACAGTGCCAGGGTGTGGCCCATGCGGAATGCCTGCGGGGTGTAATGTAATTTGACCTTTAGTTACATTTTTTCTACTCATAAAGTTTCCATCAACATAGTATAATACCTCATCACTATCGATATTACTATGATTATATGGCGCAGGGATGGCCTGCGGATGATAGTCGTACAAACGAGGCACAAAAGAACATACTACAAAATTATGTGCTTCAAATGTTTGGTGCACTGGTGGTGGCTGATGCACTCTGCCTGTTATAGGCTCAAAATCATGAATCGAAAAAGCAAAAGGATAACAGTAGCCATCCCAACCTATCAAATCAAATGGGTGATATGCATAATGTATACCATACAATTGCCCTTGCTTTTTCGTTTGTATTAAAAAATCCCCTTTTTTATTAATTGTTTCAAGATTTTGTGGAGGTCTAATATCTCTTTCGCAAAATGGAGCATGTTCCATTAATTGACCATACTTGCTTAAATATTGTCTTGGAAATCGTATAGGACTAAATGATTCTACAAGAAACAACCTATTTATTGTAGTAGAGAATTCTATTTGATAAACGGTACCTCTAGGAATAATCACATAATCACCATAGCCAAAAGAAATATTTCCATACATCGTTTTAAGCATGCCACTTCCTTCGTGTATAAAAATCATTTCATCCGCATCCGCATTTTTAAAAAAATAATCTGTCATACTTTGAGAAGGTGCTGCTAAAGAAATATGGACATCGTTATTAACCAAAATAGGTTTTCGGCTTTTTAAATAATCCTCTTCTGCATTAATTCTAAATCCTTGGAAGCTCCTGTGTTTAAGCATTTTAGGCTCTGCTATCGTCGGTTGAACATTGATAGGTGTGTCTGTTTGTATAATAAATGTTGGCGCATGACAATGATATAGCAACGAATAGTCGTTTGAAAAACCCTCTGTCGAAAACAACTCTTCTGCATATAAAGAGCCGTCTGCTTGTCTAAATTGAGTATGGCGTTTATGTGGAATTGATCCAATGGTATGATAGTGTGGCATAGTGTATAAACAGCATGTGAAAAAAGAGGAACAATAAAATATTACATATTTGGAAACCATTGCCTACCAAGGCTTTCACGAAATGGCCAAGGAATAGCAATGAGTATTAATACCAAAGCAATAACATAAAACCAAAACGTTCTTTTATGTTTAGTTCTATCTGCTATGGTTAGCTTGGTTGCTCGTTTACCCATTGTAATCAATATGGCTGCGAATAACATACACGTTATGTGTTCTATGGCCCAAAAACGAGCAACGGCATCCTTCATAACAACAGACAGGCCTAAATTTTGAATATTTTTTAATCCCCAAGAGCCCACTATCCATTGATAAATTCCTATTAATACGGTGGTATGGGTTACAATGAGCAAAAGCGTGCTTATTTTTTTATCTGTTGTTGTAAAAGGTTGATTGAAGCTAAAGCCTCGCAAGCTTCTTAAGATAGCTATTAGTATGAAGAATAATATAAACCAACGAAGAATACTGTGTATGTAGTTTGCCCATGTGTATATTGTCATAAGATAGTTTTACATTTTTATATGCCAAAAGTAAAACTAATCACTAAGTTTTGTATCTTTTTGTGTTTTTACCAAGATTTTGAGATTGAATTTTTATTTTTGGCAGAACTAATCAACATAAATACATGAAATTTTTTATTGATACAGCTAATTTAGAACAAATTAAAGAGGCAAATGAATTGGGCGTTTTAGATGGCGTCACTACGAACCCATCGTTAATGGCCAAAGAAGGCATTAAGGGTGAAGAAGCTGTAATGAAGCACTACGAAGCTATTTGCGAATTAGTAGATGGTGATGTAAGTGCTGAA
>CAYVXB010000159.1:629-4232 GCA_964454275.1 uncultured Chitinophagaceae bacterium | reverse complement strand
GCCTGATTTCCCATAATAGAACGATACATACCAGATGGCATTGGGGCTTTTTCTACATAATAGCGGCTGGTAAAGGTTTCTATAGTATCAGCATAATTATAGCCCGCTTGCAACGCTTTAATATTACTTTGTAAAATAGTGTCTTTTTTAGAAAATTTTTCTTTTAAAAATGCTATGGTATTTTCTAATGTTCTATTATACATCCAATATAAAAAACCTAGCACAAACATATTCTTAGCTCGATCTTTTTCTTTATTACCTAGTTCATATTCTTTTAGCGCTTCACGAGTTAATTTATTAACATCCATTATTATTAGTTCATATCCATCTAGACTGCCGTCTTCCAAGGGATTTGTGGAACAATTCGCCAAACGCAAATTTTTAGTATCAAACCCGTCTACATTAGCAATAATTTTTCCATCTTTTTTTAATCGGTTAAGATTAACTTTTAATGCCGCTGCATTCATTGCTACTAGTACATCATACGTATCTCCTGGGGTGTATACTTTTTTGCTAGAAAAATGAATTTGGAAACCACTTACTCCAGGTAAGGTGCCTTGAGGAGCTCTAATTTCGGCAGGAAAATCTGGGAAAGTTGCAAGGTCAATACCCAATAAAGCTGTATTGTTTGTAAATTGACTACCTGTTAACTGCATACCATCTCCACTATCTCCAGCAAATTTAATAACCACATTTTGCAGCGTTACAGAACTTTTTTCTCTCATAAAAATTAAATATCATGGTTATGCGTTTTCGCATATTTTTTAACCAACTCTTCTATTGCACCTTCAATGGAATGACACAATTCTAAATCAGTAGGAGAAAGCTTGTTGCCATCCCCAAACTCAACAGTACAAGTCTTTTTTTTATTAGTATCAAAAGTTATCTTTTTACTAATACCATCAGCAACCCTCATGTCATCACTTTCAATTAAATGAATTTTTTCTTTTATAATTTCATTGTACAAAGCAACCGCATCCTTAGATTGTATTGTACATTTCCAATGCTTTTTTTTACCACTAATCTTTTGTTCAGTATATGTTAACGATTTGCTTTTTATACATACTTGAGTATAGCTAGGCGCAAATCCCCCACTTACTTCATATGTAATACTTGCATCAATAGGCATTTTATAAAAAACTTGAGACTGTACTTTGCAGATCATTACAGCACAACAGAAAAGCACTAAATGAACTTTTTTGATTCCCATATATTTTACGTTTAGTTTACAAAGTTAGTAAAAGCCTACTGTAATAAAGCGGTATCAACAATAATAGACATAGTCTTCAGGAATGCCAATATCAATAAATCTTGATGTAAATAACCAATAGTTACTTCTTTTCCTCTTTCTACTGAACCTATGCCTGGCTAATATTCTCACCTATAAGAACTTTTAATAAAGTAGATTTTCCTGTTCCATTGTAATTGTAGCCGACTAAGCCAATACGTTCACCTGGCTGAATATGTCAGGTAGCGTTGGAAACAATTGTTCTAGCGCCAAATTCAAATGTTATGTTTTGTAAGCCTATGAGCATAATGGAAAATATATTTTTAAAAGAGAATAGATTTCAAATCTTTTCTTTCAATATCATATGCATAATGTGCTATATCGTAATGGCCCAATGGCAATTTAAGCATTTCGACAAATGCACCTAAAATGGCTACTACTAAGGCAGATGAAGTGCCCAGACCACTTCCAGCAGGAGCATCTACATATGTACTTAATCGTAGTCCTTTATGAATGATACTATAATCTTTTTGAATACGATTATACACACCCTTCAACAAATCCAATTTGCCATTAATAGGCAATGGTTCATTAAGTGTAAACACTTCTTCTTTATGTTGATCGAGAGCTTGTAGTATAATTTTATCATCATTTATACGTTCTATGCTTGCATAAGCATATAAGGAAAGCGTAGCATTTAAAATAGCCCCGCCATGTAAATCACTATAAGGACTAACATCCGTACCGCCGCCTGCTAAGCCTATGCGCAGCGGGGCTTTACTTCTGTATATCATTTGCTAATTTGGTTATAGTGTTCAACAAATTATCCCAAGAATATTTTTGTTTTTCTATATGAAGGTTAGGAATAAAATGTTCTTTACCTATTTCAAAATATTCTATTAGCGCATCAGATATGGCTAACGATGTTGGTTCTGTAACAAGCCCTACTTTTTGATGGGGCACTAAAGCAGGAAGGCCGCCAACATTGGTAACAATCATAGGGATTTCAAAATGATAGGCTAGCGGTGTAACTCCGCTCTGGGTAGCATTTCTATAAGGTTGTACAACCACATCTGCTGCACTTAAATAATATTTTACTTCGGTATCAGGTATAAAATGATTGTGTAAATAAATTAAATCTTGAATTTTTTTTTCTTGTATGATTTGATGATATGGCTTCTCATCTTCATAAAACTCACCAGCAATAAGTAGCTTAATATTTTGTTGACGAATGCGTTCATCGCCCATGGCTTCTAACAAAATATCTAAGCCTTTATAATGACGAATGAAACCAAAAAATAATAGTATTTTTTCATGGATAGGAAGCTGCAAATGTGCTCTAGCTTCTACTGCAGGCAATGCTTCTCCAAAATTATCATATAAAGGATGATGTGCTAATTTTCTAGGTTTTTGAATATTGAAAACAGAAAGATCATTTAAAACTTTTTCACTCATCGTTATAAAGGCATCCACGGGTTTTATAAAATATGTTGTAAATGCTTTATCGCCAAAACGTTTTTCATGCGGAATAATATTATCGGCTAAACAAATAATTTTGGTATGCTTATTTTTTTTAACTCGCCGTAAAATAGTGCCTAAGCATGGACCCATAAAGGGAAGCCAATAACGAACAATAATAATATCTGGCTTTAACGCTTTTAATTCATTCCCAACTTTAAACCAATTGAATGGATTGATAGAGTTGATTTTTGATTTAATAACTAAACCTTTAGGTGCCGCATCTGTAGTGTATTGTGTTGTGCCTGGAAATAAAAAAGAAGGATATTGTAGTGAATAAGAATAGATTTGTACAGTATGGCCAGCTTGTTGAAAAGCCAATGCCAATCTATGGTTAAAGGTTGCTAAGCCTCCACGTAGTGGATGGGCTGGGCCGATGATGACACAGCCCCCCTTTCTCCCCCCTTTGGGGGGAGAAACTTCATTTATGTTTTGCGGGTGATTCATTGATTCAATTTTTTTATCCCCATTTTGCTACCGATTTCTATAATGTTAAAGTTAGAAAAATCATTCGCACATTAGCCATTTTCACATCTGCACATTAATAAGCTCTAGCAAATAAAACCCTTTCTGCAGAAGGTTTTCCAGTAAGTATACATTTTCCCTCTTCTTTCTTATTTTCTAAAGGAATACAGCGAATAGTAGCTTTAGTCAGTTGCTTAATTTTTTCTTCTGTTTCAGGTGTGCCATCCCAATGTGCAGATATAAACCCACCTTTTTCATCTAACACTTTTTCAAAATCTTCCCAAGTATCTACAGGTGTAATATGATCATCCAAATAAGCTTTTGCCTTATTATACATTTGTTGTTGAATATCTTGTAACAGTTCAGGAATAAAAGCAGATAAAGTATCTAAT
>CAYVXB010000159.1:330-619 GCA_964454275.1 uncultured Chitinophagaceae bacterium | reverse complement strand
ACGAGCAACTTCGGCTACATTATTTTCTATATCTCTAGCACCAATAGCTATACGGATAGGTATACCTTGCATTTCGTATTGTGCAAATTTCCAACCGGGGCGAGCATTATCAGTATCATCATATTTAACACGTACTCCTGCTGTTTTAAATTGCTGTACTAATTGTTGTGCTTTGTTATCTATCAATTCTTTTTTTTCTTCTCCTTTATAAATAGGAATGATCACAACTTGCACTGGGGCTAGTTTTGGAGGCAATATTAATCCCTCATCATCACTATGTGCCATAACC
>CAYVXB010000159.1:0-320 GCA_964454275.1 uncultured Chitinophagaceae bacterium | reverse complement strand
ATCTTTATCGGTAAATTTTACATCAAATGCTTTGGCAAAATTTTGCCCTAAAAAATGCGAAGTGCCCGCTTGTAATGCTTTACCATCTTGCATTAACGCTTCAATACAATACGTGTCTACTGCTCCGGCAAAACGTTCATTAATGCTTTTTACGCCTTTCATCACAGGTAAAGCCATATAGTTTTCAGCAAAATCTGCATAAACGTCTAACATTTGCATGGTTTCAGCAATAGCTTCTTCGGCAGTGGCATGTGCTGTATGGCCTTCTTGCCATAAAAATTCTGCGGTGCGTAAAAATAAACGAGTACGCATTTCCCAAC
>CAYVXB010000158.1:3822-4247 GCA_964454275.1 uncultured Chitinophagaceae bacterium | reverse complement strand
AAACGAGCTTCGGCTTACAAAGTCATTGCTGTAATACCTTATTTTGGCTATGCTAGGCAAGATAGAAAAGATAAACCTCGAGTATCTATTGGGTCTAAATTAGTGGCCCAAATGCTTGTAGCTGCAGGAGCTGATAGAATCATTACCATGGATTTACATGCCCCACAAATACAAGCTTTTTTTGATATTCCAGTAGATCATTTGGACAGCAGCGCCATTTTTATTCCTTATATAGAACAACTTAATGTTAAAAATCTTACCTTTGCGGCCCCTGACGTGGGAAGTGCACATCGTATTAGAGAAATAGCCAGCTATTTTGAAGCGGATATGGTTATTTGCGATAAACATCGCAAGCGAGCAAATGAAATAGCCAGCATGGTTGTAATAGGAGATGTGGCAAATAAAGATGTAATGTTGATAGATGA
>CAYVXB010000158.1:3204-3812 GCA_964454275.1 uncultured Chitinophagaceae bacterium | reverse complement strand
TTTGTGATACAGGAGGTACATTAGCAAAAAGCGCTAGTTTATTAAAAGAAAAAGGTGCAAAAACAGTAAGAGCGTTGTGTACACACCCTGTATTGAGTGGAAAAGCATATGAAAATATTGATAATAGTGTATTAGAAGAATTAATTGTTACAGATACAATACCGTTAAAAAAAGAGAGTAAAAAAGTCAAGGTTATTTCTGTTGCAAATTTATTTGGAGCTGCTATTCGAAATGCATTTCAAAATAAAAGTATTTCAAATTTGTTCATTCATTCACAATTGCGTAATAAATAAAAATTAAACCACACTCACAATGAAAACAATTACAATCGAAGGACAACTGAGGACCGAAACGGGAAAGAAAGCCGCTTCCCAGCTTCGCTCTCAGGGCCTGGTACCTGGTGTAATTTACGGCGGTGCAAAAGAAATAAGCTTTACTGCATCAGAAAAAGCTTTTAAGCCACTCGTATATACACCCGACTTTCAATTAGCAGATATTAAGCTAGATGGAAAATCGTACAAATGCATTTTAAAAGATTTACAATTTCATAAAGTAACAGAATCATTGATACACATAGATCTTTTAGAATTGGTAGAGAATAAAAAAGT
>CAYVXB010000158.1:1901-3194 GCA_964454275.1 uncultured Chitinophagaceae bacterium | reverse complement strand
ACTAGTAGGTACTCCAAGTGGCGTTAAAGAAGGTGGTAAATTAACGGTGAAAATGAAATCACTAAAAGTTAAGACGTTACCTAAATATCTAAAAGAAAATATTGAAGTAGATATTACCGACTTAAAACTAAATGGAAATATAAGAGTTGAGGATGTAAAAGCAGAAAATTATGAAATATTAAATTCTCCACGTATCCCCATTGCATCTGTAGGTATGACTCGTGCATTAAAGCAAGAGGAAGCCGCTACTACAGCTGCTCCTACTGCTGCAGCGACACCTGCAGCAGCAAGCACAGCCACCACACCGGCTGCTGCTAAAAAGAAATAGTAGTTGAATAAAAATATACTTATTTTATATACAGCTGTTTAGTGTTAATACATTAAACGGCTTTTTTTATTTAACTGAAAGAAGAGGTATGTTTATGACGGACAACCAATTAATGGTGGTAGCCTCTTAAAATGGTTAGGCTAAATGATAGGTGCAGAGGCAAATCACTTATTTAATGGATTATAACAGTACATAAAGCTCCGTTTTAGGAATAAATCCATTCAATTCCAAATAAAATAGTATCTTTGCTGTCTATTGCATTATAGTTAATGCTGCGAGGGGCGAATTAAACAGCTACTGGATTTAGTATCACATCTTAATTCTTTGTGTTGCTTTTAAAAGGTTGTCTATTCTACTCTCTCTTTTTTTGACAATCTTAACACAAATTAAACATGAGCACATTCACAACTCTAGGGCTTAGTACGCCTATTGTACAAGCCATTACCGAAAAAGGGTTTACATCACCAACACCCATTCAAGAAAAAGTTATTCCTGTTGTTTTAAGCAATACTACCGATGTGGTAGCATTAGCACAAACAGGTACTGGAAAAACGGCAGCTTTTGGCTTGCCCCTGCTTACACTCATAGACGCAACTTCCTTAAAAACGCAAGCACTAATATTATGTCCTACTAGGGAGTTATGTATGCAAATTACGAGAGATTTACAGCAGTTTGCAACACATATGCCCAAAACAAGTATTGTAGCAGTTTATGGAGGAGCTAATATTAGAACACAGATAGATGCGATACGCCGTGGAGTACAAATTATTGTGGCTACGCCTGGTCGTATGATTGATTTAATCGATAGAAAAAAAGTAGATCTTTCTACCATTCAATACGTAGTATTAGATGAAGCAGATGAAATGTTGAATATGGGATTTAAGGAAGATTTAGATACCATTTTATCTCAAACGCCCAAAGAAAAACATACATGGCTATCTTCAGCTACAATGCCTAATGAAGTA
>CAYVXB010000158.1:0-1891 GCA_964454275.1 uncultured Chitinophagaceae bacterium | reverse complement strand
CCCGTACCTACATGAATAAGCCCGTTGAAATAAGTGCTGGAACTAAAAATCAAGGCAATGAAAATATCGAGCACATTTTTTATGTAGTACAAGATAAAGATCGTTATTTAACATTGAAACGTATTGCAGATTATAATCCGGATATCTTTGCCATTGTTTTTTGTAGAACTAAAATTGAAACACAACAAATAGCAGATGCATTAATGAAAGATGGTTATAATGCAGATTCTATACATGGTGATCTATCCCAAATACAAAGAGACTTAGTCATGAAGCGTTATAGAAATAGATCTTTACAAATGTTGGTAGCTACGGATGTTGCCGCAAGAGGCATTGATGTTAACAATGTAACCCATGTAATCAATTATAATTTACCTGATGAAATAGAAAATTACACACACCGTAGTGGCCGTACTGCTAGGGCGGGCAAAACGGGTGTTAGCATAGCTTTGGTTAACAGGAGAGAAATGTATCGCATATCTGCTATAGAACATATTATAAAAAATAAATTTGTTAAACAATCAATTCCTACTGGATTTGAAGTGTGTGAAAGACAACTAAAACACTTAACAAAACGGTTATCGCAAACTGAAATTAATGAACAAGCTTTACAACCTTTTATTGCCAATTTATTGCCTGAAATAAATCATCTAACTAAAGAAGATCTTATTAAAAAGTGGCTTTCTTTAGAATTTAATCACTTTAGTGAATATTATAAAAATGCTCCTGACTTAAATGCTAAAAGCATTGAAAGACAATCACACGAAACAAGAGGCTCATCTGGAAAACGTTTATTTATAAACGTGGGTGGCATGGATGGCTTTACGTTATCGTCTTTAAAAGAATATATTTCTAGTACTGCAGGCATTAAAAATGATGCAATACTATGGGCAGATGTAAAAAATAGTTATTCTTTTATTGAAGTTGCAGAAAATGTAGTAGAAAAATTATTACAAAGTTTTACACAACAAATATACAAAGGTCGTGTTGTAAGAATAGAACGTAGAGAGCAGTCCACAGATCGGCGAAGTAATAATAATGGTCGAGCTTCATATGCTTCAAACACAGGCCGTTCAAAAACATATACTAGCAGACCCTCTTCAAGGAAAGTAAATAGAAATTAAGAAAAAAGGAAGCATACATACTTTATGCAAAACAATCATTCATATCAAGAAGGGAAAGTATTATTGATTGATAAGCCTTTATATTGGACATCATTTGATGTGGTTAGAAAAATTCGTCATTGTATTCAAATAAAAAAGGTAGGACATGCTGGCACGTTAGATCCTTTAGCTACAGGATTATTGATCGTATGTACTGGAAAATATACAAAGCGTATTAATGAGTATATGGCCCAGCAAAAAGAATATACGGGCACATTTACGCTGGGCGCTACTACAGCCACTTACGATCTAGAAAGTGAGCCTATCCCCACAGCCCATTTCTATAGCCCTATTTATATTGAGCAGTTAAAAGAAGCGGCTAAAACATTTATAGGAGCCATTATGCAAATTCCTCCGGCACATTCTGCTATTAAACAGAATGGGAAACGACTATATGAGTTGGCTAGAAAAGGCGAAAAGGTTGAATTACAACCAAGGCCTGTCAAAATTTTTTCATTTGATATCACAATATATGAACCTCCTACTGTACACTTTAAAGTAACCTGTTCAACAGGTACGTACATAAGAAGTTTGGCTCACGATTTTGGGCAAATGTTGGGTTGTGGAGCTTATCTCAGTAGTCTGAGACGTACTCGTATTGGAAATTTTAATGTGGATGATGCAATCACCCCACTTTTATTTGAAGAGATGTTTAGTAAGGAAAATAAGAACGAAGAAAAAGAAGAAATGGTAAATAGTAAAATACGAAATTAGAAAGATAATGGTAA
>CAYVXB010000157.1:0-4258 GCA_964454275.1 uncultured Chitinophagaceae bacterium | reverse complement strand
TCTAGGTGGCACACAGGCTACTTGCTCCAAATCAGGCGGGGGTTTCCGCTCCAATCCCGCAGCCTATCGACTTAAACCTATCCATCAGCATAAAAAATGTATAGTAGTAAACTCTAAAAGGTAATTTCAGTTGCGAGGGGCAGCAATTACGAAAAATAGCTGTTTCATTGTTGAGCTTTCACCAAAAGGGTGCAGAACTGCTTAACGGTTAAAAAAAGGAATAACAGGTAAAATGCTTCTCAAAAAGAAAACACTGCTTGTGCAGTATACTCCAACATGTTTTTATACTGTCTAAAAAAGGGGTTTTTGTCGTCCTTTGTGGATTGTTGTGTAGATCCTATTTTGGCAAAAAGGGTAATGTGTTTATTTAGCGAATATTTTCCATTAACGTAAAAACGCCAACCCACTCCCCATAAACCTGTTAAGGTATTTTTATATAACACATCTTGCTCAAAACTATATATTCTATTAACATACGAATCAATATCATAATATCCTAGTTGTGTTTGTAGTGTCCAAGGTTTATGAGGAAAATGTAACGAAGCATTAAAAAAAGTAGACATCCCAGTTTGTGTAGCATTTCCTTCTTGATTGAATTGATTAATATCACAACGTACTAAGAAAGAAATAAGATTACCATCCATAGAAAGTTGACAACGCCATTGATCTTGTTGTATTTGAGTTAATCTGGTTTTATCATCTATAATTCCATTTTTCATATTATCTGTTTTTCTATACCGCATCATCCATTCCAGCGTTTTTCTAGGCTTATACTCTACTTGTATAAAATAGTCCTGTGCATTAGAGGGGGCATCTACTTGATAACGCAACCAGGGGTACATAATTCTATCAGCAAAAGCAACTATTCTAATGGACGTAATGGGTTTTATTTGTAAACCAATATATAATCCATTCTCGTTTTGTACATTGGTTGAGGTAATAAATGCGTTGGTAAAAATAGCCTGATAACTGGGTTGAATATTTCGATACACTAAACTTATATCCACTTTTTTATCTACACTTATTAAAGCACCTTGTAATATGGCATGATTAAATTCTTTGTCTACAGATGCTTCACCAAACAAATGATAATTGCGCCAAGTGTAATCATAAAACACACTCGTATTCATCATACGCCTACCACCAGTTAATGGTAATTGATATGGCTCTTTCTGAGGTTGATACAGCATAGACCAATTATGTAATAGTGCTTGTGCTCCAATAGAAAATTGATTGTTATCATATTGCATAATAAATCCGCCAGATTGCAACGTGTTGTTATTACGTTGTTCTATTTCTAGTGTTGTTCGATGGTAGCCAGAGGTATTAATAGAAGTGAAAAATGTTTTTCCGGTAAGTGTATCTTCATAAGGTGTTACCGTTAGTTTCCGTTGTGAGGCGTATGCCGTAACCGTAAAAAAAGGAGATTGCCATTGTGTGGCAATACCTCGATAGAAAAAAAACTCTCCAGAACTATTGTATGGCCGTAGTGCAGAACCTGCTCGTTCCACATTTGTAATTTCTGCGCCTTTACCTAAAGCAAAATTTTGCCATTGCATTAAGCCCTGTCCGGCATTAATAGTATAATCTCCTACTATAATTTTTTCAAATGGGCCTAGCTTATTAATCATAGCATGAAAAGAAGTATGGTCAAAACCTAGCGTACTTTTAAAAGGTTCACCAGCGTCTTTTTCTGCTACAAAACCGGCTTGCCATTTTTGATTTTGATAAGTATAGCGAATCATAACACGTTGTGCACTGCCTTCCCAATAAGCACTCGGAATGGCGCTATCTATAGAATTATTATTAGACCAACCCGTACGAAACAATAGTGTTTGTCGATAATTATTACTTGTAACTGTTTTAGTTTGCACATCTACAAAAGGCACTATTTTTTTAATGGTATTTAAATCCCAATACGGAATAGATTGTAACTCGTATATACTAATAAAAGAACCAACCGTAGACCGATAGTGAAAGAAGCTACGTATTTGTATTTCATTTAATAGAGGTAATTGTTTTAATGCGTTGGCATCGCAAGTATTCAAATTGATTTTATTTTTCTTGAGTGTTTCCTTTCGTTGCAACCATTCATCATCCTCTAATCGTGTATCCTCTGGTAACAATGCATTCTCTATTGCCATTTCTTCCATAATTGACGATTCAGCACTATCAAGTATTTGGGCATTTACATTTTGTTTATGTAATAAGATAGAAAATATAAAAAAAAATAGTATTCTGATGGTAACTCTTAATGCACTATTCATGATACTTCTTAATTATTCTTTGGGTTATATATAAGGCATAATCCAGGTGTTATTCCCAATTGTGGATGTAGCGTTGTACTAACACCCAATCGAACGTTTTTCCAAATAAAGGAACCACTTCCCCAAAATTGGTTTCCCTCTGTATTTATACCCATGGAGATTTCTACTGACCGATGTAAACGATAATATATCCCCGCTAAAAGTTGAACATCTTGATTTTGTTGTTTTTGTGCTATCATTTGTAATACCACCAATTTGCTTGGTTCATACGCTATTTGATAGGATACAGACATGGGCCTATTGGTTGCTAATTTTTCCTTTTGTAATAAAAACTGAACATTATGTATTGAAACGCCTATATGTAATTGAGGGGTAGCGTGTGCTACAATACCCAATTTCGTATCTATGTATTTTTGTGTTCCATATTTTTCTATTTGTTGTATATCGCACCCTACTTGCATTGCTAAACCTATAGTAGAGGATACTTTTCTCGCATATAAGAGAGATGGAGTAGTATTACTTAAGCTACCTGCCCTATCAATATATATGGGGATAGCCCAAGTGCCATTTTTTGTTGCCCATATAGTAGAGACATTTGCAGAAAGCATATTTTTTAATCCCCATTTTTGTTCACTGCACACACCCACGGAAAATCCTTTAAAAAAAGAAGCCGTAGCAGGATTAATAAGTATATCAAACGGGGTATTGTGCTCAACATTTTGACGTAGCGTTGAAAAAGCTATTGTTGATACTGTTTGACCAGTATTTTGAGCTTGTGTTGAAATATAAAACCCCATAAGCAACAGAAACAAAAAACAAGTACGATATAGAATATGGATAATCATTCGTCGAAAATAAAGGCCTCTAGAAAATAGTAGGCTACCGTATACGGTTATTTATCCGGTTATTTTTTTCATTTTTCATACTACGCTATTCATAACTCTTCACGTACCTTTGAGCCATGCAATTGTTAGACGGAAAATTGGCCTCGATGGCGATACTTCAATCACTCACCACACAAACACAGCAATGCATAGTTGCAAATAAAAGAGTACCCCATTTGGCGGCTATTTTAGTAGGCAGCGATCCTGCAAGCGAAACGTATATACATGCAAAAGTTAAAATGTGTGATACCATTGGATTTAAGTCAAGTTTATTTCAGTTAAAAGAACGTACAACAGAACAAGATTTATTAAACCTTATTACCGATTTGAACAACAATGTAGATATAGATGGCATTTTAGTACAGTTGCCCTTGCCCAAACATATATCACAACAAAAAATAATTGCCAGTATAGCCGAACAAAAAGATGTGGATGGTTTTCATCCTACAAATGTTGGAAAAATGATTCAAGGCACACCTACATTTGTATCAGCTACTCCCTATGGTATTATGCTTTTATTGGAGTATTATAAAATAAACACCAAGGGTAAACATGCTGTGGTATTAGGTCGTAGTAATATTGTAGGAAGGCCCATCAGTATTTTATTAAGTAGTGATCATATCTATGGCAATTGTACTGTTACAATCTGTCATCAATATTCTACACAAACAAAAAAAATATGTGCCCATGCAGATATTGTAGTTACAGCAGTAGGACAACCTGGCTTAGTTACAGCAGATATGATTAAAGAAGGAGCTGTGGTAATTGATGTAGGTATTGTTCGGGTGCCAGACGCCCATAAAAAAAATGGCTATAGCATTAAGGGCGATGTAAATTTTGAGGAAGTAGCTTCTAAAACGAGTTATATAACGCCTGTACCAGGAGGTGTTGGGCCTATGACTCTTGTTGCTTTAATGATGAATACCTGGAAAGCGTATGAACAAAAGATTATAGAACATGCCCGTTGATAAAAAACATTCTGCTACATCCAATAGTTTACCATTAATGGAAGCTTTCTATACATTACAAGGAGAAGGCTATCATTCTGGTAAAGCTGCCTATTTTATTCGCTTAGGCGGCTGCGATGTAGGCTGTACCTGGTGCGAT
>CAYVXB010000156.1:0-4271 GCA_964454275.1 uncultured Chitinophagaceae bacterium | reverse complement strand
TGGTTACGGCAAGGGCTGATTTTAAGGTTCCCTTGTTGCATTGCATGGTAGCACCATCTGTTATGAATTGTGGCATAATGTGATTTATATACAATTAGTAGTAAAAAATGTATTGAATTATTTGACAATAAACCAATTTGAATGTTTTGTGTTAAAATAATGTGTTAAAGGATTGTATCTATAAGGCTGATAATTTAATACAAGACGTATCTTCCTTTTCTTTTCTCTTAAATTATACATTATATCGCTTATCGCAGCCTTTAAAACAATTGTACCAGACCCATTTAAATATTTATAATTAAATACTTTATCTTCCTTAGAAAAGATATCATTATCAAATTCCCTCCAGTGCTTATTTAAAAAAACTTCTGCGCTTATTGATGCCTTAGATGTATCCTCTATGTTTTGATAATTTATTAAAATAGTAATGCTGTCACGTAAAACATATATTCTGTTTTTAGAATTCATTTTAATTGATGCACTTTGTGAAAAGCATGAATTTGAAAAGAGGAATAACAATGGTATGGTGAATAATTTTATCATTTAGTTGTAGTATAGCATACCTATGGTTTATCAATTTTTTTTAGGTTTATTATGTGGTCTAAGTTCTTCAAAAGCTTTTCTTAGTTCATATATTCTTTTTAATCTAAAAGATCCCAGCATATGAAATTCTAAAGGGAAAAAATAAGTGCGATCAACATAGTATTGTGTTATAAAAAATTTATACTTCTTATCATAATCGTAATTAAAGAAGGCTGTATCTATGTTAGACATTGGTACTTTTATATATCTTTCTTCCTTTGGCCCAAAATGAAAAAAGAAATATACTTTAGGTCTATCTTGAAAAATATCGTTGTCTATTTGTTGCCACCTATTCTTTTCTTTGTACTCTAAGCCGATAGCTAAAAGCATGGAATCGTTGCTTATGTTTTTAACATATACTAATACACTATCAGTATAAGCATATTTATCTTTTTGTCTAATTATTTTACCAATAAAATTCTTTTTTACAGGTTTTCCAACAAAAATCTTTTCTTGAGAAAAACTATAAGTATGAATGCTTAATAAAGTAAGCGTTAATATGATTTTTTTATAAGACAATTTATTTATCGTTTTGAAGGAATGGTTGAATAGTTTTGCCTTCACTAATAATGCTTTTCTTCCCAAATTCTTTTAGACGAAATAACTTAAGAAAGTAATTTTCTAATATGCTATAATCGCAAAAATCTCCCCAGTAAATTTCTTTGCTGGATGTTCGATATTCTCCGCCATTAAAAGAGATAAATTCTAATAATTTGCCTTCTTTATAAAATAAGACATATACGTAGGGAATATATGGTTTGCTCGCACTACTAATTTTGCTTATATTAAAACTTGCATAATTATAAAAAATGTCTGTCAATCTATTTACTTCATCGAGTTTCAGCGTGTCATAAGCATCTATGTATTTAAATGCAACACTATCTGGAGAAGTATTATCTTCGGGAAACCTGTAAGCGGTTTTAGCAACTATTATTTTTGTTGCCACATTAAAAGGATACAGCTGTAAGCGCTCATTTACAGGGATATTAAACTTTCTGCCACATTTATATTCCTTTTTTTGGGAGACACGTGGAGGTAGCGGATTTTCAATTTCTTTTAAATATTTTCTATACGCCTTGCAATCAATACAATATCTTGAGTATAAGATATCTATTTTATTTTTTTGTGCATCAGCAGAAGTACTAAAAAATACTATGATAGAACTAATGAAAATTGTATTCAGCCTTAGTTTCTTGAATCCAGCTATTGTATTTGCTTTCTCCATAATGTTGCTTTAAAAAGTCTCTATATTTTTTTGAATAATACATAACTGCAAAATAATATTTTCGATTTTGAGGTACATTAAAATCAATTTCTCCTGCTGTTCGTGAAATTAAAATAAAAGGAGATTTATACCCTTGGAGTATTAAATCTTTATTCGTTTTCGTAGCAGTTTTCGCCTCTGTATCATAAAATATCCATCCTTCATTATTATACCAATCATTTGTTAATGGAAGATTTAAAATTGAGCCAAAACCTCTAATTAATGGATTTCTATTTGGCCAATGAAAGATGCGGCCAACGCTTGTAAAATTAGTATTTGCATATACTTTAATATTGTTTATTGCCAAAGATCCCAAAGCTTCTAATTTAAAAACTCTTTAGTATTCTCATAATCGTCTTTGTGCATTTTTTCGTGAACTAAAGAAATAATAATATTGTTGTAATTGTCGGCATATCTATTAATATTACCATTTATAGCATCCACAAAGAAATTATAGGTTTTTGTTGACTGTTTCCAAAAGGCAAAAGCAGTCTTAGCATCAGGCTCTTCTATAGTATTTATATCTCCCAACTGCACATGCTCTTTAATACCTGCTTCTGGAGCGTAATGGTTTACAATCTTTTCTAACATTTTGCGGTTGGCTGTGTCTTTATCTTTAAAATATGTAAACTGAGTAATTTTAATAATGCTTCTATTTGTGAAGCACTTATTTTAGTGAGTTGTAGTTTTTGTATCCACAATATTACATATGTTTTGTAATATTATTTATTCGGATTAATATAAGAGTTTCATTTACGCTTCTTTGAGTTTTATAAATCCACTCTGGCCTATCTGTTAGTGAATAATAGTATATACTTTCATGATTATCGAAAAGAAGTTTTTCTCCAGTTAGTACCGTAATTTTTTTCTATAGCTTCTAATGTATAAGGATTTTTATAACTATAGTTAATCTCTATTGTTCTATAAGGATTATCTTTTCCTCCTAATTCTTTATTGATATATATTTTAAAAATATTTCCGTTTTGTTGTACAAATACTATTTGTCTTAAGTCAGACCAGTTAGTTTCTCTCTTTATTAAACCTGTATCTGTAATTTCCTTTAGAATAGTAGCATTGTATTTGGTTAAAAATTGTTGTAATTTCTTAGGTGTATAATTCTCTATTACTGTATGTACACTTCTCAAATAAATACCATCTTCCCCCCAATCATACATATATATACAACGTGTTCGATAACCAATAGTTGTTTCATACGAAACATATCGGTATTGTTTATTCCACTCCATAATTTGTTCTTTGATGTATAACCTTCGTGGTTCAGAAGGGTGTTTATGTCCCTCGCTCTCGTTGCTTTCTTCCCAAGTGTTAAGAAATCCACACTCATGTAGATCATCTATAGTAAGATTATGACGTATAGTAAACATATCTTCTTTACAGGTTTGTTGGTTATTGGATTGTTGACAACTGGCTGTACATACCATGCTTATGATGTGTAGGCATGCGATAATATATTTTTTCATGTTTATTCTATTATAATGGGGTAAAATGGAGGTTTCTTAGTCTCTGTAACATCAGCATTTTCATGCCATGATTTTAAAAGTTTTAATGGCTCTTGTTTATGTTTTCTGCCAAATGCTTTTCTGCCAACCCATGTAAAAATATACGGATCTCGATAATTGATTCCGGGGGCTTTCAATATATGAATTAATACTTTATATATGCCATCTATCTCTTTTTCTGTTTTAGGTTTCAATTTCATAATATATCCTTTTTCTTCCTCCGGTTAGTACCGTAATTTTTTTCTATATAATCTAATGTATAAGGTTTATTAAAGTTATAGTTAACTTCTATTTCTCTATAAGGATTCTCTTTGTCTCCTTTTAGTTTAAACATGTATAGCTTAAAAATATTATTGTTTTGTTGTGTAAATATTATTCTCTCTAAACCACCAAGAGGCTTTAGTTCTTTTTGAAGTAATGTACTATCTGTAATTTCTTTTATAACCGTTGCTTTATTGTTAAATAAAAACTTTTGAAAGGCTTTATCAGAATATTGATCTATAGTTTGATATACTATCCTAAGATGAACTTTATGCGTTTGCCAATCATAAATATAACAGTCATTACCGTGGCTTTCTGTGTATTGAACATAACGTCTTTGTTGATGTATAATATTTATTTCTTCTTCTTTGTCACTTCCAAAACCAATAGGCGCAGTTTTGCCATTCTTGCTCCAACGTTCCCAAAGGCTAAAAAAGTCACACTCATGTAAGCTATCCACAGTAAGATTATAACGTATAGTAAAAGGTCCCTCATTACAAGGAGAATGTATCCAATCTGTTTTAGATTGTTGACAACTCACTATAGAAGCAAAATGAAAAATAAAGATTAAAATAATGACAAATTTATTCGGTAGTGTTAAGATAACTGTGTAAAGGGTAGATCGGCATAGTAGTAAGGTGATA
>CAYVXB010000155.1:0-4275 GCA_964454275.1 uncultured Chitinophagaceae bacterium | reverse complement strand
ACAGGATTTAAGTTATGAACATGGAAAAGAAGCTACTAGATATGATTTTAAAAGGCGAACATGTCAAAAAGAAGATATCGGTCCTTACATCCAATTGCACATGAATCGTTGCATTTTGTGCTATCGTTGTACATATGTGGCTGATCAATTAACAAATAAAAGAATACATGGTGTTTTAGAAAGAGGTGATCATTCTGAAATATCAACCTACATATCCAACGCAATCGATAATGATTTTAGTGGAAATATGATTGATGTATGTCCCGTTGGAGCATTGACAGATAAGACTTTCCGGTTTAAAAACAGAGTGTGGTTTCTCAATCCTGTGGATGCACATTGCAACTGCTCAACATGTTGCGGTAAAGTAACTCTATGGTATAGAGGGGATGATGTTTTCCGAGTAACTGCTAGAAAAGATGAGTGGGGTGAAGTAGAAACACTTTCAAATGGAGAACCTGCTTGGATTTGCAATGCTTGTCGTTTTGATAAAAAAAAGACAGAGAATTGGACAATTGAAGGTCCTCGAAAAATAAACCGCCATTCTGTAATTACACAAGGCCATTATGTTGGAGTTAAAAAACCTAAAGAAACACTAACCAATGTAATGCATGGTCGCGACCCAAAATTATTGATGAATATTCATGATGTGAGTACTATAAATGATCCAGATATTCACTTAAATGAGATAGATAGGGCTGCTACCAGCAAAGTATTTAAATAAAAAAGGACGTTAATAACAAAATAATTAAACCTCTAATACAGGTAGATGATCAGCTTGAGATAGCTATAAAAGAATTTACTAAGGATAAAGAGGCCATTCAAAAGTTAATAAAATTAAATTATTTATAATAATATCTTTGATAGCGGTTTATTATTATATTCTTGTAACCCCTGAGTTTGCCTGTTTTTCCAAAGGCGGACGATCGAAGGGTGGCAGAAAAAATATTAATGATCATTTAATGGTAAACCTCTACGCTGAAACTCTTTCCAGTTAAGATATTCAGGCGCTACACGATGTTCCACCATGGTAATACAATTTTCAACAGGGCAAACTAATTGACACAAATTACAGCCTACGCATTCTTCTTCTTTAATAGTATAGGTATTGTATGGTTTGCCAGATGTTAAGTTGATAGATTGATGCGAAGTATCTTCACAAGCGATATAACATAATCCGCAGTGAATGCATTTATCTTGATTAATATTTGCAATATGATGATAGTTGATATCTAAATCCTCCCAGTGTGTTAATGTAGAAACCGATTTTCCAATAAAATCATTAATCGTTTTAAACCCTTTTTCATCCATCCAATTATTTAATCCTTCACACATATCTTCAACAATTCTAAATCCATGTTTCATAGCTGCTGTACAAACTTGAACGGTTGTACATCCTAACAACATAAATTCAACAGCATCCTTCCAAGTGCTAATGCCACCAATGCCTGAAATAGGAACTTTTTTAGTTATTTCATTTTGAGCGATGGTTGCTAAAAATTTTAATGCAATTGGTTTTACAGCAGGTCCGCAATATCCGCCAAATACAGACTTCCCAGCTACATAAGGATTAGGAACGAATGTATCTAAATCAATACCAGTTACGGATTGAATAGTATTAATAAGTGAAAGTGCATTAGTTCCTGCTTCTACACAGGCTTTGCCGGTAGGTACTACAGAGTGTACATTAGGTGTGAGTTTGGTAATAACCGGAATAGTAGCAACTTCCATAACCCATTCTACCACCATTTTAGCAATTTCAGGATCTTGCCCAACTGCAGCACCCATACCTCTTTCCGTCATTCCATGTGGACAACCAAAATTGAGCTCAAATCCATGAGCACCTGTATCTTCTACTTTTTTAATGAGTTCATGCCAACTTTTTTTGTCGTTATCAGCCATTAAAGAAACAACCATAGCACGATCGGGAAATAATTTTATGCACTCTTTGATTTCTTTTAGATTAATATCGAGTGGACGATCGCTAATCAATTCAATATTATTAAAACCCATTACTCGAGTACCGTTAAAATTTACCGCAGAATAACGAGAAGAAACATTTTTTACTTGCGATCCTAATGTTTTCCAAACTACGCCTCCCCAGCCAGCTTCAAAGGCACGTAATACATTTATTTTTTTATCTGTTGGAGGAGCACTCGCTAACCAAAACGGGTTAGGAGATTTTATGCCGAGGAAGTTGGAACGAATATCTGCCATTTTTTTATGTTGAATTTTGTATGTTAAATGTTGTATGCAAGAAAAGCAATTATTTTAAATATTATATTATTTGGATAATGATTCTTGTGAGGTTTTTACTATTTTGGTTACTATATTAATAATATATTCAATTGCATTTAAATAGGTTGAATAATCATGTTTAGCCAATTGACTTTTGTCTAAAAGTCTTAGCCAATATTTGGTTTCTCTAGATTCTTTTGAAGCAATGGACATCTTCATAATAAAGTCTTTCTTTGTTTGAGCAGCATTAGCTTCCTCAACATTTGCACCAATACTTGTAGCACTTCGTAGGAGTTGTTTTGAAATTACATATTCATTTTGTTGTATGAGTAGTTTATACAGATTAATTATTTGTAGTGAAAAATTAAATGTTAATTCTAATATTTTATTTTCTGTTTTCATACAACATTTAACATACAAAATTCAACATAAATTATACATTCAAGTACTTTAAAATTGCCGCAGCACCATCTTTTCCCGCTTGTACAGCGTCTACTACTTCCTTACCTCCATTCACGCAATCACCGCCAGCAAAGACACCTTTGATATTCGTTGATTGATTTTCTATTTTTATTTTGAATGTTGAATGTTGAATGTTGAATGCTTCTATTAATTTTTCGTAAGGCCTTTGACCGGTTGCTTTAATAACCATATCTACATCTAATGTAATTGTTTCACCTGTTGCAATGGGGGCGGGCTTTCCAGATGTATCTGGTTTTCCTAATTTCATTACATCACAAACTATTTTTTTTACTTTGTTATTTTCTCCAATAATTTCTTTGGGAGCGGCTAACCAAATAATTCTGCAACCATCTAATTTTGCAATGTCTAATTCTACTTGCGTACAATTTTTTTCTGCTTCGCTTCTACGATAGAGCATTGTTACTTCTTTGGCACCTAACCGTTTAGCCTGAGTAGCGGCATCAATAGCAGTCATGCCCATACCAATTACGGCTACTTTATCGCCTACCTTAACATCTGCATAATTTTTGGTGCGTATATCGTAAATAAATTTGATAGCATCTTCTACGCCATCTAAATCTTCACCAGGTATGTTCAATTTATTAGCTAATCCAACACCAATGCCTAAATACACCGCATCATATTTTTTTTGTAAATCTTCTAGCGAAATATTTTTCCCTAATGCTTGATTGTATTTTATTTCAATACCACCGATTGAAGTAATATAATCAACTTCATCTTGACAAAATTTTGGCGTTACTTTATATGCGGCAATTCCATAAGTCATTAATCCGCCGCCTTTACTTTCTTTTTCGTAAACGGTTACATCAATGCCTTCTCGTGATAAAACATGGGCACAGCTTAATCCTGCTGGGCCTGCACCTACTACAGCAACTTTTTTTCCGGTTGCTTTTTTACGATCGAATAATGTCCATTTCTGTTCAATAGCTTTTTCGCTTGAGTAGCGTTGTAGTTTGGCTATAGGAATGGGGGATTCATCTAATAAATTATACACGCATGATCCTTCACATAATTTTTCTACCGGACAAACTTTGGAACAACCGCCACCAAAAATATTGGATGAAAAAATAGTGTGTGCAGAACCTTTAATATTATCCGTTGTGATTTGTTTAATAAATTTTGGAATGTTGATGCTTGTTGGACAAGATTTTGTGCAAGGCGCATCATAACAAAATAAACAGCGATTGGCTTCAATTAGGGCTGCATCCTTGTTTTCGAATGGGGGATGAATATCGCTAAAATGTTGTTCGTATTGCTGAGCAGTTAATTTATTATTGGTTATGGGCATGTGCTATTTTTTATTTTTCAATAATTTTTTTTGTTGAGCAACAGGCAAATAATTTTTCTTTGTTACCACTTTTTCTCCTGTTTTTATTTCTAATGCTTTTCTTGCATTTCCAGCTATTGCACCACCTTGTTTTGCAGCCAATTTGTTTTCAGTAAAGCCTTTTGGATGCTTTGTTTTTTACAATAGCTGTTGTAGAAGCCTCTCCTAACATGGAAAAAATTAATTCTAAATCGCTCATGTGGTCTCTAAGGTTTTCTTTTTTTAGATGT
>CAYVXB010000154.1:0-4282 GCA_964454275.1 uncultured Chitinophagaceae bacterium | reverse complement strand
AATTTCGTTTTTGGATATAATTTTTTCTTCAGAACTTATAAAATACGTTTTTAGTTTTTTCTCACATAATTCTACTAAATGCGTGGAATTAGAACTATTGTATCCTCCAATCACAATGGCTAAATCAGCAGGAACTTTTAGCATAGCCTTTACAGATGCTTGGTTATCATTGGTTGCATAACATAAAGTATCTCGAGTATCGGCAAATCGTTCTCCAACATTTTCATTCGTTAATCCATAGTAAGATATCATCGTTTTTTTTAGAAATTCAGCAATAGATTGCGTTTCAGATGCCAATTGGGTGGTTTGATTTACAACACCTATATACTGTAAGTCTTTTTCTACATCAAACGCTGTAGAATATTTTCCTTTAAATAAAGTATAAAAATCTGCTGCTGGTTTTTCTTTTCGAATAAACTGAGCTAATAATTGAGCTTCTTGCATATCGTGCACAATAACTGTAGGTGCATTTGCAGAAGCATGTGAAAAAGTAGCTCTGGTTTCTTCGTGCTTAGGTTTACCATGTATGATAATGGTATACCCTTTTTTAGCAATGGCTTCTGAGCGGTTCCAAACTTTTTCTACAAATGGACAAGTTGTGTTGTAGCGTTCTGTTTGTAGCCCAATTTTATGAAGCTTTTCTTCAATTTGTAAGGTAGTTCCAAATGCTGGAATAATCACAATATCTTCTTTTGTTAATAATTCAAAAGGGAACAAGGTGTTACCTTGAGTATTCATTAAAAATTGAACTCCTCTATTTAGCAAATCTTCATTAACATGAGGGTTATGAATCATCTCACTTAATAAAAAGATACGCTTCCCAGGATTGCTTTCTATTGTTTTGAAGGCAATGTCAATAGCATTCTCCACTCCATAACAAAATCCAAAGTGGCGAGCCAAATAAATTTTCAGTGCCCCAAAATCTAGTAATGTGGGCGTAAAATCTTTTTTGAGCTTATCTAATTCCTTACGATATTGCTTAATAGCACTAATAATTGGACTACGGTATATAATGGGAACATCAAATTGCTTCACACAACGTGTATTAATAGTAAAGTAAAACACAAAGTTAATCACAAAATGGCATCCCGTTTTTTATTCGATATACCATGGTAAAATTTGATTAAGGTTTTGCAACAACTAGCGGATCCGTTATTTTTGATTTTTCTTTTATACTCTATAATACTTTATGCTTGTAAAATATACCATAGCCATTGTTTGTTTAATCACATATTCTTTTAACATACAGGCACAGCAAAATCACTTAATATACATTCAATCTGAAAATAAACTACCTTTTTATGTAGTTCTCAATGGAGTTAAACAATACAATTCAACCAATACTGGTTACGCTGTTGTTCCTAAATTATTAGGTGGTGAACAAAATATAGAAATAAATTATATACAAAATCATGTTGTAACAAGAGCAAATTTTATTTGCTTAATAGGCCAACAAGATGTTGGATACAGTTTAAATTACGTTGAAGGAAAAGGGTTGTCACTAAAAAACTTACAAACTCAACAAGAGATTTTTCCTATCAAAGTGGCCACTACTAACACCTCCACCTTGTCTTCTACAAATACTTTTGAATCCATGTTAGTGGATGCTGTTGATGATCTATCATTAAAAAATAAAAATATAACGCCTAATAATCAACCAGTAAATGTAAAAAAAATAGAAGAGTCTGCTGCCAAACATGTAACATTCAGTTACACAGATATTCAACCAAATGGGAAGATAGATACCATACAATTAAGTATTCCTATACATAAAAATATTGATTCTTCTTTAGCAAAACATACAACAAACGAGATAAAGAATTATGATACAACAGCGTTAATAATAAAAGCCTCCAGAAGAAAAAGTCTTGAGGATGGCATAATAATGATATTATACCCAATAATCCCAATTGTAATTCATTAATAGGCAATGAGGAAGTGGTTCGATTAAAAAGGTTGCTTATTCAACAGGCATCTGAAGAAGAAATGATTGAAGTATCAAAAAAATATCTACAAAAAAAGTGCTTCACAACGGAACACATTAAGAATTTAAGTAGATTGTTTTTAAAAGAGGCTACTCGCTTTCAATTTATTAAAATGGCCTATGCATCCATATATGACTTAAGCCAAACGTATATTTTACCGAGTTTATTATACGATTCTTATTATATCTCTTTATTACAGTCTTTTTTAAAAAAAGAAAACCTTGTAAGAAAACAGCCTTTAAAAGATAAAAGCAACTGATAGAGAATGTAAACTTTTTGTCAAAAAAATATATTATAATTTATAATGGGTGTCATACTTTCTGTTTTAAACACGTCGCCAACTTTTGGAGAAAATTGTTTTATAGCTCCCAATGCTACTATTGTAGGGGATGTGTCAATAGGTAACGATTGTAGTATATGGTTCAATACGGTTATCCGAGGCGATGTTAATCGTATTCTGATTGGCAATAAAGTTAATGTTCAAGATGGGGCTGTTATTCATTGTACGTATCAAAAAACTAAAACAATTATTGGCAACAATGTGTCTATTGGTCACAATGCTATTGTACATGGATGTACCATATACGATAATGTACTTATTGGAATGGGCGCTATTGTAATGGATAATGTTGAAGTAGGAAGCAACAGCATTATTGCTGCTGGAGCAGTAGTTGTGGAGGGTACTAAAATTCCTGAAGGGTGTATTTATGGTGGTATTCCAGCAAAAAAAATAAAAAATATCTCTACTGATTTAATTCAAAATGAGATACATCGTATTGCAAATAATTATGTGATGTATGCTAGTTGGTTCAAAGATCAGGTTGCTGTTAAATAAATATTAAGCATTTATTTTTCTTAAACATTGATTAAAGTATAAAAATTTTAAATATTTTTATTACAAAAATCATAACTTCAAGAATTGATTTTTGAAACGCCCTAAACTCTATTACAAACACTAACTATTTTTAAGGTAGCTTTATCATCTGAGTGCATTATTAAAATGATTTTATTTTTTAACTATTAATTTTTATTGATGAAAGATGTAAAAAAAGAATAATATTTTTATTGCGAAAATCTATTATTTTCTTACCATTGCGTTTCTTTTCATCTAAAGTGATTTTTTTATTAACGAACAATTTTTAAAAACAAAGACATGGCGGACATCAAACCAACCTCAAAGACTACAACTTCTGTTCAACCCCAAAGAAAGAGTAATACTATTTCTTGGCTAGGCCCCGTGATATGTGTTATAGCCGGGTACGTTATTTGGAGATTTGTGCTCGGAGATAGTAGCAATTTTACCAATCCTCAACCAGGATGGTTTTGGCCTAAACATCAGGGTCCTAAAGGAGATTTATATAAAATATATGAGGGAGGTATTATTGTACCTATTCTTATAGCATCCCTTTTAACTGTGGTAACATTTGTTGTTGAACGACTGTTAACTATTAAAAAAGCAGCAGGTAGTGGAAATATTGCTGAGTTTATTCGAAAAGTTCAGTATCAATTGGCAAACAAAAATGTAGATGCTGCATTGGCGGCATGTGATAGACAAAAAGGAAGTGTAGGTAATGTAATGAAAGCTGGATTAAGAAAGTATAAAGAGATGATTGAGAATAATGTATTGGATGCAGATCAAAAAGTATTACAAATTCAAAAAGAAGTAGAGGAGGCCACAGCGCTTGAACTCCCCATGCTAGAGAAAAACTTAGTTTTCTTATCTACCATAGCCTCCATAGCTACCCTGCTAGGTCTTTTAGGT
Source organism: uncultured Chitinophagaceae bacterium (assembly GCA_964454275.1). Classification (GTDB taxonomy): domain Bacteria; phylum Bacteroidota; class Bacteroidia; order Chitinophagales; family Chitinophagaceae; genus CAYVXB01. Next base: position 535 of record CAYVXB010000154.1, on the reverse strand, counting down.
ACAGTAATGGGAATGATTCGTTCTTTCTCTAAACTAGGGGATGAAGCTGGTGGTGGAGCAGCTCGTGAGTTATCACAAGGTATTTCTGAAGCTTTATATAATACGGCATTAGGTATCGGTACATCTGCTGTAGCCATTATCATGTATAATATTTTTACTACTAAAATAGATTCTATCACTTATGGTATTGATGAAAGTGGCTTTACTTTAACCCAAAGCTTTGCTTCGATGTACAAATAAAAAAGTATGTACTTGTAAGCCAATAAAAACTATTTTAACGTGTTTATGGAAAAAGCAAATTAGTGCATCCTTACATCAATCATTAACAAATTAGTCATGCCCAAAGTTAAGATACCCAGAAAGAGTACTGTTATAGATATGACGGCTATGTGTGATGTGGCGTTCCTTCTATTGTCGTTCTTTATCTTAACAACAAAGTTTAAACCTGCAGAAGCAATTGCAGTTACCACTCCAAGTTCGGTAGCAGCAAAAGTGGCACCAGATAAAGACCTTGTGTTAATTACGATCGACACAG
>CAYVXB010000153.1:0-4309 GCA_964454275.1 uncultured Chitinophagaceae bacterium | reverse complement strand
ATAGAGATGTGTATATACTCTAGGTGGCACACAGGCCACGGATGTGGGCGACTGGAGGGGTTGAAGCGTAAAGCCCCTACACAAGCTGGGTAGAGCGGTTTGGCTGATAGCCCCAATATTAAAAAAAGTGCTCTAGTGCCTTGTTGTGAATGAGTTTGCCGCATTTTTGTATAGTAGTTTAGAAAAATATTTTAATTGATATAATACTAGCTTTGAAAATCAAAATAACACAAAATATGTTGAATAATATAAATGCCTCCATCATAACCATTGGGACAGAATTACTCATTGGCCAAACCATTGATACCAATAGCGCATGGATAGGACAAACACTCAATACAATTGGAGTATGGGTAAAGCGAAAAGTTTCTGTAGCAGATAATTACGACGATATATGGGAAGCCTTGAATGAAGAAAGTAAACATGCCGATATTATTTTAATAACTGGTGGACTTGGGCCAACTGCAGACGATATTACAAAACCTTTATTATGTACCTATTTTGAGGGAAAGATGGTTGTACATAAACAAACCCTTCAACATGTTACACAATTAATGAAAAAAAATAATAGGCCCTTACTAGAACGCAATCTAAAACAAGCAGAAATTCCTGATGTATGTACTGTAATACCCAATAACTTAGGAACTGCTCCAGGCATGTGGTTCATTAAGAATGAAAAAATATTTATAAGCATGCCTGGTGTTCCATATGAAATGAAAGCGATGATGATTGAAACAGTACTACCTAAAGTATCTCAACATTTTACTTTACCAGTTATAGTACATAAAACATTAATTACTGCCGATATTGCGGAATCAAGCTTAGCAGAAAGACTTCAAACTTTTGAAAATAATTTACCTTCTAATATTCGCTTATCCTACTTGCCCAATAATGGTCTTATACGTTTACGCTTAACAGCTATTGAGGAAGAAAAAAATAATTTGCAAAAAGAAATCAATCAACATTTTAATCTTTTACAGAAAGAAACACAAGATGTAATGATTGCTAGTGAAGATATTTCCATGCAAGAAATTATAGGCAACCTATTAACAGAAAAAAAAGCAACCCTATCAACGGCCGAAAGCTGTACAGGTGGCTATATTGCGCATTTAATAACTTGTATCTCTGGTAGCAGTAATTACTATAAAGGCAGTATCATTAGTTACGCCAACGACATAAAACAAAACATATTAAACGTTTCAAAAAACGCCATTGATACCGTTGGTGCAGTAAGCGAACAAGTTGTTACCGCAATGGCAAAAGGTGCTTTACATACGATGCACACAGATTATGTTATTGCCACCTCAGGCATTATGGGGCCCAATGGAGGAACTGCAGAAAAGCCTGTAGGGCTAGTTTGGATAGCCGTAGGGAATCAACATAAAATAATAACCCGATCCTTTCAATATAAATTTGATCGATTAAAAAATATTGAACTGACTGCTACAAATGCTTTAAATCTATTAAGAAAATTTATATTAGATCATTAACTCCATTCATAATGAATCGAGATAGCGTTTGTTGATTAACCAATCTAAACTAATGCATTAAAATACACAAACTTTTCAAAACAGTTTGCTAACTTGTACTTCTAAAAAAAACTAAATGTTAGGACAATGGCATACAGGAAAAATAATTAAAATAGAACAAGCCACAACAAATACCCGCCGCTATTGGATTGAAATACCCGAAGTAAAAAATTTCATTTTTAAGCCAGGCCAATTTGTTACACTCGACTTACCCATACATGAGCAACGTAATAAACGTTGGAGGAGCTATAGCATTGCTTCATGGCCCGACAATACCAATATTATAGAATTAATTATTGTATTTGCAGAACATGGCGCAGGCACGCATTATTTATTTGAACAAATACAAGAAGGAAGTACACTGGCGCTACGAGGTCCACAAGGCGTTTTTACATTGCCAGCCACATTAGATAAAGACATTTTTTTGATTTGTACTGGAACAGGCATTGCCCCTTTTCGAAGCATGCTTCATGATATTAAAAATAAAAATACTCCTCATCAAAACATATATTTAATATTTGGCACTCGCACCCAAAAAGATTTATTATATGCCGATGAAATGAAAGCTCTCGAAAAAGAAATTGCTAATTTTAAATACATACCCACCTTATCTCAAGAAAAATGGAGTGGACATACAGGCTATGTACACGCTATATATGAATCATTATTGAATAAAAACACTGATGCACAATTTTTATTATGTGGTTGGAAAAATATGATTGATGAAGCTAGGCAGCGGTTACAACAATTAGGGTATGATAAAAAGCAAATTCTTTTTGAATTGTATGGATAAAATTAAAATTTATATGCTGTGAATATAAAATTTTAATTAAGAAAACTTTAAAAACTTAAATCGTTTCCAACGTTTCTTGTTTATTATTTATCTTTTTAAAAAGGCTCTGGCACTGGCGCTTCTCCGTCTTTCAGAGAAAAATCAAACACTTTGTTAATTTGTAACCACCGCCCATTTACCCATTTAAAGCCCTCATAATCACCATCGGGAATAAGTGTATAGGGCTTATCAGGCTCATTGGTTTCTGATATCAAATGATCATATATAATCATGTCCATTTCTTGATCGTAACGCATTCTAACTCTTCCATCTTTTTTATATTCTAGATTAAAACGAAATGCGGTTGGTTTTATAACAGAATCTTTTGCAAAAGAAAAAAAAGGTCCGCCAAACAACGGTTTCCCTTGGTTGTCAAAATACAAAACCTCTATCCACTTTTTAGTACTTCGAGCATTATTTTCATCATACCCAATTAAGGTATAATATTTTTTATGACCCCATTCTTTACGTATAATTTGATAATAAATATTTCCAATCCAATTATTGATCGTACGAATAGAATCTTGCAACCGATTGGAAAAATTAGCTACATCAAATAACGGAAAAAGTTTTAGCGACCCATCTGTCGTATTCATTTGAATAGCAGCTCTTCGCCTATGTGTTTCAAAATCTTTTTCTATTTGCCAAGAAAAAATGCGAAAACTACTATCTGGCGGATATATAATTGAGATGGTTTTTAATGAATCAAATGGATAATAAAAAGAGTATCTTGTTTTTAAACTTTTTACTAAAAGACGAATAAAATTACTATCTGCTTCAAATCGATCTTCAACTTCTCTTCCGTTCACAATTTGATCGGCATATTGTTTTAGTGAGCTTTCTGTTAAAGAAATTTTTTTAGTATCCGCAATAGTTAATTGTTGGTTTTTTTGTGCAAACAACTTGCATACAACCATTAAGAAAAAAATAGAACTTATACTAACCGTTCGCATTATTTTTATTTTTTGTAAAATAATCCCTTTTACGCCTAATGCTATTCTTTTTTATACTCAAAAATTATTTTTGCGTTTTTTTGTTCTGTAGAAACGATACGCACTTCATACCGCTTGTTTCCTGCTCTTACAACCATTAATGCTGTATTGGGTGGAATTTCTCCTAAATTATTGGCTACCAATATAATTTCATGATGAGGATCTTTTTCGTTAATGCCTATTTTCACCTCAATAGGTTTTACATTAAGTTGCTGTGCATTGACCAACAATTGATTGTTATGGAATACCGTTACGGTATCTTTATCTATTTCTCCATTATCATATAAATCTATCGTTATAGAGTCTGCGCTTGTATAAATAATTTTGACTAATGCATTATTACGCTCTTTTAATACGCTAGGTTGATTTTGAATAGGCAACTCTTTCACAACATGAACAGTTATAGGTTTTATAACAAGCTTTTGCTGCTTTGCGGTGTCGACCAATACTCGATTAATAGTGGGTTTATCTATACGCCTCACCATAGTTAACGTATCTTTAATAGGCTTCCTAATATTAGCTGTTTTTTTTATAGTAATGGGAGGTTTAACGACAGGTGGTGGTATAACTGTTTTTTTATCTTTTATAGATGGTTTGGAAACTCTTGGCTTATGGTTTAGTAAAATTTTTTCTTTGTAAAAATCACTCTTATCTGTTTTATGTAAAAAAACTTCACCTCCCCCACAAGGCAGTCCTGTATTCATATTCACACTTGTATAGGTTCCTTTTAGATATGCCTCATCTCCTTTTTTGCTATAATGCATTGTACATGTCATTAAACAGCCATCATTACCAGACATTGTTTTTATTTCCAACATTTTTATCTCTCTAATAACAACCACAGAAGAAGATGCTTTATAAGATCCAACCATTTCAGTTTTTCCATAAAAAACAGTTGTTTGATATGAATAAGTAACCCCTTTTATTTTACCATCCTGATCGTGCACTAATTGAAC
>CAYVXB010000152.1:0-4399 GCA_964454275.1 uncultured Chitinophagaceae bacterium | reverse complement strand
ATAAAAACAATTGAAAAATATTTTGGTAATGTCATAACAATCTGCGCCAGTGTGGGATCTATCATGTAATACTGGTGTTTATTATATTGACCTTTACTGCAAGAGACGAGTAGAAAAGATAATAAAATATGTATTGATTTTTTCATTGCTAGTATTTTTATTCTATCTGTAGGATATCATCTTTATACTCTATTCTAATTGCTAGCTGATTATCATTTATAAATTCTGAGTAACCCCAATAGCCTTTAAATTGGCTATTCCGTACTTTGTAGAATAAGCTAGGCGTTTCTTTTTTACTGGGATAGTCGTCACTGATTTTTACAGCAATTTTCTTCATTTCATCTTTGCTAATTACACTATCTAAATAAACGCATAGTACGCCTCTCAATTGTTTAAAATTTGGATCGTCTTCTTCAAATTGAGATGTGTAATAGTCCACTGTTCTTTGTTTACAGGCCTGAACTACACATAGTAAGAATATTAATATAATATTTAATCTCATAGCTGTTTGCTTGTTACCTAATGGCTTCTAGCTCGGTACTATGTTCTGGAATACGAAACCGAACGTTAAAAAACCCTCTGTATGGTTCTTTGGTTTTTTTAATTATGGCATCAAATCTTATAACACCTTCATCTGGATTTTCTATATTTTCTAAGGCTACTACCCGTCCATTAGCATAATATTGAAGTTTATAGTTGTTAATAGGTAAAAATTTAATATCTCCCAACTCAGATTCATCAGGAAATCTTTCTCCTAAAAAATCCTCTTTGATTTTTTGAGGAGTAGCATAAAAAGCTTGATATTTTTCTTTTTCAGCATCAAACATTAATTTTAAAAAACTGTTTTCATCTCTTCTTTTTATTATTCCTAGTACTTCATCATATTTTTTCAATAGTTTTTTTTCAAGATCAGGAATATTGCGTAAATCTTTGGATTTACTCCAGCCTGCTAAGGTATAAGGCAGTTTGGCTTCAAAAGTATGTTTATACTCAAAAAAAGGAAGGTCTTTAATGCTGTCTGTAGGTATAGCATAATCAAATAAAAAAGCAAAATCATTAGCATTATGAATATCTTTTTTCAATTTTAAACCAACTTTGAATGTAGCTGCTTTCCCTAAAGTAAATTGACCTTTCATAGGAAAAATTTTTAACGCTAATTCCTGCTTTCCGCTTTGTAAAATAAGATGATTTAAGGGTAATGAACTGCTAAACCCACTATAGGGTGCACGGTTAAGATAAACCGGCATATCGTTTAGTAAAATTTCCCAATTGCAATTAGCGCTGTATACTTGTAGCCTGTATTCAGGCTTTTCTTTGTACGTTTGTACCGTTTGAATAATCTCTTGTAGCATGGTTTGTTTATTTTTGTTTGTTTGGGCGCAAGCATATATTTGAAATAGAATGCCGTACCCTAAAATGATGATATGTACGTTTTTGCTATGTTTATTATACATTGTTCTTTTTTTATGTAGTTGAGGTTCCATCTAAATAATATTTACCACCTAGTATATTGGGCGTTTCTTTTGCTATTGTTATGTCAACTCTTTTTTTACCACCAAGATTCATTAATTTACCTTCTACATATAATACAATTTTTACACCGTCAAAATCTAAATGTGCATCTAAGTAAGGACCTTGCTCATCTGCTCCAGCGCCAAAATTTAAATGGAACTTACTAAATGCTTTTGCCCCAACAGATAATTTTGCATCTATTTCAAAAAACCAAGTATCTACTTTCCACTCTCCTTCGGCAGAAAGCTCTACTTCTAAACCGATTTCGCCTATTGCTTTTACTTCACCCTCTGTAATTTTAAGGCCTGTTTCAGAAGAATAAATAAATTTTGTACTGCCTTCTACACTAAATTGGCCTACCAAGCTTATAGCAAAAGTTACATCAATCCCCAAAATATGTAGGGCTGTGTCAACTGTTGTTACTATTGCTTGTATTGCGGGTATATATTCAGCACACGCTATAAGATCTAATGTTCCTTTTCCACCAATAAGGGGATCAAATTTAAGTGTAGCTTCTATTTCAGTTACTATATTGCTATCTTCTAAATTTTTAATATTAGCAAGTTGCCATACTATTTCTGTGCTAATAGCTGGTGAAAATATCTCCATCATCACGGGTGCTCTTTTAATTTTTGCAGCAGTAGCCACTATTCTTGCTTTTATTTCTTCAGGTAGTAATTGTTGGAGTGCTTTACCAGTTTTCCCTCCAACAAGATCGTTAATAATACGTTTTACTTTTAAAAAATATCCTATTACTTTTTTTATTTTTCCTTCCCATTCAAAAGAAAGATCAGATGTTACTGTTTCCTTATCCCATGCAGCACCTAAAGCCAATTTGAAAGTTGTTTCCAAATCTCCATCATATCCATCTATATCACCTGCCTGTGCCTTATTCCACGCATCATCTACTCTGGGTTGTCTCATTTTTACCCAAGTATCTCTATACTTTATAGGATTCTTGCAAGCGTATTCAAATAGTAAAGTCCATTTAATATCCGGATATACTTCTAACACTATTTCTCTTTGGTAGCGGCAGGTAGCAAGGTCGAGTACATATACTACAGGGTCGGTGGCCTTGGGCCATATGTATTTAATAGGGGGTAATGGGGATGCTATATTCCAACAATTGCTCATTTTACTCAATGCTTCTATATCTATTTTTCCGCCTTTAATTTCATGCGGTATAGGTGTTATTGTATCATCTATTCGCTGTTTGATGATAGTAGTAGTATTGCTGTGTTTTTCGTTATCTTTTAATAAGCATTTTTTAGTATCTAAGTTTTCTAAAATAACCTCTACTTTCTTTTTATTTTTTGATGTGCCGGCTATTATTTCAAATACCTTGCGGGTTTGGTTGTATAGGCTGCCATCTTTATTCTCCTTAAGTAGATCAACACTTCGCTTTTCTCCTTTATCTAATGCTTCGGTTAGGGTAATAGCAGTGTAATGGCAACGCTCAAAGCATTGGGTTTGCTCAGGAGTGTGTCCTACCTTGGCTATCTGTTCGCCCCATTCTCTGGTATCTTCGGCAGGTTTTTCGAGAACTAGCTTTATTGTTTTTTTGCCTATTACTTGAGTGTCTACTTGATATTTAGCGACACTTTTTCGAATATTTACACTATTGCTTGTATTGTCAATAGGATTGTAGTTGATACTCTGCTGTTGTCGTTTATATTTTTCACCAGCCTCGTTATCATAATTTTGTAAAACGCCAGAGTGCCAGTTTGCTGTAATGGTGTATTCTTTTGTACCTTCTTCATGTTCGGTTTTTTTCTTCCAATCTTCACTAAGGTGTAAGTATTGGGAGTAGAGTTTATTATATCCTAATGAATGGGGATCTTTTTCTAATTTGTTTTTTAGGGAAATGGTTTTTTTGAAGCTTCCGCTTTCTATTGTTATGCCTAAATAATCGTTACTAAGGTTTTTGGTACTGCTGTGCATAATGATATGTAGTAATACCCCTTCGCCATAAGCATATTCATCTTTGTCTTCATTGAGTTGGGTTTCTTCGCACGTGCTATGTATATGTAAGCGTCGTAGATCAATGATAACAGTAGGTTTTTCTGCTACCATTACTATGTAGGCACCAGAAAGGCTATAATTATTAACTAGTTGTGGAACGTCAGTAAACGCTTCTAGCCATATATGTCTGCCTACTGTTAGTAGTTTAGGGTTATATATGACGCTTTTTCCAAAAACATAGTCTGTGCCAATATTTTGTTCGTCTTTGCCATTATTCAGTTCTGAAAATGGAATTTCAGTCTTTTTTTCCCAAGCATAAAACTTAAAGGGGTCATTAGCTCCAGGCCCCCAAATAAATTTACAGGCTTCTTCTTCTTTCTGATTAGGTGGAAGTGGGCATCGATTAAACATCTAGAACAAGAAATTAAAAAAATTATTATCCAAAATAAGGATTTAAAAACCAATTATGACCTACTTATAACAGTGCCTAGCATAGGGCATTTAACAGCCGTTTACATGATCTGTTGCACCAATAATTTTGTTGGAAAAATAAGCGGTAAACAATTGGCCTGTTATGCAGGTGTAGTTCCTTTTGGTAAGGAAAGTGGTATAAGTGTGAAACGAAAAAATAGAGTACACCATATGGCTAATAAAGAACTCAAAAAAATGTTGCATTTATGCGCCTTAACAGCCATTCAACACTACCCAGAATTTAGGCAATATTATGAACGTAAAAAAGCGGAAGGCAAACATAGTATGAGTGTGTTAAATGCCATTAGAAATAAAATTGTGCTTAGAGCTGTAGCTGTTATTAATAATCAAAAGCCTTATGTGGATAACTTTGAAATAGCAGCATAAAAACAATTAAAAAGAGAATGTTAAGATAACTGTGTAAAGGTTTTAAATTTTTACATTACATCTTTGT
>CAYVXB010000151.1:3450-4404 GCA_964454275.1 uncultured Chitinophagaceae bacterium | reverse complement strand
CCTTACTAGCTCGCCAAGCAAAGCTAGATCCTATTATTGGACGAGAGAAAGAAACACGACAAATGATAGAAATATTAGGGCGTAGAAGTAAACCAAATGTAATCATTGCCGGAGAGCCAGGTGTAGGAAAAAGTGCATTGATAGATGGTTTTGCACAAGCTATCGTTAACAAAGAGGTGCCATTGCATTTACAAGAAGCAACACTATTGGAATTAGATTTAGGAGCATTAATGGCCGGAGCAGCCTACAAAGGAGAAGTGGAAGATCGATTAAAAAAAATTATTGCAGAATTAAAACGCTTCGATAAAGCTATATTATTTATTGATGAAATGCATGTGTTGCTTGATGCCAAAGGACCAATGGGTAGTGGCGTAGGCAATTTATTAAAACCAGAACTAGCTCGTGGAGAAATAACCGTTATTGGAGCAACAACTTTAGATGAATATAGAAAAGTAATTGAGCCAGAACAAGCATTCAATAGGCGGTTTGAACTATTACAAATAACGGAGCCTGACATAGAGGCTGCTGTAAAGATGGTTGAATTATTGGCTTCATATTATGAAAAACACCATCATACCAAGATAGAAAAAGATGCTATACCAGAATGTGTACGATTAGCTAAACGATATATTAAAGATAAACGACTACCCGATGCCGCATTGGATTTACTCGATCGTACTATGGCAGCTATACGCATGATGGATGAAACTTCACAAAAAGAATTAGACGCTTTACAACAACAATCTGAAAAAATAAAGAATAATACAGAATGGAATGAACAAGAAAAAATAGCAGAGTTAAAATGGTTCAATCGCCAATTAGTAAATAGTGTAAGCCCTATTTTATACGGTCAATTAAATGATGAAACAGAAGTAGATAGATTGGAATTAATTGAAGAGCTAATAAATTATATTGAGAAAAACAATTTGTTTTATGGTAAAATATACTCTGAAT
>CAYVXB010000151.1:0-3440 GCA_964454275.1 uncultured Chitinophagaceae bacterium | reverse complement strand
ATAAAGAGTGGAGTGAAACTGAAAAAATAGCCGAGCTAAAATGGTTCAATCGACAACTAATAAATACCATAAGCCCTATATTATATGGACAGTTAAATGATGAGACAGAAGCAGAAAAATTGGAATTCGTTGAGGAGTTGATCAGCTATTTAGAAAAAACATTACAAACACTTCATTCAATCGCCCAACATAAAAAAGAAAAAGTAGGAAAATTAGAAATAGCTGCAATAGTAGCTTCCAAAACGGGTATTCCTATTGGAAAAATACAAGCACAAGAAAAAGAAAAATTATTAAACATGGAGGCGCATCTCAAACGCCGTATGGTAGGGCAGGAGCATGCATTAAAAGTGATAAGCGATGCTATTATTGAAAGCCGTAGTGGCATTAACAAGGCTGGACAGCCTATAGGTTCATTTTTCTTATTAGGCCCAACAGGAACAGGTAAAACAGAATTAGCAAAATCAATAGCTGAATTTTTATTTAATGATGAAAAAGCAATGATCCGCTTTGATATGTCTGAATTTAAGGAAGAGCACTCTGCCGCTTTACTATATGGTGCTCCCCCAGGCTACGTAGGCTACGAAGAAGGAGGAATGTTGGTGAATAAAATTCGGCAACAGCCTTATTCTGTAGTATTATTCGATGAAATTGAAAAAGCGCATCAATCAGTATTTGATGTGTTTTTGCAAATTATGGATGAAGGGCATATTCACGATAAGTTAGGTAAAGAGGGCGATTTTAGTAATTCATTGATATTATTTACTTCAAATATTGGGAGTGAATTTATCATCGACAAATTTGGTAAAAATGAAATTCCCAAATCAAATGAATTAATGGATTTGATGGCTCAACGTTTTCGTCCTGAATTTTTAGGTCGGTTAACCGAAATTGTTCCTTTTGGACCCATTACAGAAGATATGGCCGTTCAAATATTTAATATACAAATGCGTAGTTTATATGATGCTTTAGGTAAGCAGCATATTACTTTGAAAATCAATGATGAAGCAAGACGTTTTTTAGCATTAACTGGCTTTACACCCAAATATGGTGCAAGGCAAATTGGGGGTGTTATTCGTCAACAAATTAGAAGACCCATTTCTAAAATGATCGTAGGAGGGAAACTCAAAAAAAATAGTGTAGTAGAATTAAAGTTGAACGAGAATAAGGATTTGATATGGGATATGCATTAGTTTAATGTAGGGTATTGTTTATTTCTTATATCTATCTTATCATGCCTGTAAAGGTCAGTTTATTTGGTAACAGTTTTGTATTTTAAATATTTCAGCATATTTAAATTGTCGTTTATTTTTTGGAATACATTCCATTTTATCCTACTTTCATGGCGGATTTTGACTTTTTCATTCAAATTATGATCTGAACTAGAATGATTTCTATATTAAAAAAAATTTTATCGTTTCTTAATCCTAACAAAAAACAACAAAGCGTAAAAAACAAACAATTCCAACAAACTCAAATTGTCAATCACAAAATCAACGTAAAATCAAACACTATGTCTATGTACAATTATGGTATTGGCGGCAACGAAGTAAAAGTAGATGCCAACGAAGCAATTCAAGAAATTCAACCAAACAAAACAATGCTTGTATCTCAGCTCACTGCTGAAGAACCTGCTCAACCAGAGGCTATCTACGGACTTAAAACACCGGAAGATGTATTTAAATATTTTCGTCCAAACATCAATGTAGAGATGGAAACGGCAGACGGACAAACAGTAAAAGAAAATCTAAAATTTCAAAACTTAGGTGATTTTACTCCTAAAAACATTACGCAACAAAGCCCGTTCCTAAATAATTTAAGCGTTCAACAAGAGCAATATGCAAAAATGATGAAACAGTTGAAATCGAATAAAGTATTGCGCACAATGCTTGAAAACGACGAAACAAAAGGAGCCGTACTAGAAACGCTTAAAGCTTTAATACAAGAGTTGGAAGCCTCTAAATAATTTTTGGCCATCCTATATTTGTTCAAGGATGACAACTATACTTTTTAACAATATTTATTCATTTATATAATCACATCATTATATGGCAAAATCACAAGTAGCAGAACCTGTTGTAGATAAGCAACAATTAAAACATGCGGAAAAAGAAACCTCATCTGCATTACATCAACCATTAAATAAATTGGCTAAGGCGGGAGGATTTAGTTTTTTAGAAAGCACTGTTGATGGTATAGCCAATTTAAATCCTGATCGTAAAGCGCGCAAACAAATATTTTTAACCGATGAGGACAAAAAAAGAGATAGAGAAAATTTGCTAAAAACATTAAACCTATGGATGAATGTTTTGCAAAGTAGCAAAAGTGTTTCTGAAATGGTCGATAAATGCAAAACAGAAACAGAAACAGCCGAAAAAACCTTAAAAACAAGTTTAAAACACGCATTAGCCACCACTCGAAATTTAGAAACAGCTTATAGAACAGTGGTGCAATTTTATAAAAATACAGAAGCAGATAAAGTACACAATGTAACTATATTGAATGCTACACAAGAGCAAATGCAAGACTTAGATAATCCTTTGTTTATTGATTTTGTAGCAGCAGAGTTCAAACAAAATTATGATCGCTTAGATTTACGTAATAATTATTCTCTATTGGTTATTCCAGGCTATTTGGGATCAAATAAAGTTGTTGAAAAATGGGCTAAAATAGGGAATGAAAATAAGGTAATGGTGCTAACAGATTTTGCCAATTTAGATAAACCAGATGACGTGGTTGAAATGTTTACGTCTGCTAATCTTACAGGAGGTGAATTGCACCGTAGCAATGTAATCATGACGTGCAATTATTTAGTAGGTCGTGGCAGAGCAACTGAAGTAAATGAAGCAGAGGATGTATACATTCCTGGCTCTAGCTCATTAGCTGGTAAAATGTACCAAACATTAATGAGCCAAGTAACGGCCGGTAAAAAACATGGAGGAATGAACGAGGTAGATTCTGTACGTTTTGAACTAAAAAAATCAGAATTATCTCACTTAGAAAAAATAGGTTTAGTGCCTATGGTAAATGAGTACGGAAAAGTAATGGCTTTTTCTGCAAAAACATTATTTAATGGAGATAATATTGGACTACAAACCTATTCGGTAGTTCGTGTATTTGACTATGTTACAAAAGTATTGTTCGATTTCTTAAATCGCCGTGCGTTCGAAAATTGGAATTCTAAAATGGAAGCAGACATACGTGGCCAGATCGTACGTTACTTAGATAGTATTAAAGGACCTAACAAATTGATTGAAAAATTTCAAATTTTACGTTTTGAGCAAGATCCTTTACAAAAAGATAGAATATGGTTTGATTTACATATTACACCGTATTTCCCTGCTAAAAGTTTTGTAATAAAACTGAGTGGGCATAAAGGCGAAGATGCCAATGAGTGGGAAACAGAGTATGAGCAAGGATAATATCTAATACAAGCTCTATAG
>CAYVXB010000150.1:0-4445 GCA_964454275.1 uncultured Chitinophagaceae bacterium | reverse complement strand
GTGCCTTTACCAAGTACGAACCTACTAATCCAGATGCACCTGTTACTAATATCATTGCGATATCTATTATAAAATTTTAGTATGTATAAAATCCTTTACCAGTCTTTCTTCCCAGCTCATTATTTTCTACTTTATTTTTTTGTATGATGGATGGTTCTAGTCTTTTAGGCTTGCCTAAATTTTCCCAAACAATATTACTAACGGCATAATTAATGTCCATTCCAATTAAATCCATTAGTTTAAATGGCCCCATTTTAAATCCAACATTTTCTAACAAATTATCAATAGCTGGAATATTATCAAATCCTTGCTCTACAACTTTCATCGATTCTAAATAATAATGACGAGCTACTCTATTTACAATAAATCCAGGTGAATCATTTACTAAAACAGGTGTTTTTCCCAATTTTTTAGTCCATTCAAGTATCGTATTTACTACAGCTGGATTAGTTTGTTTACATTGAATAACTTCTACCAATTTCATTAATGGCGCTGGGTTGAAAAAATGCATTCCAATAACTCTTTCTGGATGATCTATTTTATTAGCCAATTGTTCAATAGATAAAGACGATGTGTTAGAAGCTAAAATAGTTTTATCGCTATTGTATGATGCAATTTTCTGAAATAATTCAACTTTAACATCTAATTTTTCTACAATAGCTTCGATAACTACATCTATTGTTAGATTATTAATATCAGATATAAATTGAATACGCTCTAATACTTGCTGAGCTTCTCTTTCAGACAATTTTTCTTTTTGTATTAATGACTGTAGGTTTTTATGTATAGATTGTTTTGCTTTAGCTAGCCCTTCTTCAGAAACATCATATAAGAGCGTATTAAAACCATTCGTAGCAAATACTTGAGCTATTCCGCTACCCATAGTACCAGCACCACAAACAAGCACTTTTTGAATAGATAACATTTGATCAATTATTTTAAATGTTGAATTATAAATTTTAAATGAAGAGCAATATTTTTTGCTGAGTTAACATATAAAGTACAAGTGTGCGACGCAACGAATGTTCAATAGTAGTACTAAAGCTCGGTTATAAAAAAAAATCAGAATGTAACATTTAAAATAGTGCTAAATAGCACTAGTAAATTGTTCCAAAAATCGTACATCATTTTGAGAGTATAAACGCAAATCATTGATTTGATATTTCAGTTGACAAATACGTTCTACTCCCATACCAAAAGCAAAGCCAGTATATTTTTCAGGATCAATATTAAAATTGCTTAATAGATTAGGGTGTACCATACCACAACCTAAAATTTCTACCCAACCTGTATGTTTACATACCGAACAACCTTTGCTATTACAAATAGTACATGAAATATCCATTTCTGCGCTAGGTTCTGTAAAAGGAAAATAAGATGGTCTAAACCGTACCTTCACTTCTTTTCCAAACATTTCTTGTACAAAAAAGTATAGTGTTTGTTTTAAATCAGCGAAACTTACTTGTTCATCAATATATAATCCTTCTATCTGATGAAAAAAACAATGTGCCCGAGCACTAATCGTTTCATTGCGATATACTCTACCGGGGCAAATAATCCGTATTGGAGGTTTTTGTTGTTCCATTTCCCTAGCTTGTACGCTAGAAGTATGTGTACGTAATAACCAATCAGGGTTTTGTGAAATATAAAATGTATCCTGCATATCTCGAGCAGGGTGATTTTCAGGAAGATTTAGTGCGGTGAAATTATGCCAATCATCTTCTATTTCTGGGCCTTCTGCAACAGCAAAGCCTAGTTTATTAAATATAGAACTCATCTGGTTCCGTACAATACTTAATGGATGCCGACTACCCACATACATTGCAGTTCCGGGAAGTGTCCAATCTATATTTTCATTTTTTGTTGAACTATTTTTTTCTATACCAGATTGTAACTGCTGATATTTATCTTCTACCAATTGTTTAAAAGAATTTAAAAGTTGTCCTATTTCTTTTTTTTGTTCTATTGGAATATTTTTTAATTCTGCTAATAATTGCTTTACAATACCTTTTGATCCTAAATACGTAATGCGGAACTGTTCTACTGCTGTTGCATCATTAGCTGTATAAGATTGTATAGCTATTTTATGCGTTTCTATTTGTTGTAATAACATATTCATAATAAAAATGACTATTTACTTTTGCATACAATGGGTTTCACTTATAACTGATATTTTTTATAGCGGCATAGCCGCAAGACATTTGTAGCCTTACAATAAAATATATTAGGGTGCAGCGCACTAAAATATTTTAATTATTTTCCCAAACATTACCACCTTCAATAAAATCAAACATGTATTCATCTTTAAATTCGATTTCGTTTTTACGAAGTATTTCCAAATATTCTAACCTAAACGACTGTTTTTTATGGTGTTGCTCTTGTGATAAAACATATTTAACAACAGTATTTAATTGCGAACGAGAATGCGTAAATGCACCATATCCTTTCTGCCATTCAAATTTAAAATTAGTCAATCTATTTGTTTTAATCCATTCATTGCTGGAAGTTTTTATATTCTCTACTAAATCAGGAATCAATTGATTTACATTGTAACCAATGAAAATATGGATATGATCAGGCATGACCCCAATTGCTAATAATTTATGTTTGTGATTTTGAATAATTCCAGTTATATATTTTTCCATATCATCTTTCCATTCTTTTTTTATAAGTGCATTTCTATTTTTTACTGCAAAAACAAAATGTATGTAAAGTTGTGTATACGTATTTGCCATAAATAATTTAATATCTCGGTGCGCTGCACCTTTTTTGCATAATATTTTAATCTACAAATATTACGCAGCTACGCTGCTTTAAAAAACTCGTATCATTATTTTATATTTCTTGTTTTTAAAATAAGCGTAGCATTTATTCTTCATACACACAACTATACATGTTTTAACTACTACTACTACAAATATTACGCAGCTACGCTGCTTTAAAAACGCCTATCATTATTGTATATTTCTTGTTTTTAAAATAAGCGTAGCATTTATTCTTCATACACACAACTATACATGTTTTAACTACTACTACTACAAATATTACGCAGCTACGCTGCTTTAAAAACGCCTATCATTATTGTATATTTCTTGTTTTTAAAATAAGCGTAACATTTATTCTTCATACACACAACTATACATGTTTTAGCAAAGAAAGAAGTTTTTTATTAAACTCATTTGTTTTACTTCCAAGTTTTGCAAAAAAATCGTTGTCAAATTTTTCTACCGTTTTAACTGCTTCTTTAATTATTTTTTTACCATTCTCTGTTAACATAACAGCTTTGGCTCTTGTGTCAACAGCATGTTCATGCCTTTTAATACGTTTTTTAGATTGAAGTGTTCGTAATACAGTAGATGTTGTCATAGGGTCAATTTTGGTATGCTCTGAAAGTATTACCTGCGTTACTTCTTGATGATGTAACTCCAACCAATACATGCTAGCAAGCAACACAAACTGAGCATGTGTAAGGTCGTATTTTTGCAATGCTTTTTTAATTTCCCTTTGCCAAAGATTGGTTACTTGCCATAGTAAAAACCCCGTACTATCTTCTGCTTTGTCAAAACTAAATGAACTATTTTTCGTTTTCATGTGTATATAATTTGATTTTTAATAGTCACATGGAATAATCGAGCCACTTGCATCTATCAGCAATATTTATACTCATCGCCGGTTGGTACAAAATGTAGCTTTTGAATGGTTATTTCATTATGTATCATTTTTGAAAAAATAAGCTTAAAATCATTTTCTTGAATTTCAAAAAAACCAAATCGAAAAGGATAACCCCAAGACTTTTTGTTTTGTATGAAATGTAACTGATGGATTAAAGGTAGAATAGATATTTCATTGCTGTCGTAAAAGTTTATATTTCTTCTGAATGGAACAAAATTATCGCTCATTTGAAAAGAATAAATATGTTCATCTATAACTTGACCAATTGCAGTAAAGGCTTGGCATTTAGTTTTTTCTTCCATAGATTCTTTTGAAGAGTATACTATAATCCAATCTCCTTTTTTCATACGTTTTAAAGGCGCTTGTTTACCATGGCATACTTGTATAAATCCACCTGCAACACCTCTCCTTATATGCTCTTTAGAAATAGCAGCCATCCAATATTTATTTGCTTTCATAAAGTATTAATTTAAAGCGTACTTGCTCTTTTAAATAACTGTTCCATTTTGTAAGGCATATTTTTTACAATATCTTTTGCTACTAATTTTACCCATAAAAAACTCAAAATTCCTTTTACATAAATAGTATTGGTAAATTTTACCCCTTCTGGGGTATCTTCTAAAATATGCTCATCTATCATTTTAGCTAATGGGAATCTAGTTACATCAGTATATTTTTTATTTTCGATTACTTCGAGTAGTTCTATTTTAACCTTAGTACTACCTTTAGGTTTAAGAATAAAATAATTTCCTTTTTCAAATTTACCTTCCAAC
>CAYVXB010000149.1:0-4456 GCA_964454275.1 uncultured Chitinophagaceae bacterium | reverse complement strand
TTTAATAAATGAACATTCATCCGAAAATGCGATGGATGAGTTGTCTATCGCTTGTACCAAACAATTATACCCTATCCAATTATTAGTAGATAAATCAGGACAGTTAGAGCGTATTGTAAATATAGCAGAAATTCAACAACGCTTTGCTGCTGCCAAACCTATTTTATTAAGAGATTTTGATGGCTCTATTGCAGAACAATATGTCCACCAAATAGAAGAAACACTTTGTCACCCTAACTATCTATTAACTAATATTCAAAAAGAAAAATGGTTATCCCTTTTCTTTACTCCTATTTATACACAATACGATCCAGAGACATTTAAGGCAAATATACAAGTAGAATTTCCCTTTTACGATTTTGAACAACCGTTAATATTTACTACAGAAGCTACCATAGATTTTAAACCTACTGATGAAGAAACGTACACCTTAACTTGTCAGGGCAAGTTAGATATTAAGCAACAACTATCGACTGTTGTACAGCATAGATATGGCCCTATAGAAGGAAGTATACACATTATATATGATGTAGATCAACACAAACATCAAATACAAAATATTACTGGCGAAGTAACCATACAAACAGACAATGGAACTAGTCAGATAACTATTAGCGGACATACGCTACATAGTGAAGAGAAAATAGAACCTCTACCTATTAATCAAGAAAAAAAGAAAACTAGTTGGTGGTCATCCTTATTTGGAAACTAAAAAAATTAAACTATGAGCAATAACAAAACAGGTCATTTAGTGTGTACAGGCGCAACATGCAAATGTCAGTTTGGGAATAGAGAAGCCAAACTTAAAGTAAAAACCCAAACCAAACACTATATTAACGATCCTGAAGCAAGCAAAAAGCTTATGGCCACGCATTTAGAAAAAGATCAACCGTTTGAATATCCCTATTTTGGATTATGTAAAAAAACCAGTAACAGCCCTTGTGCAGTGTCAGTAACAGAATGGTCTAAATACTACGATGCCATAAAAATAGAAACAGGTGGTATGCCTTTATTAGAAGGAAGCAAAGCTACTTGTGCTTTAGGCGTAGAAGATTGCATCAGCATTACCTGGCATGGGCAAACTAATGAAGTAACAAAGTCAGACCTTAGACAAACAGACAATACCATTCACCATGCCATAAATCCATGTATTGATATGGATGAATTTAAAGACAAAATAAACAACACATCAGATATTATTTTTGAGTAACACTTAACATTCTAAACAATATGGGTATAGATAAAATAGAAGGGCCAAGCAATCCTGAAATAGGGCAACCAGTGACCTATAAACTTAAATGGCTAGCTGGTACGCGATCAGACATGAAAAAGCCTGAAAATATAGGATGGAAGCTATTTAAAAAAGATGTGCATGGAAAATATACAATTATTCCTGATGGAACAAAAGAAGGGATAGATGAGTTTACCTTTACTTTTAAACAAATAGCCATAGGAAAGGTATACAGGTTAGAAGCATACTTAATAACCCCTAAGCAAGAGGAACCTACAGCTATATATATAGCTCCTCAATCCGGTAGCCCAAAGCTTATTGCAATAGAGTTATTAGATATTAATCATAACAAACTTTCCTCTCATATATCCTATGGGCAAACATTTGTAGTACAAGTACATTGTATTAATATAAAGGACAATGAAAAGGTAAGGATAAGCATTTTAGAAAAGAATAAAAAGCCTTTAGATTTGGGAGAAAAGTCTGTAGTAGGAGGAAAGGTGACAATGGAAATTTCAACAGTCTTCGCATTTAGTTTAAATGGAGCAAAACAAATACAATATCAAATACTTGCCGAATATGAGAAAAAGAAATATTATAGTTCTAAAGTAGATATAGAAGTACTTAATAAAGAAAAAGTAAAAGAATGGACAAATGAAATAGTAGAATCTGTAAAAATTCCTTTTACAGTAGTGGCTGATGTAGTTAAAGATTTTATAATGCCCAAAGCGAAAAAACCAGCAGTGGCAGATGATAAAAAAGAAGATGAAAAAGAGGATGATGAAAAAGATTCTAGAAAATGTTTTTGTAATAGAAATAGAAAGCTTTCTGTGGACGAATTAAAGGATATTGTAAAAACAGTTACAGGTAGCGAAGATATATGGGAAGGTAAGAAAGGTGAGCCATGCCCTATTATAGACAAGAGTTATGAAAGCCTTGTAGAAGAATTAAATAATATGTTCAAGGAATATAATATTCATAAGTGTATTCAAAAAATTTCTTTTCTTGCACAAGTAAGTGCAGAAACTGGCTTATTTAGACAGTCTTATGAAGAAAAGAGTAAGTATTTATCGAGTAAAAGCTTTTATAAAGGGAGGGGGCTCATCCAATTAACAGGGAAGGACGATGGAACAGGACTTTATAATCTACCTGGTACATATAAGGGATATGCGAACCATGCAAAAAATCCAGACATAGTAAAAAATCCTTCCATTATTGAGGAGGATGTACATTATACTGTTGATTCTGCTGGATGGGAATGGAGTGTTGATAAAAAATGTCCTCGTTGGAGCACAAGTGACAAAAATGAAGCAAAAAGATGGAAAGCAAATTATTTTAAAAAAGGGTTAGGAAAATCTTTAAATGATATAGCCATACTAATGGAAGAAGAAGAAGATAAATATTTTTATCTCCAAAGTAAGTTATTGAATGGCTATGATCCTAATCATAAATTAAACGTGGATCCAAATGGCTGGCTTGAAAGAAAAACAGCTTTTCAGCAATTGAAAGACTGGTTTAAATATGATAAAAATATTTGCAACGAAGAGGCTATTTAAGTTAGTACACTATAGAAACCACTTTACTAGGATTAAAATTCAAGTAATAGTTTACGATAAAAAATAGTTTATGAAAGTATATCCAAGTTTAAGAAATTGTTTTCTTTTTTTATTAATATTCAGCTTACCAAAATGCCGGGAAAAAACAGAAAACAGAGAAATAGAGGAAATTTTGAAAAATCAGCTCATACGTGGATCAAATCAATATGATACTAAAATAGAAATGGCACTATCCCCCAGGGAATTTTCAATACAAGATTTAGAAGTGGCGGCAAACATTTGCGAAAAAATTTTGAAAGCGAATGGTTTTAAGTTCTTAGAAAAGTCAAAATTTAATGAAAAGATAAGAACGTTATTTACCCAGAATATCGATCTTAATTCTGAGAGCAAATATATTTTTATCAACTATGTTGATCCATGTGATAAACTATTTAAGGATCATCCTGATAATACGCATTATAATGGCACGTATACAATTATAGGAAAAGGGTTTATCACCAATTTTTATTATATCCCCGAACTCATAGAGTATGAGAAAGAATATCCTAAAATAGCCAAACTAGAAGATACAATGCGTAGGGAATATACTAATGAAGATAACTCCGTAATTAAATTATGGAAAGAGGTACCCAATCTTTCGGAACAGCGAAAAAAAAATATTCAAACGATGATCGCAAGAAATATGTATTTTTTAAATGATAATAAGACATATTATAACTGGCTCACGTTGAATGATGAGTATTTTATAGATCAATTGGTAAAAACATTTGGTTATACAGAAGATAAAGAATTATTAAAATATGAATTAAATAAAATTCCTGAATATGAGTCCTATCCTAGTAAAGACATTATAGTAGAATTTAATAAGTTATTATGGACAAGAGATTGTGCTGGTAAAGTTAAAATTAATAAACATACATTGGATGTATTAAAAGAGATATCAACACCCGAAAAATGCGATCTTATACTTTATTTATCAGATTGTGTAGAAGCATTTTTTAGATATGAAGATGATAAAGAATTTTATCCTGATTTATCATTTAGTGATAAGGCTAAAATTATTGCTTATTTATTGTCTTTTGGAGAGCAATTTAAGTATCACAAAGATTATGATTATAATCAAATGTTTCTTGGAAGATTCATTTATTATCTAGATTATAAGAAGAGATTTAAGAAGGAATTTGAAAAAAATAATTACTACGGATTAGCCCATTTAAAAGAGTGGTATAAAAAGGCAGAAAAAGAGAAAGATATATCTAATAATGACAAAAGATTAATGGATGATCCTCAACCTAAAGATTATCTGGGATATAGTCGTTAATAATGTTTAATATGCTAGTCCAAAGTTGAGGATAGAGAAAGATGATGTAGAAACAGATATTGCAACCTTAAAGCATTGGCTAATGCCATATCAAACCCCCAACTAGTCCTCGTTTGCAACGAGGACTAGAGTGCTTACAAAGTAATAAAGCTATTATATAATAAGGAGCAAATAGATATACCATAAGAAATTAACAAGCTAAAAAGGATTAGTAAATATTAATTTTGCTTTTTGAGCAGATTGTAAGTCCTCGTTGCAAACGAGGACTAGTAAAGGATTCAAAAAAAACAATACCGATAGGCTTATAAAATATTTGGATGCTAAAGTACCTGAAAATATTAAATCAAT
>CAYVXB010000148.1:0-4645 GCA_964454275.1 uncultured Chitinophagaceae bacterium | reverse complement strand
CTTTTCCCAGTATATATTTTGATCATTTTTTTAATGAGGACATGTTGCGCAAAGTGCTAGCTGAGTTTCCTGAAATTGGAAAAGAAAAGACCGATGTACATTATAGCAATCCCAACGAACAAAAGTTTGCTACAAAAGGAGAGTATCGATTTGGACCTAATACAAAAGAGCTTGTTCATTTTTTAAATGCACAACCTTTTTTAGAGTTTTTACAAACCCTTACTGGCATTAAACCCTCATTCCCGATCCTTATTTCGAAGGTGGTGGTTTTCATGAAATAAAATCTGGTGGCTATCTTAAAATACATGCCGATTTTCATAAACATAAATTAACCAATCTCGATCGTAGGTTGAATGTGCTTGTTTATTTAAATGAGGATTGGAAGGAAGAGTATGGCGGACATTTTGAATTATGGAATAAGGATATGAGTGCTTGTGCAACACGCATTCTTCCAATATTTAACCGATTAGCGATGTTTTCTACTACAGACTCTTCTTGGCACGGACATCCAGATCCATTAACCTGTCCTCCAGATAGAAGTAGAAAATCATTGGCACTATATTATTATACCAATGGACGTCCGGCAAGCGAAGTAAATGCAGGCTCTGCAAAAAGAATAACCACCACTTTTGCAGCTAGAAAAGGAAAAGATTCTGGCAAAATGAAAGTATTTAATACCATAGTTAATCTAGCTAATGATTTTTGTCCACCCATAATAATGAAAGCTTTAAAGAGGAAGCGTAAGAAGTAATTATTCGTATACTCCCGTCTAATACAAGCCTCCGCTTGTGCTTCTACAGCAACAAATAAAAAGGCTATATATTTCTTATCTTCACAACAGAGCGTATGCAATCTGTAGCAATTACTCCCAAAAATTTGAACGAACTCAAATTTTTGCCCAACCTCACTTCTTTACACTCAAGAGAATAAATTTTTTACCGTACAAAAATAGAAACATAAATATCATTAACTTTGCACGCCAATTATTGAACTTGTTGTTAGACTCATAAACCATCATTATTCAACCACTAAAATTATCATTATGCAATTTTCGAAACTTGGTTTTATTAACCGCATGCTACTTATTAATATTTGTTTGATACAAATATCCTTTCTAGCTACTGCTCAAAAAGTTGATCTCGATAGATACCATTTTAATATTAGTTACCGTACTTGGCCTACCAACTATTTAGGTAGCAATTATATTTCGTACAATGTACAATCCAATGTGGGCAGTAGTATAAAGGCATTTTACACGCCAGAAGCCATAGCTGATGCTATAAATCTTGAATTATGGAAAAAAGTGAATACCAATGGCGACCTCACCATAAATATTTTTTTAGATGATTTAATTATTGAACGTTCAGAACAAAAATCAAGACAACAAGATGTAAAAGATAAGGACGGAAAAGTAACCGGCTCTGAAACCTACTATTGGGTTGAAATGCAATACTCTTACTATACAACAGTAGAAGCAATAGACAACAAAAAACAACAATCCATACAAAAATTAATTATTAATGATAGAGATACTAAAATGACATGGAAGTCTAATGAATATAAGGATAGCAAACAATCAGCAGATTACTACAACAACAATAGGTATGGCATAAAAGAACAGCTTATAAGAACACTTACCAACAATGCCTTAATAACCATCAACAACAATCTTAGGAGAAACTATGCATTTGTAAGCAACAATACTATAGATATACTTTGGGTGCTTAATAATAGCAAACATCCAGAACACGAAGCGCAACAAGCCGTGTGGGGAAAATGCAAACAAATCATACAATCTATTACAACCGACTCCATAGATCCATCACAAAAATCTGCTTTATTACAAATTGTTCAATATTTCGATAGCGTAAAAGTAAGATTCGCTGGCACGGAAAAAGCAGATAAGAAAATGAGATATGGCGCTTACTACAATAATGCTAAAATTTATTATTACTTAGATATGCCCGATATGGTAGACAAAGAGGCAGATGGCCTTATCGCAAATGATTATGACAAGGGCGATGGCCGCATGCTTAAAAACTTGGCCAGCGAACTAAGAACAGAATTATCAAAATCTACTAACCATAGCAGACATTATACAAGAAACATTAATGTAGCTACAACACCTACAACTACTACAACGCCTACTGTTGTTACAACTACTTCTGCGACTGTTGCCACAACACCTTCTACCACACCCAATGTCAATGATAACTCTAGCGTAACTATATTCAACAGTTATGGTAATATACAAAATATACAAGGGTGGATACTACTACAATCAGGTGATACCATAAAAGGCTCAGTAAGTATTGATTTTTTCCCTGAAAAACAAGAAGGAAGTATTATAGATTTTTCAGTATACGGACGTACGGTAAACATAACGTACCAAAACAATAAAGGCAAAACCAAAAACAGTAGCTACAAACCAAAAGAAGTAAAATGTTTTTTTGTAGGAAACAAAATGTTTGAACCTATCATCTTAAAACCTACAGGATTAGTTAAAGCTATAAACATTTTAAGTGGTGATTATGGCAGCTCATATTTTATGGAAAAAGTATATGCAACAAATACTTGCACCTTGCTTTATTATGTATGCACCCGCAATTATGTATTAAAAAAGGCGAGTGATAATAATGGCGTATATATCACGGATATATTACAATGGAACAAACCAGCCAAAATATTTTGCGAAACATTAAAAGAAAAAGTTTCTACAATAAACGAAACAGACCCTCTAAAAAAAGCAATACAAGTGGCTGACCTATACACAAAAACGTGCAAATGAAAATTTAGTTTTACTTCTTGAAAGCAATTTAAAAATTATGAAAAAAAATATTGTATCAGCACTAATTATACTAATAGTAGGGCTCTCTTTTTCATGTAAAAAAACTGATCCCCCATACTTAATTCCAGTTATTACTAGCCTTAGTTCAACCAATTTAATAGCAGGATCAACTTTAATCATTAATGGAGACAATTTGGGAACGGATGTTAATCAAGTAGTAGCAACCTTATTTGATGTATCAGGTAGAAGTAGTGAAAAATTAGTTATTACTTCAGTATCTAATACGTCTATAACAGCTACTATTCCAAATAAACCATTCACCTTTGGAACTCGAGTTTACACATTGCAAATAGAAATTGGCAACAGTATTCCTCAGAACGGCGCTAATAGATTTCAACTTACAATAGCCTATCCTGAACCTACAAGCAAGTGGTTTTATATTTCAAGTTTTTTTGAAAATTATGGGCCACGAAGTGTTTATAAATCAATAAATTTTGCAACAGATAGTATCGGTTATGTTGTTTTAGGCAGAGATCTATATTCTACAAAAGATGGTGGATATACCTGGGAGGTATGGCTAGGTGCAGGTAATATTAATTTCCCCGGCTATAATCCATTGTATATATTTGATAAAAATAATTTTTGGTTTGATGATTCGGTAGATATGTGTGTAAGTAAAGATGGTAAAACGTTTAACTATTATAGTAAAAAGTTTTTTAATAGTGGTTCTCTTAGTTATGTAGGTATTTTTATGTCTGCAATTGATAAAGGACAATTAGCTGCTACTGATGGTAGGCTTTACCATGTTAATGGTTCTTTTTCTAATCCCCTAATTAAGGAATATGAAAGCAAATATTATTCTGATGAAAATATCTACGTTGCTACTTGGGAAAAAATGTCAAGTGTAGACGAATCTAACTTAATGCTTGCGGGAGTTACGAAAATTGGCGATGAATATAAACCTATCATTTCTCACAAAAAAGCAGGCTTATTTACTGAATATGATATAAGTAAAGTAACTACTTCTAGGAGTATTAATGCTTTACAATTAGTTACTCCTACCATCGCATTTTTAGTAGACGGAAATAATGATTTATTTAAACTAACTGGTGGTACTACATGGATAAAACTAAATCAAAAAGCAACTACCATTTATTTTAAAGATGTTAATATAGGATACGCTTCTTATGATGGAAAAATTCTTAAAACTATTGATGGGGGCTTATCTTGGCAAAATGAATTTAACTTAGAAAAGGGAGAAACTATTTGTACAATAACAGAAAAGAATGGAAAATTATGGGCTCTTGGCAGTAATAAAGGAAGTGGAGTAATATTAAAATATAATCCATAAAATCTAATTTAGTGGTCTTTGGTAGTGCCGCAGACCACTGAACTGAAAAGCGTAATAAATAAGTTACTCAATATCTATTTTTTTGTAGTTTTTTTGTAGTTCAAATTATTCATACATATTTATACGTCATCTTAAAAAATAATAAAATTATAGAAATCTAAATGGCTAAACGTTTAACAACTATATTACTTACCACATTTATATTAAGTGCTCTTATAACAACCATTATAATGGCCATAATGTTTGCACAAGAGCAAAATTATACTACTAAGAATCCTTATATATCAGGAATGGCGTATGGTATGGCTTGGATGATTATTATATCTATGGCTATTTTTACAACAACAATTTACCTCAATCTGTATAAAAAAATTAGGGATAACTATTTTTATTCTGCGCTAACCTTTTTATTGTTGCCTCTATTTGTTATAATATCTTTTATAACGTCACTCGGTGGCTTTGCTCAAGGATGGAAAATGTATGGTGCCATATCACTACCGTATTTT
>CAYVXB010000147.1:3820-4655 GCA_964454275.1 uncultured Chitinophagaceae bacterium | reverse complement strand
GTATAACAATTCATTGCTTTGATCGAAATATTTATATATCCCAGGGTCATTAGGGATGCTATAGGTTATTTGTTGAAATTCTTGAACAGTCATACGGCTAATTTATATAGCATATAGGGGTTATAAAATAAACCTCTACGAAAAATACTTTCTTTTTTATTTGTGAAGATACTCGACGGCGCTTATCGTAGCAAAGGAAGGTTTGTAATTGATAAATCTTATGAATAAATGCTTCCATAAGTTCTTCCTGAGGCTTTGGACAAATGGTATTTTATGAGGATGGTTGAATACGTATCTTCTATTTTAATCAACATATATATGGTATTTTACCTTCTTAATGAATTGTAATACTTTGTTGTACAGCCTCTAGTGGCACATCTATACCATAATCTAATACAGCCAAAACAGAATAATTACCAGGTTTTAAATCTTTAGGTAAATCTAATTTTACTCGCCTAAACCCATCAGGGAAGACAGGAAATGTAACTGCTTTTAATATGCTTTCTTCCCCTGTAGACAAATAGGTCAATTCTAAATGGGCTTTACAATCTAACATTACTTGTCCTGTGTTTTTCATATACAAATACACAAACCCTTTTTGCGCACTATCTGCTAAAAGCCTTACATTGCTTACAGCTTTTGTTATTGCTCCCGGAGGTGTTTGGTATATATGCACGCCTACACGTATAGCCGTACCCACACTCATACTCATTTTTTTCAATTTAGCAGGGTCCTTTGCTTCTGGTATAGATTCTAAAAAAAGCATAGCCCACTTCATTTCATTGTTACTTGCTGTTGTAGGATACTGTAAACGAACCAAAATTTTACCAATTTT
>CAYVXB010000147.1:0-3810 GCA_964454275.1 uncultured Chitinophagaceae bacterium | reverse complement strand
CTGTTGAGTCTCGCAGCCAATCTTGTAAATATAATTTTAGTTCCAAGGGTCTTTTAGTATTATTTGTTATAGATATCATTTTCGTTTCTGTTTTTCCTGGAGCTGCATTAAATCGTACGATAGATGGACTGACGATAGCAGACTGTGCATGTAACGCGTTAGTACCAATTAGGATATACAAATAGGTTATTATGTGTAACAATTTTTTCATTGAGTCAAAGTTAAAAAGAAAAAAATTACTACAACTGATAAAATACAAAAGGTGAGGTACTATTAAATTTTTAATTAATGTACACTTCAATATTGAATGTATAAGAAAGAATCGCTATTGGCTGTAGATGAGTTTCAATTTTTTGAGTGAAAAAATAAACCTTGGTTAACAATAAGAAGTTATTGAAGCGTATAATTCTGATTCCTTCACTTTGTTCAGAATTATGAATGAGCGCATTATAGAACAATATAAACCTTGTTCTTACAAATTGGTGACTTTAATTAATCCATTACATCTATTGTTTGGCACAAAAATTGTTACACTCGCTTCGAGTCTTTATTTTTTAACTATAAAATTTACCATTATGAAAAAGATTTTTACAGTATTAGGAACATGTTTTCTAATAGCATCTGCAAATAATGCACATGCACAAATACAAGCTTCTGATGATCAAATCAGCAACATGAATTTAGTGGATGTAATAACTATTAGCGTAGCCCCAGGGTCAGGTGGTGCAGACGCAACTTTTGATCAAATCAGCGAATATGTAAATGGCATTGAAAACCTTTTAGCTGTTCAAGCTACAATAAGTTCTACACAAAATTTTGATTTAGATGTTGCAACGACTACTGCTGATTTTACCGGAGGTGTTTCTGTCATCCCTTCCACCGTATTAATGGCAAAACCTGCAGGTGCTGGTTCATATGTAGGCTTAAGCACAACATCTGTTAACCTATATACCAATCAGGCGTATGGCAATAACGTTGGACTTGCAATGGACTACAAATTTGTTCCAGGATTAAGTGGTTATGTTGCTGGAACATACAGTATTACTGCAACATATACTGCAACACAACAATGAGAACTTTTAATTTTTGAAGGAGTTGGATTATAAATTGCCTGTCTACGAAGTATTAATATATTTTCTGGCAGGCAATTTGCTTGATATACAACTGAATAGCGTCGTTCTATGAAGCCACAATATTATATATATACAATTATCATATTAAGTCTGTTGGTCTGCTTTAATACTTCTTCTGCACAGTTAACATCATCTTTTATAAAAGCTTCATTTCAAAAAGATAGTGTTGTGTTGAGAGATATCAATCAGATTCATAAAAATATATTTTGTTTACGCAGCGATCAGTCTGAAAAAATTAAAATTGTTTTTACAACAACAGATACCGATAGGATACAATTTTCTGTTCTTACAACAATAGATACTTTTGTACAAGTAGGTCAACCGCTTTATTTCCCCATTATTTATAAAATAATAAATACCAGTAATAAAAATGCATGCAGTATAAAGGCCTATATATATGATTCCAACAACAAGCTTTTAGACCAACGTTTATTTGCAATACAGATATTTACAAAAAGCAGTTGGATTGCCGCAAGCAGTAAAAAATCGTATTTCATTTTACCTAAAGCAACTGAACAGTCATTTACTATAAGTTTATACAACGATGGAAATAGCAGTGAAAAGCTTATTGCTACCATTAATACCCCATTATACAATAAAAAATCATGGTCTGATTCTATTGTATTACCCTCTAAAAAAAAGCTGGAGTGGTTATTAAAAATACCCACTCAATATCTTATTAAAAAGAAAGCCACATCAGCAAAATTTTTCATTCTTGTGTCAGCAACATCTGGGAAAGCATTAAAATTCCCCATTGAAGTAACAACCCCTTCTAATACGTATGTACAACCATCAACAAAAATTGATGAAAATATGTATATTCAGGCAGATGTTAATCAATTATGGCGTAATGGCCAAACACAAACGAATATAAATATTGATGGTAAAATATATTTAGATAGCTTCACACATGTTGGTTTCCAGCATAGACAATTTTCATTATTGCAAAATAGATTCTTGCCTACTACCATTACCTCCTTCTATCTTCAATCTAAAAATACTTTTTTTCGTGCAGGGAATATAATAGAACTAAGCGACTTTTTTATAGATGGGTGGGGGGCCAGTTTTAAAAATACTTTTGTATCATCAGAAATTAATTTCACACTAGTTAAAGATCGCATTAAAGATGCATATTATACGAATTGGCAATGGAAACGTACATTAGATAATAATATATCTGTAACACCTCAAATTAGCACTTATACTAATATAGATGCCAAAACAGAGAGCATAATACCCAAATTACAATTAGCATGGAAAGACAGTGGATCTATTTTCACTGAAGCTAAGTTGTTAACAGGCATAAGTAGAGAGCATCTCTATTACACAAAATTAGATACCACTTTAACATCTTCTATGTATGGCTATTCATTTATTCAAAAGAGAAAAAATATTACATTTCAATCATCTGTGTTACATTATGGTAAGAACTATGCTGGCGCAAATAGAGATTTGAGCCAACAAAGACACAGTATTACTTTTTATCAAAAACCATTAACTGTACAAGCTTTCTATACAAGCAATGAAAAAGATTTTTTATATGCTAATGACTCTGCGCTTTACTTACTACAAGGTGTACATTCTAGCGAAACGGGATTATCCGTTAACTGGTCACAGAAACAGGTTTTTTGGCAATTGCGTCCTTCTGTATTTACACAGTATAAGGATAATACATTACGTTCTACGATATATAAAATTAACTATAGCAATAGATGGCAATGGGGAAAAAATATGATAGCCATATGGTGTGATATAGGTGTAAATGAAATAACTGATCAATATACACAATATGCATATGTACATAGTATTCGTGCAATGGCAAGCAGCAAGGATATTCAACTAACATTTCAGTGGAATAAAAATCCGTTTTATTATTATGATATAAAAAACAACATTGATAATCTGAATAAATTTAGCCGGTTTGATATTATGGTACAAAAATATTGGCATTTTACAAATACTAATTTTTTTATGCAATCGTATGCCACATTTCAATCAAATAAGCCCATAGGCGGTAATAATGTAATGTTATCACACTACATGGAATATCCCTTTCCTAATTTGAAAGCAGGTATAGGATTATTGGTACAATGGACTAGTGGTTCAACTTTTAACAACCTTATTCAATGCACATTTAGAAGACGTTTTGGGAATGATATTAAATCTTTATTTGTACGAAAAAAACGTATTACTTTATATCAAGATATTGATGGAAACAATCAAATGGATAAAGATGAAATAGTACTAGCTAATAAACCGGTATGGATCAATAACCAATTATTGGTAACAAATACAAAAGGAGAAATTTTTGTTAAGAAATCTGATTTCCCTTATTACGATATCAATTTAAATGATGTTGAAGTTTCCTCAAGTTGGATTCCAACAAGTGGTTACCAACAGAGAATAGCGTTAGACAAGAACGCTAATATTAGTTTTCAAAAAAGCGCCGTTTTAAAAGGTAGTGTTACTATTACAAAATCTAAATACACTAATAACATTGTAGATACAAAAGGAATACAAGTAATTATAAAAAATGAGCATCAAAGCTTTGTGGTTGTAACGGATGAGGAAGGTTATTTTGAACTAACTCTACCTGTTGGAAACTACACTGTTACAGTTGATAAAAATAGTTTAAACAGTGAGTTATTATATTCCGAAAATGAGCAAAAAATAGTAG
>CAYVXB010000146.1:0-4671 GCA_964454275.1 uncultured Chitinophagaceae bacterium | reverse complement strand
ATTATTGAAGAGTACGGATTAGTTGGTGGTGCGTTCATATTATTTATTTACATGATTTTTTTATTTCGATGTATTCAAATTTTTAGAAAATGCCCATATGCATTTGGCGCATTCTTAGCATTGGGATTAAGTTTTACATTGGTTATCCAAGCGTTAGCTAATATGGCAGTTAATGTAAATATATTTCCCGTTACAGGTGTAACCCTTCCATTGGTAAGTATGGGCGGTAGTTCTTTCATATTTACTTGTTTGGCCATCGGGATCATACTAAGTGTATCAAGAAATGTAGAAGAAGAAAAAAAATTTTCAGCTTCTTCATTAGAAGCAAAAGAAATTGAAAAAATGAATAATGATTGATGAAAGAAATTTATTATAAAACGTTTATGAATATTGTTTTTGGATATGCAAGTACATTATCCTTAGCACAAGAATTAAAACAACAAGAATTGAAAAATATAAAACCAGAAGATGTATTTATATGTGGTGGAAGTCCTGGCCATGCTGTAATTGTTGTAGATGTTGCTCAAAATAAAAAAGGGAAAAAATGTTTTATGCTTGCACAAAGCTATATGCCAGCTCAGGAAATTCATATTTTAAAAAATTATAATGATGAAAATATAAGCCCTTGGTATGGAGAAGATTTTGGAGAAATTTTATTAACACCAGAGTATACTTTTAAAAAAACAGAATTAAAACAATTTTAAAGCCTACTATAAAATTGATAGATATTATACATGAAAATTAGTAAGCAAAAATATACACAACTGCTAAATAATATTGGCTTTACCCTTAACCAAGCAAAAGCTGATGCTATCAATGCGGTACAACATCAATTACTAAAAGCTAATTGGCTAATAGGTCAGCATATTATAGAGTATGAACAAAAAGGGAAAGAAAAAGCAGAGTATGGTAGTGAATTACTTGATAAATTATCAATAGACTTAAAACGTAGATATGGTAAAGGTTTCGGGAAAAGTAATTTATATCTATGTCGTCAATTTTATATTCAATTTCCAAAATTCCAGACGTCTGGAATTTTCCAGACGTCCGGAAAATCTAAAGTTAAACAGTTAACTAATAAATTAACATGGTCGCATTATGCAGAGTTATTAACTATTTCAGATGATTTGGCTAGAGCATTTTATGAAAAACAATGTATAAAAGAAAATTGGTCGGTACGGGAACTTAAAAGACAAATAGATACGGCATTATTCCAACGCTTAGCGTTAAGTAAAGATAAAAAAGGCGTATTACAACTTGCATCAAAAGGACATCAGGTAGTAAAAACAAAAGATATTATTAAAGACCCTTACGTATTTGAGTTTTTGGGATTTCCTCAAAACAATCAACTTAATGAAAAAGGATTAGAACGAAATTTAATAAACAACTTACAACAATTTTTACTTGAGCTTGGCAAAGGATTTTCTTTTGTGGCAAGACAATTTAAAGTAACGGTTGATAATCAACATTTTTTCATTG
Source organism: uncultured Chitinophagaceae bacterium (assembly GCA_964454275.1). GTDB lineage: Bacteria > Bacteroidota > Bacteroidia > Chitinophagales > Chitinophagaceae > CAYVXB01. The sequence continues at coordinate 3,192 of CAYVXB010000146.1, read as the reverse complement.
ATCTTGTTTTTTATCACCGCATACTCAAATGCTTTGTTTTAATTGATTTAAAAATAAAAAAAGTAAAGCATCAAGATATTGGGCAAATGAATTTATACCTCAATTACTTTAAAGAAGAAGAAAATACAGAAGGAGACAATGATCCTATAGGCATCATTATAGCGGCAGACAAACATGATTTTTTAGTAAAATATGCTACTGGGGGCATTTCTAATAAAATTTTTGTTTCAAAATATCAGCTCTACTTACCCGATAAGAAATTATTAGAAAATAAAGTAAGAGAAATTATAAGCAGCCAAGAATATAAAAAAATAGGAAACAAATCCCTCCAAACCTCCCCAAAAGGGAGGCTTAAAGGTCACTAAAGAGTTAAGGTAAATAAATTTTAATAGAGTTAAACAAAGCTTACAGATTTACTAAATAATGAACGAGATTCAAAATACCAACGACCTTTTATCTCCCCCCTTTGAGGGGACAAAGGGGAGCCGTGGCCACATCATCATTGCCGGCGGTGGAACAGGTGGACATATATTTCCAGCTATAGCCATAGCCAATGCTATTAAACGGTTACAGCATGATATAGAAATTTTATTTATAGGTGCAAAAGGTAAAATGGAAATGGAAAAAATACCACAAGCAGGCTATAATATAAAGGGAATAGATATTGTAGGATTAAACAGAAGTTCATTGCTAAAAAACATTGCATTACCATTTAAGTTGATTAAAAGCTTTTTTCAAGTAAAAAAAATAATAAAAGAATTTAAACCCAATGCTGTAATAGGTGTTGGAGGATATTCTAGCTTTCCGGTATTACGTTATGCACAAAGCAAAAATATTCCAACGTTTATTCATGAAAGCAATTCGTTTGCAGGTAAGAGTAATATTTTATTAGGAAAAAAAGCCACCAAAATTTTTGTAGCCAGTGATAGTATGGAAAAATTCTTTCCTGCAAAGAAAATTATCAAAACAGGAAATCCGGTACGAGCAAACATTGTAGAAAGTAAAATAACAAAAAAGGAAGCATTAAATTTTTTCAAATTATCAGCAGATAAACCTGTTGTATTAATTGTAGGTGGAAGCTTAGGTGCTAAATCTATTAACGAAGCCATTAACAATAGAATAGATGATTTGTTAAAAAACAATATTCAATTGATTTGGCAAACGGGAAAAAGTTTTTCAGAAGAAGTACAACAACAAATAAAACAAAAAAAAGGTATTTGGATAGGAACATTTATTGATAAAATGGAATATGCCTACGCCGCTGCAGATATAGTGGTATCAAGAGCTGGAGCTATGGCTGTTGCTGAATTATGCATAATAGGTAAGCCTGTAATATTTGTACCCTTTCCTTATGCAGCAGAAGATCATCAAACGGCAAATGCAAAAACATTAGTTAATAAAAATGCTGCATTAATGATTTCAAACAGCGAAGTACAAATAAAATTGGTAGATGAAATATTAAAGTTGATAAGTCAACCAAGATTACAAAAAACATTAAGTGAAAATATTAAAAAATTATCCGTCATTGATGCGGATGAATGTATTGCGGAAAAAGTATTACAATTAATAAAATAATGAATTCAACCAATCAACATATCAACTTATCAACCATACGCAGCGTATACTTTATAGGTATTGGTGGAATAGGCATGAGCGCTATTGCTCGATATTTTTTACTAAAAGGAGTACAAGTATTTGGATATGACAAAACAGAAACAACATTTACAAAACAACTAGTTAAAGAAGGAATCAATATACAATACCAAGATGATATTAATATTATTCCAAAAGAAATAGATGTAGTAATATATACACCGGCTATACCATCAGACAATAACATCTTACAATATTATAAAACCAATAATTATACTTTAGTAAAACGTAGTGATGTATTACAAGCTATAACCGACAATACCTTTAATATTTGTATTGCTGGCACACATGGAAAAACAACTATAACCACAATGGTTGCACATATATTAAGAGATACAGAATATGGCTGTACTACTTTTCTCGGAGGAATTTCCAGCAATTACCAAACCAATTTTTGGAGTACTACGCAAACGCATTGCGTAGTTGAAGCAGATGAATACGACAGATCATTTTTAAAACTCAATCCAGATATAGCTGTTATAACTGCTATGGATCCAGATCATTTAGATATTTATGGCACAACGCAGGCTATGGAGCAAGGGTTTATAGATTTTACCGATAACATAAAACCTAACGGATTACTCATTAGCAAATATGGTTTACCCAGAACTAAAGATTGCAAAACATCAAACCATATAACCTACAGCTTGCAAAATAATGCTGCTGATGTGTATGCAGAAAATATTATTATACAAAATGGTTCTTACCAATATGATGTAGTTGTAAATTTAAAAAAACTAGGTAAGTCAAAAATTATATTACAAAATATAGTATTACACATGGGTGGCATGCACAATGTTGAAAATACAATAGCAGCCATAGCTGTAGCCTTATATTTAGGTATTGATGAAGAAAAAATAAACCGAGCTATTGAAAATTTTAAAGGTGTAAAAAGAAGATTCGAATATATTTTAAAGCCTTCTACTATTAACCAACCAGAGGTTGTAGGTAGCTCTATTCTCCACCCTTTGGGGGGCCGGGGGGCCGGATCTATCCTAATTGACGATTATGCCCATCATCCCGCAGAACTAAAAGCATTAATACAAGGCGCTAAAACATTGTATCCGAATAAACAATGTACTATTGTATTTCAACCACATTTATTTACTCGTACTCGAGATTTAGCAGATGAATTTGCAGAAAGTTTATCCCTTGCAGATGAAGTGATTTTATTACCCATATACCCTGCAAGAGAATTGCCTATAGAAGGAATAACAAGCAATATAATATTAGAAAAAATTCAACATGATCATAAAAAAATACTATCAAAAGAAGCATTATTAGAATGGGTAAAACAACACAAGCCAGAACTATTACTGATGGCTGGTGCTGGCGATATTGACACTTTAGTAGAGCTGATTAAACAGCAATTAATGAAATAAAAATAGTTACATGAGAAAAATTGCATTAGTAAAAAATAATCATCCAAATATTAAGCGAGTAATGCTATATGAATGCAAGGATGGAGTATATTTATTTGGATACGATAAGATAGAAGATAGCAGCGGGTTATGGGATGAATGGTATGAAACGTTAGAA
>CAYVXB010000145.1:1178-4802 GCA_964454275.1 uncultured Chitinophagaceae bacterium | reverse complement strand
CCTGTTGCAATCCATATACAAACTATTGTCATTATAAATGTTCCAATCCAAACGGTAAACATTACTGGATTACGAAACATAATTTTAGGATTAAGTTTAATGAAAGATTGCTTTAATGCTTCTTTCATTAAGCTGCCACCAAAGAGAGAGCTGTTTTTATTTTTTGACATATATTATTTATTTCATTCCAAAAAATTCTGCAATTGGACCAAGTGATAATGCTGGAAAAAAACTTAACGCTGCAATAATAAATATTACTGCAAATACCATGATGCCAAATGGGCTGGTGTCTGTTTTCAGCGTACCTGCACTTTCAGGAACATATTTTTTCTTTGCTAAAATGCCTGCAATGGCAACAGGGCCAATGATGGGCAAGAAACGAGAAAGCAACATAACTATACCACAGGTTATATTCCAAAATGGTGTATTATCACCAACCGAAGAGCCATTTCCATATCCTAGTCCTTCAAAACCACTACCATTGTTGGCTGCAGAAGAAGTGTATTCGTATAACATTTCGCTGAAGCCATGATTACCAGGATTACTGAGCCAATCCGCATATAATGTTGGATTATGTGCATACAAATAACTTGATAAAGCAGTTCCTGCTAATATTAATAAAGGATGTAATAACGCAATGATAGCTGCAATTTTCATTTCTTTAGCTTCTATTTTTTTGCCCAGAAATTCAGGAGTGCGGCCTACCATGAGTCCGCTAATGAAAACAGCAATAATGATAAAGATGTAAAAGTTTAGAAAGCCAACACCAACACCTCCGTAAAAAGAATTAATCATCATACCTAGCATAGCGAACATACCAGACAAGGGCGTAAAGCTATCATGCATACTATTTACACTTCCATTAGAGGTGCATGTAGTGGTAATACCCCAATATGCAGAGGCAGCACTTCCAAACCGTATTTCTTTTCCTTCCATACTACCTAAGGATTGTGTAATACCCATATGGGTGATGGCAGGGTTGCCCTTCATTTCATTATATAAGGTTGGAATAAGGAGTAGTAAAAATCCAATGGTCATCACCCCAAAAATCATCCAGGCTAATTTTCTTTTTTTCAAAATATAACCTAAAGCAAAAACCATTGCGATAGGAATAAGTATGATACTGATATTTTCAATAATATTAGTGAAGTAGTTTGGATTCTCTAAAGGGTGTGCGGAGTTGGCGCCAAAGAAGCCTCCACCGTTAGTCCCTAATTGTTTAATGGCAATCATTGCTGCAGCAGGACCTCTTGAAACATTTACAGTATCACCTTGTAAAGAAATGAATTGCTCCTTGCCTTTGAAAGTCATCGGCGTTCCATTGAATAATAATATGATAGCAACAATGATAGACAAAGGCAATAGTACCCGTGTACAGCTCTTAACAAAGTAGTTGTAAAAATTTCCAAGTTTATCAGTAGTTCTTTCTTTCATAGCATTAAATACAACAGCACAAACGGCCATACCTGCACCTGCACTAATAAATTGGAATAACATGAGTACCATTTGTCCTAAATAAGAAACACCTGTTTCGCCACTATAGTGTTGTAAGTTAGTATTGCTAACAAAGCTAACCGTGGTATTAAAAGCTAAATCATCTGTCATAGAGGGATTAGCATTGGGATTGAGGGGTAGCCAGTTCATGTTCGTTAATATAAACATGCTGAACAAAAACCAAAGCAGATTAATAGTAAGTAGCGCAACAAGGTGTTGTTTCCAGTTCATTTCTCTTGTGGGATTGATACCAGAAAGTTTGAAAAAGATTTTATCTATGGGATTGAAGATGCCATCTAACAATGTTTTATCACCATTGTATATCTTACCAATATATCTTCCTAAAGGAATGGCAAGGGCTACAGTTGCCAAAAACATAAAAATAATGCCGATGATTTCTGTGTTCATTGCCTTAAAATTTTTCTGGTTTAATTAATACATAGCAGAGGTAAATAAAAACCAATATAGCTATGATGAATAAGTATGTCATATGGTTATATTTTTTCGAAAAAATCAATTGCTTTAAAAAAGAGAACGAAACATATCAGTCCTGTAATTAAAAGTATTATAGTGATCATGGTAAAATTTATTTAAGCAAGTGTTGTTTATTAGAAAGTCTATTTTTATGACTGTTGTTATTTCTTCAAATGATCTTAATCACCTTATGGATAGTTTGCCATTATTTGTTTTTGATAAGCATCATTTAAACTTTTAGGGAATAAATTTTTGATATTACAATGATGTATTTCCATAAAAGTTGAAACTGAAGACACATAAATATTGGCCACCGCATTTTTAATTTCTGCTGTACCGATATTAAAAATTTCTTCTGCTGTTTTTAAACAGCGTTTTGCTCTTTTGATATTGCCTTGTATAATAAAGGTTTTGGTAACATCTGCAAATCGTTGCATTTGTTTGTACATATTTGTATTCATTTTTTCCATCTTACAAATTTTATTTTTATTAATTTTACTTTATATAATATAAATGGTTAATGAAATAAAATCCCCCATTTTAAATAGAGAATATATAGTGCAGATAATAACATTAACCAGATAATTATGATTAATATAATTTCCTTGGCACCTAATTTACTTTTTCTCATCCCTAATTATTTTCTTAGTGTCCTTATCTGATATTTATCCTTATTTATACTGACAACTAAGCAAATTGATGAATAAGGCGATAAGTTATACCAGCACAAACGACAACTAAAAAAGCAATTAGAAGAACGTAGTACATGGGATTAGTTTTACTTTGAGATTCCATTTTTTAAGTTATTTAATTATTATATATGCCAAAGAAGTGCCAAAATGGCTTTGTATTTTTAAATTAGGGTTGAAGATTAGTTGGAATAAGGATTTGCTGGAATTTTTGGTTATTGCAGTTAAGCTTGTGAAAATAAAAAACCCTTCCAAAATGGAAGGGTAGGTTTTCATTTTGAAAAGGATTAATTTATTTTATATTGTATTCTTCAATTTTTCTATAAAGTGTAGTTAACCCAATTCCTAAATATTCAGCAGCTTTTGTTTTGTTGCCTTTGGTGTATTGGAGTACTTTTTCAATATGTTTTTTTTCTACATTAGCGAGTGAGAGGCTATGAGATGTTGTTTTGTTTTGCTTTTGTATTTCATAGGGTAAATGTTCAGGAAGTATTTCATTGCCATCTGTAAGAATGGCTGCACGTTCTAATACATTTTTCAGCTCACGAATATTGCCTTTCCATGGATGCTGTTGTAATAATTGTAATGCTGGTTTACTTAAACGTAATGGCTGTCTTTTTTCTTTAGTGGTATAGTAAGTAAGAAAATAAGAAGCTAGCGCTTCCATATCTTCTATTCTTTCTCTTAGTGGTGGTAGCGTAATAGAAAATACATTTAATCGGTAGAATAAATCTTCTCGAAAATTAGTTTTAATAATTTCATCTTGCAAATTTCGATTGGTGGCTGCGATAATACGGACATCTACTCTCGTTGTTATTGTATCACCTAATTTAATAAACTCGCCATTCTCAATTACACGAAGCAACTTTGCTTGTAGTTCAATGTTCAATTCACCGATTTCATCTAAAAATAAAGTGCCTTTATCAGCCAGTTCAATTAAGCCTTTTTTATCTTTTACAGCGCCAGT
>CAYVXB010000145.1:0-1168 GCA_964454275.1 uncultured Chitinophagaceae bacterium | reverse complement strand
CTTATGTCCAAATAGTTCATTTTCTGATAAATCTTTAGAAAAAGCACTACAATTGATAGCAATCAATGATTGTGTTGATCTTTTGCTATGTGCATGAATAGCGTTAGCAAAAATTTCTTTACCAGTACCTGTTTCACCTAAGAGCAATACATTGGAATTTGTGTTTGCAATTTTTTGAGCTAAGTTGATAGCCTGTTTAATAGCTGAACTAGTACCTATAATATCATCAAAATGATAACTGCCTTTGTGTTTTATTTTGATGGCAGATTTCCTTTGTGCCGTTACTTTATCTATGGCTTGATGAAGTAAGGGAATAATTCTATCGTTATCATTGCCTTTAGTAATATAATCAAATGCCCCATTTTTTATAGCTTGAACACCATCTGGAATATTACCATAGGCTGTTAGAAGAATGAACTCTACTAAAGGAAAGGTTGCTTTTACTTGTTTAACAAAATCGACTCCATTACCATCTGGAAGTTTAACATCACAGAGTACTATGTCTATTTTTTTAGAATGTAACTTAGAAATGCCTACTTTGAGGGTATCTGCCTCTTCCACTATAAAACCTTCTAAAGCTATAATGCGGCTTAATAGTTTACGGAGCTTTGCTTCATCATCAATAATTAAAATAGTAGAAGGCATAAAGTGATTAAGCAACAAAGCTAAATAACGTATTTGAGGATGAGTATATTTTTTTATTTCTTACATATGTAATTTATGGCAGTTAAAAGTATTCCAGAAATAATTACTGTTACTGTATTTATTATTTTTAACAGCTATCCTATAAATATAATATCTTAATAGACTTATAAACTATAGTATAAAACACACTAAGTAATAAAAGATTTTAAAATCTAGTTGTTGAAGAACATTTTTTACAGCCATGCTTTACTGTCCCTATAGTCAATTGAAGTTTATTAGCTACTTGTCTATTACTAAATCCTTTTTGCTTCAGTAAACAAATCCTAGCAGTGTTAATAGCATGATTACCTAAAGCATACATAAAATGTTGCCAATGGGTAAGCGCCAGTTGTTGCAATTCATAGTCTAGGTTGATTAGATGGGTGTTCATGGGTTGTTTTTAATGGTAAAGAATACAAAAATTTATAAGGTGGCTAAGACAACTTTTTGCTTTATGTTTTCATAAGCTACAGGTTCTCTATTC
>CAYVXB010000144.1:4316-4804 GCA_964454275.1 uncultured Chitinophagaceae bacterium | reverse complement strand
TTGTTATTTATATGATCAAGTTCATACTTTTTATAGAACGCAGATCGTCATGATTACCAAGATTTATCGTGATGCATTCATGAATATCATGAAAATCCGTGTTCTATTGTTTAAATTATTTATATGAACGTTGACTTGGCTTTACCACCTCATACTTTAATTCTTCTTTATATAAGTTCCAATTGTGCTCGTTTTTATATTCCCAAGCTGCTACGTACATATAATTGGCATCATCTCTTAAAGCTTCGCCATCTTGGGTTTGGTATTCTTCTCTAAAATGTCCACCGCAACTTTCATTACGTTGCAAAGCATCTTTGCACATCAACTCTCCTAATTCAATAAAATCTGCTACACGATTCGCTTTGTCTAATTCAGGATTCATTTCATTAATACTTCCAGGTATTTTTACATTAGCCCAAAAATCTTTTTTCAATGCTTGTATTTCTTGTATAGCTTGTTCTAACCCTTGTTTATTGCGAGCCATGCCA
>CAYVXB010000144.1:0-4306 GCA_964454275.1 uncultured Chitinophagaceae bacterium | reverse complement strand
TTATCCCACATAATTTTTCCTAATCGTTTATGAAAACTTTCAACCGTTTGAGTACCTTTAATATGCATTAAAGTACTAATTCTATCAGCCACGGCTTTTTCAGCTTCTTCAAATGCAGGATGAGAAATTTCGATAGGTTTATTATAAATTTCATCAGCTAAGTAATTACCTATGGTGTACGGTATTACAAAATAACCATCTGCTAGCCCTTGCATTAAAGCACTGGCTCCTAATCGGTTAGCACCATGGTCGCTAAAGTTCGCTTCTCCTAAAGCGTCGTCATCAATTCATAATCTACCCACAAACCACCCATGGTATAATGCACAGCAGGATAAATACGCATAGGTACTTCATACGGATTTTCGCCTGTAATTTTTTCGTACATGTCAAACAAGTTGCCATATTTTTCTTTTACTACTTCTTTACCTAATGCAATAATTTCTTCTGTAGATAAATTTTCTTTTCCTTCTTTTCCAGCTTCTGTTTTTCCATAACGTTCTATGGCTGCGGCAAAATCTAAGTATACGGCTTGTTTGGAAGTACCTACACCATAACCTGCATCACAGCGCTCTTTAGCAGCTCTTGATGCTACGTCTCGTGGTACAAGATTACCAAATGCTGGGTATCTTCTTTCTAAATAATAATCTCTTTCATCTTCTGAAATATCGGTAGGGTTTCTAGTATCGCCTTGTTTTTTAGGCACCCAAATTCTTCCATCATTACGCAAGGATTCTGACATCAATGTTAATTTACTTTGGTGATCGCCACTAACGGGGATACAAGTAGGATGTATTTGTGTGAAGCAAGGATTGCCGAAAAATGCTCCTTTTTTATGTGCTTTCCAAGCTGCTGTAACATTGCTTCCCATGGCATTGGTACTTAAATAAAATACATTACCATAACCGCCACTGCATAATAATACAGCATGACCGAAATGGCGTTCTAGTTTTCCTGTTACCAAATCTCTTGCAATAATGCCTCGAGCTTTACCATCAATAACGACTATATCCAACATTTCATGACGGCTATACATTTGTACATTACCCAATGCTACCTGGCGTTCTAGAGCCTGGTAAGCGCCAATTAATAATTGCTGACCTGTTTGACCAGCAGCATAAAAGGTGCGCTGTACCTGTGTTCCACCAAATGAACGATTGCTTAATAATCCGCCATATTCTCTTGCAAAAGGAACTCCCTGTGCCACACATTGATCAATAATGTTTGCACTCACTTCAGCGAGGCGATGTACATTTCCTTCTCGAGCTCTGTAATCACCGCCTTTGATGGTATCATAAAATAAACGATATACAGAATCTCCATCATTTTGATAATTTTTAGCGGCATTAATTCCACCTTGTGCAGCAATGCTATGTGCACGACGTGGAGAATCTTGGAAGCAAAATGCTTTTACTTTATAACCCATTTCGCCTAAAGAGGCTGCTGCACTAGCTCCTGCTAAACCAGTTCCTACTACAATAATCTCTAATTTTCGTTTATTGGCAGGGTTTACCAATTTGCAATGGCCTTTATAGTCTGTCCATTTTTTATCTATTGATCCTTCAGGAATTTTTGCGTCTAACATATTTTTTATGTTGAATGTTGTATGTAAAATTTTGAATGATTTTTTTATGTTGAGTAAATGTTTTTTTATTGAATCCATCCAAAATAAAAACTAATAGGCATCATGATAAATGCAAGAGGCACTATAATCGCAAATGAATAGCCTACACAGCATAACATTTTTTGATAACGTTTATTATGAACACCTAATGTCTTGCCTGCGCTTTGAAAACCGTGCGCCAAGTGGTAAGCTAATGAAATACAACCCAAAGTATAGATTGCTACAACCCACCATTCTGAAAACTCTTCACGCATTTCAGCGTATAAATCGTGGTATTCACGACCATTATACACAACCGCTTTTAATTCTTCAATATTGCCTATGCCCCCCAATCGGCTAGGGGTCCAAAAATGATAAATATGAAAAACTAAAAATAATAATATGATGGTTCCCAATAATCCCATGCTTCTGCTATACCATTTACTTCCTTTGTTTCCATAGTTGATGGCATAAGAGGTTCCTCGTTTACTTCTATTGGTGGCCGTTAGCATATAGCCCTGTATTATGTGCAGAAAAAAACCGAGAAACAAGCCAATTTCTAAAATGCGGGGCACTACCATACTGCCCATAAAATGCGCTGCCTTATTAAACATTTCGCCCTTATCATTTGCCCATATACAAGCGTTCAATCCGGCATGTACTATTAAAAAAAGAATGAGAAAGACTCCTGTAAAAGCCATTACTAATTTTTTACCTATAGAAGATGTAAATACTTGTTTCCAGGTCATATAGTTGTAGTAGTTATATTTTATGCAAAAGTACGTTGTGAAAGATTAAGTGGCAAAGCATATTTATTAAGATCTTTATCTATTTAAAAATGAACAATTGATTTCTTCTCTTATCTTTGTGATAACTTATCCGGAAAGATGGAGGGAATAGGCCCGATGAAGTCTTAGCAACCCAAGCGGGTTGGGTGCTACATCCTACTTAGCCGTTTCTCAGGTTAAGAAAGATAAGTAAGAAAAATCTTCTTCTTTTTTCTTTCAACTTTCCGGATAATACAAGCAGTTAATAATATAATTAATTTATAATGATGAATTATCAAGATTCAATATCTCCCCCTTTGGGGGAGTTAGAGGGGGCTGTTCAACAACGCATTCTCATTTTAGATGGCGCTATGGGCACTATGATTCAGCGCCATAAATTGGCGGAGTCCGATTATCGTGGGGGGCGCTTTAAAAATTTTCCTAAAGATCAGAAAGGTAATAATGATTTGTTGTGTATTACACAGCCAACAATTATTAAAGATATTCATTTAGCTTATTTAGAAGCGGGTGCAGATATTCTAGAAACCAATACCTTCAACGCCAATCGTATTTCTATGGCTGATTTTGGCATGGAAGATTTAGTAAGTGAACTTAATATAAGTGCAATTACAGTTGCTAAAAAAGCGGTTGAAGAATACAAAAAAAAGCATGACGAAAGGCCCATTTTTATAGCTGGAGCAATAGGGCCAACCAATAAAACAACCTCTATTTCACCCAAAGTAAATGACCCAGGATATAGAGAAGTGGATTTTGATTTTTTAGCTGAGGTGTATGAAGAACAAGCTACAGCATTGATTAATGCTGGCGCAGATATCTTGTTAGTAGAAACTATTTTTGATACGCTTAATGCAAAAGCTGCATTTTGGGGTATTGAAGAAGCTTTTGAAAAAACCGGAAAACGTTTACCGCTTATGGCTTCTGGAACAATTACCGACAACAGTGGCAGAACACTTTCTGGACAAACTACGGAAGCGTTTTTAATTTCGCTATCACATGTTCCGTTATTTAGTATTGGTTTGAATTGTGCGCTGGGGGCTGAACAGCTTACCCCGTATTTAAAAATTTTAGCAAAGCAATCACCGTTTTATGTAAGCGTTTATCCCAATGCTGGATTACCGAATGCATTTGGTGGATATGATCAAACCCCAGAAATGATGGCTGAACAAATAGACGTTTTTCTATCGCAACATATGGTAAATATTATTGGAGGATGTTGTGGTACAACGCCGGAGCATATTAAAGCGATTGCAGAGAAAGCGAAGCAGTATAAGCCAAGATCTTTGTCTGTTAAGGGCCTTGCGCAACTTAGCGAAACGTCATGGCGAACGAAGTGAAGCCATCTGCTGTTACGCATTTAAAGTTGTTTGTAATGTAGATTCGGATTGCTTCTCACAGCTACGGCGTGATCGCAATGACGGACAATGATCTATAATTCAGCAGTGACGAGAAAATAAATGAATATGCAAAGGGGAGGATCAGTATATATAATGACTAATATACATAATACTATTTTGTATACAGGTGTAACAGCTAATTTGATAGCGAGAATACATGAACATAGAGAAAAGAAATATACTAATAGCTTCACAGCAAAGTATAATGTATATAAGTTGGTATATTATAATAATTTTTCAACCATTGAAGAAGCTATAGTTGAAGAAAAAAGAATAAAAGCTGGTAATAGAGCACAAAAAATAAAATTGATTGAAGCTATGAATCCAGCATGGAAAGATTTGTGGGAAGAGATTAGTAAATGGTAACGTTATGGTGAGTTTTATTGATCGGTGGGCTCTCGTCATGGCGAAAAAATGAGAATAGCCTTGTGAGTAGGCATTTTTGAAGCCATCTGCTGTTATGCATTTAACGTTGCTTGTAATGTAGATTCAGATTGCTTCTCACGCCTGCGGCGTGATCGCAA
>CAYVXB010000143.1:0-4843 GCA_964454275.1 uncultured Chitinophagaceae bacterium | reverse complement strand
ACCAGAAATAACGAGTTTATAGATTCCTTATATGCTATCGATAAGGTGTTGAACTACCTTAATGATAGCTCTAACTAAAACGAATACAAATGAAAAATGTTACTGTAATTGGTGCAGGTACAATGGGAAATGGTATAGCACATGTATTTGCGCAACATAATTTTAATGTTACATTGGTTGATGTGTCGGAAGCACAATTGTTAAAGGCCTTAGCAACCATTACTAAAAATTTAGATCGGCAAATTGCAAAAGGAACACTTAATGAAGCGCAAAAACAAAAAGCTTTAACTAATATTAAGACTGTAAATAATATAGAACAAGGTGTTCAGCAAGCAGATTTAGTAGTAGAAGCAGCAACAGAAAATATACAACTCAAATTACAAATATTTAAACAGATAGATAAAGCCGCTCCGGCTAATGCTATACTAGCTTCCAACACATCTTCCATTTCCATTACACAAATAGCAGCCGTTACACAACGGCCGCAACAAGTAATTGGCATGCACTTTATGAACCCGGTACCCGTAATGAAGCTGGTAGAAATTATAAATGGCTATGCAACAGATAAAACCATAACGGATAAAATTGTTGAATTAAGCAAGCAGTTAGGTAAGGTGCCTTGTGTTGTAAATGATTATCCTGGTTTTGTAGCCAATCGTATTTTAATGCCTATGATTAACGAAGCCATCTATACCTTATTTGAAGGTGTTGCCGGCGTACAAGAAATTGATACGGTAATGAAATTAGGTATGGCCCATCCTATGGGTCCTTTACAATTAGCAGATTTTATAGGATTAGATGTTTGCTTAAGTATTTTAAAAGTGTTACACGATGGTTTTGGAAATCCCAAGTATGCGCCTTGTCCATTATTAGTAAATATGGTGACGGCCGGACATTTAGGAATTAAATCTGGAAAAGGTTTTTATGATTATACATCTGGAAGTAAAGAGTTGGTTGTAAGTAAAATGGGTGCTCCATATTAATAAGAGATCAATAACAAATATAATATTGCCATATAGCAATAATTGATGAATTACCGTAATGACAAATAACCATCACTACTTCATGCAGCAAGCTTTACAACAAGCCCAACAAGCTTTTGATGAAGGCGAAGTTCCAATTGGTGCTGTTGTTGTAATAGGAGAAAAAATTATTGCAAGAGGATACAATCAAGTAGAAAAATTAAATGATGCTACAGCCCATGCAGAAATGATTGCATTAAACTCTGCTTTTAACTATTTAGGTAGTAAATACCTTCCAGAAGCCACCTTATATGTCACTGTAGAACCTTGTATAATGTGTGCTGGTGCTATGTATTGGAGTAAAATTGGTCGTATAGTATATGGCACAGAGGATGAAAAAAATGGCGGACTTTCTTTTCGTTCAAAAAACAAAAATGCCTTACATCCTAAAACAGAAATCATTAAAGGAGTGATGCAAGAAGAGTGTATGCAACTGATAAAACAATTTTTTCAACAACAAAGAGGCTTGTCAACATAAAATGATAGTACAATTCTTAACGCCTTACAATGGAAATTCTCTGATTTTCCTCCTTTGGGAGAATTAAGGGATGCCTTTGCTTGTGTAATCAATTATTGATGCTTAGATTTGTTCCGCATTCTTGTTAATCATTCGTTCATTAAAAATAAAAATTATTCTATGTCATTCACATTACCCAATCTTCCTTATGCTTATAATGCTTTAGAGCCTCATATTGATGTACAAACCATGCAAATACACCATGGCAAGCATCATCAAGCATATGTAGATAATTTAAGTAAGGCTGTTGTAGGAACCGAACATGAAAATAAATCGTTAGAAGAATTAGTGCGCAATGCTGGAAAAATAAGTCCTGCCGTTCGTAATAACGGAGGTGGTCATTGGAATCATAGTTTTTTTTGGGAAATTTTAGCGCCGAATGCTGGTGGAAAACCTTCTGGAAAATTAGCAGAAACTATTAATAGTGTCTTTGGATCTTTTGATACATTTAAAGAAAAATTCAATACCGCTGGCACAACTCGCTTTGGTAGCGGCTGGGCGTGGTTAATTGTAAAAGATGGAAAACTAGAAATTACTTCAACGCCTAACCAAGATAACCCATTGATGGATGTAGCAGAAGTAAAAGGAACGCCTATTTTAGGTATAGATGTTTGGGAACATGCATATTATTTAAAATACCAGAATCGTCGTCCAGAATATTTAGGGGCTATTTGGAATGTAATCAATTGGAATAAAGTAGCGGAACACTACGAAAAAGCAATGAAATAAATACTTAGGGCAATGGATCATATCCGTGTTTTCCACTCCATGGATGACATTTAGAAATACGTTTTAGTGTTAGCCAAAATCCTTTAAAGAGCCCATGTTTTTTAAACGCGTCAATACTATATTGGGAACATGTAGGTGTAAAGCGACATTTAGCACCTAACCAAGGAGAAAAAATCCATTGATAGATTTTGATCAATCCAATAAACGGCAAACTAAGTATGATCCAGCCTTTTTTCATGTGCAATTCTTGCTAATTTTTGTAGTATTATTTCCATTTTTTTGTACACCATATCAAATGTTGGTATGGTAGCTTGTGTATATTGTATAAAACAACATAATTGATCGTCACTCTCCTTAAAAACGTCAAACAATATATGTTTTTGCAATCGATAGGCTTCTCTTAATAAACGTTTTATCCGATTACGATCCACTGCTCGTTTAACATATCTTTTGCTTACGCCCACACCCATTAAAAGGGTTGAAGAAGAATGGATATAAATAGACGGATCTAATGCACTTTTGAAACAATACAATAGTTTTAACGGAGCAACATACAAGCGATGCCCCTTTTCAAAGGTTTGTGTAATAAGCCTTTTACCTTTTAAGTGTTCTTGCTTGGAAAAAGTATGCCGGATAATTGCTTTTTATTCGAAAGTAAGAAAAGTATGTTTCATATCTGGTATGTAATTTTTTATTTCTTATTATAACAACTCCTATCATGGAAACAATAATTGTTACTTTAACTTTAATTGCTCTTATAGCAACAGCTTGTACTAAAAATTATGAACGACCAGTTTAAAAATGAAACATCTATTGTGCAATCAAGTCAGGGCAGAAGTTTTACCCAAAATTCAAACGATTAATATAGAGTAAACTTTTAACAGTCGCGCAATTTTACCGAGTGATGCTTGCCATGGTTCGTATCCAACAAACCGTTTTAAATCGTCATGGCGAACGAAGTGAAGCCATCTTCGTCTATATCTATGAACTTAATGAATAAATATCGAGCGGATGGCTTCGAAAATGCTTATGCGCCAAGCTCTACAGATTTTATCAACATGACGATTTTTTATTTTAATTGCGCTGGTTTGTATTTCAAAAACCATAATATAGCTGAGATAATTCATTCATAAAATATTTTCTTTAAAACCCTTTCCCATAAAGGGTTTTATTATGAAAAAAAACATCTCATAAAATTAGAGAACCCCCTCAATTTTAAGTACCTTCGCCACACTTAAAAATACTCGAAAAAAGTACTATAAAATAATATTTTTCACATGTCTAATGAACCATTAATAATGCCCGAAACAGAAGAAAAAATCAACAACCAAAACAATGGTTATAATGCAGAAAGCATACAGGTCTTAGAAGGATTAGAAGCGGTACGTAAACGCCCTGCCATGTATATTGGTGACATTGGTGTAAAAGGCTTACACCACTTAGTATATGAGGTAGTGGATAACTCTATTGATGAAGCCTTAGCCGGTTATTGTAAGAATATACATGTTACCATTCATACAGATAATTCCATTACCGTAAAAGATGATGGTCGTGGTATACCAACAGGCATGCATACCAAAGAAAAACGCAGCGCATTAGAAGTTGTAATGACGGTGCTACATGCAGGAGGTAAATTTGATAAAAACACCTATAAAGTTTCTGGTGGTTTGCACGGTGTAGGTGTGAGTTGTGTGAATGCTTTAAGTAGTTTATTACAAGTAACTGTACATCGTGAAGGAAAAATATTTGAACAAGAGTATAAACAGGGTACACCTCAATATAGCGTACGTGAAATAGGCGTATCTGATGCAACAGGCACCATCGTTCATTTTTGGCCTGATGCTAGTATTTTCATTACTACAGAATATAATAGAGATATTTTAGAAGGCCGATTAAGAGAATTATCTTTTTTGAACAAACGTATCAGTATAACGCTAAAAGATGAGCGAGAAAAAGATGAAGAAAACAATATCTATTCCAAAACATTTTATAGCGAAGGTGGTATTGTAGAATTTGTTGAAATGTTGGATAAAAGCGGCAAACGCAACCCATTAATTCCAAGAGTTATTTATGTTGAAGGACATGACCCAGCAAATAACGTAGCTGTAGAAGTAGCTATGATTTATAATGATTCTTACAGTGAACATATATTTTCTTATGTAAATAATATTAATACGATTGAAGGTGGAACCCATGTGGCAGGCTTCCGCAGAGCATTAACTCGTGTTTTTAAAAGCTATGGTGATAAACAAGGGTTATTTGAAAAAGCTAAGGTGCAAGTGGAAGGGGATGATTTTAGAGAAGGGCTAACAACCATCATTTCTGTAAAAGTTCCAGAGCCTCAATTTGAAGGACAAACCAAAACAAAGCTAGGAAATAATGAAGTGATGGGGATTGTAGATACAACCGTAAGTAAAATGTTAGAAGCTTATCTGGAAGAAAATCCAAAAGAAGCAAAAAACATTATTCAAAAAGTAGTACTAGCTGCTCAAGCTCGTGCTGCGGCTCGTAAAGCTCGAGAATTAGTACAACGTAAAACGGTATTAAGTGGCGGTGGTTTACCAGGTAAACTAGC
>CAYVXB010000142.1:0-4852 GCA_964454275.1 uncultured Chitinophagaceae bacterium | reverse complement strand
TATGGTGGATTGTGTGGCAATATTTTGAATGAATTCATTATGAATGATTTTTTCTGTCTCATTTGATTTTGGAAATTGACTCATTAATAATTCTTTATAATGGCTAGCTTCTTTTAATTTTCCCATTCTGGCATAGCAATAGTTTAGGTTAAAATAAATAGTAGCAAGCATATCTACGGGGGGATTTTTTTGAAGAAGTTGTAAATATTTTTCTATTGCGAATGGATAAATTTCCAATCCATTTTGTGCCATTTCTGCTATCTTTTGCAGTGATGTTTGTATGCGCTTTTTGCTAGCGCTGCGTTGTTCATCTGTTAGGGGAATGGTTTTTAATAAACCCTCAACGGTTATTTCATTTAACGGATCATTTATTAGATTGTTATCATAGGTTGTTACATTATTGTCGACGGTAGAAAATATTTTTTCAAAAGCAGATCTTCGACGCCAATTGTCCACATTGGGTCTTTTGCCCCATTGTTGCAAAAAAATTCCATACCCTTGTGTTTTAATAATAGGGTTATCAAAATAGGCTGCATTATTGTTGGTTTTAAAAAGATCACTAGCTATATTGCTCTGTATAACTAGGGTTGTAGATTGTTCTTGTTCTTCACTTATTCCATGTTGCTTTCGCATTTGTCGTACCATTTTTTTTAATATATCTAATCGTTCCTGGCTAGGCAATGAGGCAAGATGTTGCAGGCTATCTTCTTTATTGATAATACGCTCTTGTGTTTGAATGGTCGATATATATGGCTTTATATTGTTTATTCGGTTGTAATCTTTTGTATTTAATAATGGCATAGACAGGCTATCATACCAATTAGCAGCTAATCCAAATTGTTGTTGGTTAAACGCAATATCTCCCAATAAAAGAAAAGACTGGTTTCTAGAGGAAACATTATCACTATACTTTATACTTTTTAATAACCACTGCTTTGCTTCATCTAAATGATTGCTGTTGTATTCCATATTTGCGATTACAAAAAATAAAATACTTTTATACGAAGTGTATTTTTCTTTTTTTGTCATTCGAAGTAATTCTGCTATATTTTCCTGCACCAGTGATGAATCGGTTAGTTTACTTAATCTTAATGTTTGCAAACGAGCGTAGGCTTCTAGGGCGGGATCAGTAGCTTGTTGTGCTACTTTTTTATATAATTCAATGGCAGCATCTTGATTCTTAACTTGTTCATA
The DNA here is from genome assembly GCA_964454275.1 of uncultured Chitinophagaceae bacterium. GTDB lineage: Bacteria > Bacteroidota > Bacteroidia > Chitinophagales > Chitinophagaceae > CAYVXB01. Next base: position 3,658 of record CAYVXB010000142.1, on the reverse strand, counting down.
TAATTGAGCAGTTAAAAAAGCCTGTCGTGCATAGGTATTGCCCGTGTACAAATGATGTATGCAGTTATTAAGTTGTGCAGCAGCACTATCAAATTGTTGTTGTTTATAAAATAAGTATGCTTGTGTTTCTAATAACAATGGTTTTATGGTCGGGGGTATGTCAGCATCATTTTTTAACAGTTGTAATGTGCCTTCTGCTTCGGCTATTTGATTGGTTTCAATGTATGCTTTTACAAGCCATATAAGTGCTTCGTCCCGAGCTTTTGATTGATGGGATGATTTGTTAATTGCTCCTTTTTCTGTTACTTTAAAAATAGTAAAAAGATTTTTTTCGCCACCTTGATTGCTGCCAATGATCTTGCGTCTACCATCCTTATCTCTTGGACCAAATGCATAGTTAATGTATTGAAAGGTAATGGCTGCTGAGTCAAATTGTTTCTTAAAATAGTACGATTTCCCAATTAACAAAAAAAGATCATCGATCCAATCATTTCTTAAATCATGCAATAAAATACCGGCAGTTGATTTTTGAATAACAGAATCTAAGTCGGAGGATGTTGAGGCGACTTCAATATTATATGGATAAAAGGCAATGGGTTTTGTGTAGTCGTCTAATTGAGATGCCTTGCTTTGTTCCATTACAGCAACAAATTTTCTGTTTGCATTAAAATAATAATTGTAATAGGTAAACTGGTTGTTAAAAAATCGTTTTAAAAATCCAAATTTGCCTTTGCTATTTTCAAATGGAAGTGTTCTTTTGCTGTACTGATCTGGTTTTTTAATAGAAACCTGATCACTTATTTGGGCATAGGTTGCACAAGAAAAAAAAATGCTTAAAAGTAGTAGTACTAAATATTTCATCATAAGATAGCCAATGTAGTAATAATGGTAGGTTAAAAAATTATTGCTTGTTCAAAGATAAATTATTTTTGACGTGTTCTTCTAGAAGTTATACCTTGTAAAATATTTATTTATGCAACTAATTTATGACTGAAAAAGAATCTCAACATACACTCAAGCGCTTTAGGCACCGATACCGTCTTGTGGTTATGAATGATGATACATACGAAGAAGTAGTAACCTTTAAACTTACTAGACTAAGCGTGTACATACTTTTGAGTATTACCTTTGTACTGCTTGTAGGGTTTACCATTATTTTATTGATGTTTACACCGTTAAAATATTATGTACCTGGTTATGGCAGTAATACTACCCGTACGCAATTAATTAATTTGAAAACAAGAACAGATTCATTAGAGCAAGCTTTGCAGCATAAGGATATTTATTTGGAAAATTTGAGAAAAACGTTAACGGGAAATATTCCCATCGCAAAAGATACGCAATCGCTTAAACTTCCTAAAGAAGAGCTGTTAAATGAATAAAATAAATGCTGCTGTTTATGCAACAAAAACCTACCCATAAGCCTTCCTATAGCTGGTTTTGGAAGTATGCAGCTCTTACTACTCAATTTTTTATAGCCATTATTGCAACAATGTACATAGGATGGTTGTTAGATGGATATTTATCTTTATCATTTCCAATTGCTATTTGGGTTTTACCTTTGCTTACTATTATTGGAACCATTATAAAAATAATGATAGATACCAATCGTTCTGCAAAAAATAAGCAAGATGAATAATCTATACCGCAATTGCCTATACTGCTTATGCTTGGAAACTTCATTGCTGAGTAATGTTAACATTTAGAAAAAAAATTATATATATGAAACAAATCATGCCTATTACCTTTATTGCCCTATTAGTTATTGCTGTGGCTCTTCTTACTAAAAATTGGCTAATTTCTCTTTCTGTTGATACACAGGTATTATTAATAGGAAATGCATTACTGTATTCTATACATCTACTAACGGCAAGTTTTTATAAAAAAACATTACACAACAACAATGTTCAGGCTTTTATTAGAGGCGTTTATACAGGAATGATTATAAAACTGTTTTTTTGTATCATAGCGGCGTTTGTTTATATCTATATAGCAGATAAAGAATTAAATAAGCCAGCGTTGTTTATATGTATGTTTTTATACTTAGTATATACGTTTACCGAAGTAACCATATGTATGAAGCAGTTAAAGTCTGCTTCAAAAAGAAAATAGTATATGTAGATGAAAGCTAAACAGCAAGCTCCTCTAGAAACATTAGACCATTTTTTACCAATCGGTTCTTTTGAAGCAATTTCTTCGTATTTGCATCAATACAATGTTAACCTTACTATTACTAGAAATAGACAAACAGTACAGGGCGATTATAAATATTCTTCTATTGATAAGCAACATAGAATTAGTGTAAATGGAGATCTTAATCCATATGCTTTTTTGATAACGTTGTTACATGAAATAGCACATCTACTATGTTATCAACAATATCATAATAGGGTGAGTCCTCATGGAAAAGAATGGAAACAGATTTATGCATCCTTGCTATCTACTTTTATACAATTCAATCTATTTCCAAATGAAATTAAAATAGTGCTGGAACAATCGCTCCAAAACCCTGCAGCTAGTAGTTGTAGCGAACCAGAGTTGATAAAAGTTTTACGCAAATATGATCAACAACCATCTAAGTACAATGAACATGTAGAAAATTTATTAGAAGGAACTTTATTCGCAACTCCTGATGGTCGAATATTTAAGAGAGGAAAAAAAATGCGGAAACGTATTAAGTGCACGCTATTAAAAAATGGGCAAATGTATTTATTTAGCCCCGTGTATCAAGTTCAATTAGTTGATAGTCTATGAGTGAAACGCTTGAAATTTTTTTATAAACCTTCCATTAATACTTTCCATTCTTCCTCACTCAATATTTTTATTGTATTTATTTTTTTAGCTTTTTCTAATTTAGAGCCTGCATCTTCACCTACTATTAAATACTGAAGTTTACTACTAACGCTATTAACAATTGTGCCGCCTTTTTCTTCCACTAAAGCTTCAGCATCAGAACGTTTCATGCTGGTTAATGTTCCTGTAAATAAAAATGTTTGACCTTTTAAAGTTCCCGTTGGTGTAGCTTTTTGAAGATTATCAAAAGAAACACCTAATTGCTTTAATTCATGTAACATTTCTATAATGGCAGTGGTATGAAAGAAGTCGTAGATACTATTTGCAGCTTTAGGTCCTATATCTTCTAATGTTTGTAAATGCTCTAAAGAAAAATTGGCTAAATCCATAAGGCTATGAATAGAACGTGTAAGCGTTTTAGCAGTTGTTTCTCCTACATAGCGAATGCCCAGCCCAAAAATTAATCTGTGCAAAGGTTGTTGCTTAGATGCTTCGATGGCAGCTTTTAGATTATCAACAGATCTTTTTCCAAAACCGTCCAGTGTAGCTATTTTTTCAAAATCCAATTGGTAGATGTGTGGAATATCTTTTAATAAACCTAAGTCATATAATTTTTGAATACTAGCCTCTCCAAGGCTTTTAATATCCATTGCATCTTTACTTACAAAATGAATAATACGTTCTACTACCTGGGCTTCACAATTGGGGTTAATACACCTCCAAGCACTCTCCCCATCTGCTTTGTGGAGTGTTGATGTGCATACGGGACAATGTGTAGGAAATATAATTTTTGTTTCCTTACCGTTTCGTGCTTCTGGAATAGATTTAACGATATAGGGAATAACATCGCCAGCTCTTTCTACCA
>CAYVXB010000141.1:4245-4871 GCA_964454275.1 uncultured Chitinophagaceae bacterium | reverse complement strand
CACCTTACTACTATGCCGATCTACCCTTTACACAGTTATCTTAACACTACCTTAATGACTGTTTCAAAGTAGTAAGTTTTGCGGAAATCATCTTGCTACTTTCCAGTTTAGTGAAACTGGTTTATTTTATGGTTTATACTCCAACCTCAATTGAGGATTTACAAAATTCTAATTTCCTATCCTTTTTACAGCTATTTGATATTAACATAGTACACTCTTTATTAATTTTTCCATTACAACAATTGAATGTTTTTGAAATTATGTATTGGCTGCTTCTTAGTTATGGAATTATGCGATTTATGAAGAAAAACTTTTCTGCTGCATTAAAAATGACCTTATTAGGGTATGGGCCTATTTTTATATTGATTATTTTATGTGTCATATTCATTAAACTACAATTTTCTTAAAATGAATAAAAAATACATTTACATAGCCAGCATACTTCTATTTGGTTTTTTTTTATTAGTAAGAATTTTGAACGTAATCTCTACAAAAGAAAGTATTGCTAAAAACTCATCTACAATACCAACATTTTCTTTCACTTCAGTTAATCATAATGATATTATAACTCCCACCGATTTTAAAACAGGAAAATTCGAATTTTCACAAGAGATTGATGGTAAAAA
>CAYVXB010000141.1:683-4235 GCA_964454275.1 uncultured Chitinophagaceae bacterium | reverse complement strand
TTTAAAACAGGAAATCTTATTATAAATTATTTCAGTACTGATTGTGACCATTGTCAATATATGGCTACTTCATTTTTTAAAAACAGTGCACAACTTAAGAATGTTAAAATAATTATGGTAACAACAGATGATAAGAAGAAAGTAACTGCTTTCATAAAGGCATATAATATAAACGTAGTACCAAACATTACAGTTCTTTTAGACGAAAAAAAAGAGTTTCCTAGCAAGTTTGGAACTTCAGTAATACCGTCATTTTTCATTTATAAAGACAATAAATTTCTTAAAAGAATAATTGGTGAAACAAAAATTGAAAACTTAATACTCCATGATTAAACCATATCCTCTTATTCCGCAACAAGACCAGTCAGATTGTGGAGTTGCCTGCCTTTTGACAATTACAAAATATTATGGGGGGAGGAATACTTTTGAAAATGTAAGACGCCTAAGTGGCACCACCATAAATGGCACTACTCTTTTGGGGTTATATCAAGCAGCAATGCAAATGGGTTTTACAGCCGAGGGTTGTGAGGCTGATATCGAGACACTTATAAATCACAATCAACCATGCATTCTACACCTTACACTAGATAATGGCTTACAGCATTACGTAGTTTATTTTGGAATAAATAAAAAAAAAACTTTAATTATTGGCGACCCTGCGAAAGGAATTGTGCATCTATCTATAGACTATATCAACAACACGTGGAAATCAAAAACTTGTTTAATACTGACGCCCAATAACACTTTCATTACAGAGGCGAACATTAAAAAAAAGAAAATTAAGTGGATAAAAGAACTCCTTAAAGATGATGCATCTTTACTTATGATTGCAGCAGTATTAGGGGTTTTTATGGCAGCACTAGGTTTGACAATGGCAATATTTTCACAAAGACTAATTGATGAAATTTTACCAAACAAAAATTTTACAAAGCTGAACATTGGTATCATTTTAGTTTTTATGTTTATGATTGCTAAGGAAGGTTTATCTGCTTTAAGGCTACATCTTTTACAAATTCAAACTAGAAAGTTTAATTCTAGGATTATTGACTTTTTTTTTAGCCACTTATTGCAATTACCAAAGGTTTTTTTTGACAGTAGAAAAATCGGCGAACTAACCGCAAGATTAAATGATACTTCACGAGTTCAAAAAGTCATTACACAGTTAATCGGAAATGTTGCAATTGATACTTTAATGGTTATTGTATCAATAAGTGTTGTATTTACTTATTCTACTATTATTGGGTTTCTATGTATTGCAATAATACCTATTTTTTATTTAATAATATACAAGAATAATAGAAATATCATAAAGGGGCAACGAGACATTATGAGTAGTTATGCTAATATTGAAGCTAACTATATTTCAACTCTACAAGGAATAGAGTCCATTAAAAACCATAATAAACAGCCTTTTTTTGCTTCAATCAATAACACAATTTATAGAATATACCAAAATACAATTTATAAACTTGGGGCAATTCAAATTCATATCTCATTCTTAGCAAATAGTTTTGGCGTTTTTTTTCTTATTAGCATTCTATTTTATGGAAGTCATCAAGTTTTAAACAATCATCTAAAAGTGGGACAACTAGTAGCCATACTTTCAATGAGTGGTTCACTTTTACCTAGTGTTGCTAATCTTGCTTTAATAACTTTACCAATTAATGAAGCAAAAATTGCATTCGATAGGATGTTTGAGTTTACATCTATTATGCCTGAAAATAATAATGGCACAATCATACTTTCCCAAGTCAATTCTTTAAAAATTCAAAATCTAGCATTTCGTTATCCAGGCAAAGGGCAACTACTAAAAAAAATATCGTTTCAAGCTAAAAAAGGCGAAATAATTGCTTTAATGGGCGAGAATGGATGTGGGAAATCAACCCTTATACAAATCATCCAAAAACATTACACTCAAGAATATGGAAATATTATAATAAATTCCAATACTGAATTACAAAGCATATCATTCACTAAGTGGCGAATGATTTGTGCGGTAGTACCACAAAATATTCATATTTTCAATGGCTCTATTTTAAGTAATATTGCTTTTGATAACGCTGATTCGGAGGCAGAAAGTGTAATCAATTTCTTAAACGAAAATGGGTTTACCCCTTTCATAGAAACTTTGCCTCAATCCTTTTTAACACTTGTTGGAGAGGAAGGAGTAAATCTATCAGGTGGACAAAAGCAAATGATTGCTATTGCAAGAGCATTATACACTAAACCACAAATATTAATTTTAGATGAAGCTACATCAGCAATGGATAGAGTAAGTGAACAGTTTATACTTAGCCTATTATCAAAAATTAAAAATGATATTATAATAATTTTTATTACACATAGACTACACGTTTTAAAATCATTTTGTGACAATATTTATATTTTAGAGAACGGAGTTGTGTCAATGGAAGGCAGCCATTCTATCTTACTTCAAAGCAAAAACCTATATAGTAAATACTGGACAGACTTAGTTTCATAATTAATCAACAGCGTAAATCGCACGTAAGGGGCACATTGTCAGACACACAAAACTCATAGCACAAAAGCCAACCTGCCAAAGAGCCTCCCTTGCCCTACGCTTCCAAGCAGCACTTGATCAGACAATCTTTTCAACTTTGACCAATACGAAGGAATGGGCTACATACAACAAAAGTGTTGCTGCAATTGGAGCTTGACGGAATAGCAATCAGCAGCAGTGGATATCCAGGCTTTAGTTTCGGCGGATGGAATTCTGCAGGTCATTAGTTCTTATACGAAAGTGATTTATAAGTTAGACTAATACCATTTCTTTAGAGATCATTATTTACTTGATATTCTACAAATCAAACTGAATACCTTGTGCCAAAGGCAATTGAGTAGAAAAATTAATAGTATTCGTTTGTCGGCGCATATAGGCTTTCCAAGCATCGCTACCACTTTCTCGCCCACCACCGGTTTCCTTTTCGCCGCCAAAAGCACCTCCAATCTCTGCTCCAGAAGTTCCAATATTTACATTAGCAATGCCACAATCACTACCCGTTTGTGATAAAAACTGTTCAGCTTCTCTCAAATTTAGCGTCATTATACTGGATGATAAACCCTGTGGTACTTGATTTTGAATATGTATGGCTTCCTCTAAAGTATCATATTTCATAATATATAAAATAGGTGCAAACGTTTCATGCTGCACAATAGCCATATCTGGTTTTGCTTCTGCAATACAAGGTTTTACATAACAACCACTTTCATAACCTTTTCCTTTTAACACACCACCCTCTACTATAAATTTTCCACCTTGTTTTTTACATTGCTCAATTGCCTTTAAATAAGCATTCACAGCATCTTTATCAATGAGTGGTCCTACATGGTTTTTTTGATCTAATGGATTACCAATGCGCAATTGTTTATATGCTTCAACTAATTTCTTTTTAAACGATTCATATATTTTTTTATGTATGATAAGACGCCGAGTAGTAGTACAACGCTGACCCGCAGTACCAACGGCACCAAACACAGAACCTATCAATGCTATATGCATATCCGCATGTCCCGTAATAATAATAGCATTAT
>CAYVXB010000141.1:0-673 GCA_964454275.1 uncultured Chitinophagaceae bacterium | reverse complement strand
CAACTGCTTTACCCATGCGAGTCGATCCTGTTGCAGATATTAATGCCACACGCTCATCTTTAACCAGCCATTCCCCAACCTTTCTATCGCCAATAATTAAATTGGAAACACCTTCAGGAACATTATTCTTTTTAAATACTGTTGCAATGATATGCTGACAAGCAATAGCAGATAAGGGTGTTTTTTCTGATGGCTTCCAAATGCACACATCGCCACAAATCCATGCCAACATTGCATTCCAGCTCCAAACAGCTACTGGAAAATTAAATGCAGATATGATACCTACTATTCCTAGCGGATGGTATTGTTCATACATGCGATGACTAGGGCGCTCACTATGCATTGTTAAACCATGCAGCTGCCTGGACAAGCCTACTGCATAATCGCAAATGTCAATCATCTCTTGAACTTCTCCCCAACCTTCTTGTAAACTTTTACCCATCTCATAAGATACTAATTCACCCAAGTTTTTTTTATAGATGCGTAATGCTTCCCCGACTTGCCTAATAATTTCGCCTCTTTTAGGGGCGGGCCACAAGCGCCACTCTTGAAACGCTTTCTGCGCTTGACTTATAACAGTTTCATAACTTTCAGAAGTTATAGAAAGTACAGAGCCTATAATTTTTCCATCAACAGGAGAATTAACTTCTTTTTCCTGATCACTTATTTGTTC
>CAYVXB010000140.1:3236-4880 GCA_964454275.1 uncultured Chitinophagaceae bacterium | reverse complement strand
CTCTAAATAACAGTTACTCATTCCCATTTACACAAATTATTTTAGAGTCTCAATTTTATTCTATTTCGATAAGCTTCATATAACATTACCTTTTTACTTACTTAAATGCATTTATACCTGTAACATCCATTCCGGTAATTAATAAATGAATATCATGTGTGCCCTCGTAAGTAATAACACTTTCCATATTCATCATATGTCGCATAATAGGATATTCGCCTGTAATACCCATTCCACCTAGCATTTGACGAGCTTCTCTTGCAATGGTAATAGCCGTTTCACAACTATTTCGTTTGGCCATAGATATTTGTGCAGGAGTTGCTTTGCCTTCATTCATCAATACACCTAAACGCCAATTGAGTAATTGTGCCTTAGTAATTTCAGTTATCATTTCTGCTAGTTTTTTTTGCTGTAATTGAAACGAAGCAATAGGTTTATTAAACTGAATACGTTCTTTAGTGTAACGCAAAGCAGTGTCATAGCAATCCATAGCAACACCGATTGTTCCCCAAGCAATTCCGTAACGAGCTTTACTTAAACATCCTAATGGACCTTTTAGTCCTTTTACATTAGGTAAAATATTTTCTTTAGGCACTTTAACATTATCGAAAACCAATTCTCCTGTAGCGCTAGCTCGCAAACTCCATTTGCCATGGGTTGTGGGTGTAGTAAAGCCTTCCATACCTCTTTCTACAATCAATCCTATAATTTCATTTTGTTCATTTTTGGCCCACACCACCGCTATTTGAGAAAAGGGAGCATTGCTAATCCACATTTTACTTCCATTTAGTATTACATGATCACCAGCATCTTTAATATTCGTAAGCATGCCTGATGGATCGCTACCATGATTAGGCTCTGTTAAACCAAAACAGCCTAACCATTCTCCAGAAGCTAGTTTAGGTAAATATTTTTTGCGCTGTGCTTCATTTCCATAAGCATATATAGGATACATGACTAATGAGCCTTGTACCGATGCAGTAGAACGTACACCACTATCCCCACGTTCTAATTCTTGCATCATTAATCCATAACTTATATAATCTAATCCGCCACCACCATATTCTGTTGGTATGGTTGGGCCAAAGCAACCTAGCTCTCCCAATTGTTTTACAATATGTTGAGGAAATTCAGCACGCTGTGCATAGTCTTCAATAATAGGAGTTATTTCTTTTTTAACATAATTGCGAACCGTTTCTCGAATGAGTTTATGTTCTTCGGTTAATAAATCATCTACTCCATAATAGTCTGGTGAATGAAAATTGTCTGTACGCATAATAAAAATGCAGATTAAATGAATTAAAATTATTGTGCCCGATTGTAAAAATCCTTTGCTTTGTTTATACTAATATTTTTTTCTAACATAAATCACCAGGGACTAAATGCCAATCAGCTTTAGTTTTTTTAAAAATATAAATATTCATACCGCAAGATATGTTATAAGAAGAGTCATTCATATTCCATTCTGGTACTTGTGTAAGCAAACATCGTTTTGTTCTTTTATCAAAAATATCATTAATAACAACATCATTTGTTTCTTCGTCTTCTTGTATAAAGTCTTTCATTGTGGTTCCTTCACTATCAAATTCAATATCCAATGATATTGATTTCTTTGCGCCAAGTCTTGTGACTTTTCTTTCCTGC
>CAYVXB010000140.1:0-3226 GCA_964454275.1 uncultured Chitinophagaceae bacterium | reverse complement strand
GTTTTATAAATGTCTCCTCATTTTTAATGTCCCAAATAGGAAATTCAACAAGCTTAGCAATTTTTTTTTATCATTTTTAGTTACAGCTTTTTAAAAAATTTCCAAAAAAATCTGAAAATTATCATTAGATTTTTTTGGAGCGAATATTGCTGTTGAAAGGGCAATAAGCATAATAGTGAGTAGAATTTGTTTCCCCCATTTTAAAATAATTTGATGTTTGACAAAGCTATAACAATTTAAAATTATTCCTGTAGGTTTGTCAAATAACATACATATATGAGTGTTTCATTTTCAACAGATATAGCTTTTGCTCAACAAATGGATGAGCAAGATGAATTACGTTCTTTTAGAAATGAATTTTATTTCCCAGAAAAAGATGGGAAACCCATGATTTATTTCTGCGGTAATTCCTTAGGCTTACAATCTAAGCAAGCTAAACAAGCTATTGAGCAAGAATTAACAGACTGGAGAACCTATGCTGTAGAAGGTTATTGGAAAGCGAATACGCCATGGTTGTATTATCAACAATCTTTTGAAAATGCATTAGCAACAATTGTAGGATGTCAAACGAATGAAGTAACGGTAATGAATACACTTACTGTTAATTTGCATTTTATGATGGCTTCATTTTATAGACCTACTACAGAACGATATAAAATTATCATGGAAGCAGGTGCTTTTCCATCTGACCAATACGCTGTTGAAACACAAGTAAAACATTATGGCTTAAATCCTGAAACAACTATTATTGAAGTGGAGCCTAGAACAGGAGAAAAAATATTGAGGACGGAAGATATTATACAAGCTATTAAGGAAGAAGAACGAGGAGCACAACTCTCTCTATTTTTCAATAAAAACGGGAGTCAGGTACAGGCAAAAATGATAGAAGCAGGTATCATAGTAGATTATAGAGAGCCCGGAGTAGTAAGAATATCGCCTACCCCCCTGTATAATTCTTTTGAGGATGTATACCAACTGTACAAAGTGTTATCAACATTTTAACCTGTCTCTGTTTATACCTGGTTTAAAGAAACTGTCTGTAAATCGTTTACATGCTCTATTAAATCTATCTTTTCCATCTTGATCAAATCCTATTTTTGAAGAGCCATCCAAAAAAACATGCGTTCCTTGGTCCTCTATAAATCAAAAAAAAATCTGCGGCCAAAACAAATTCTCTTGTCCAGTAGCCCTCCACCGGAGTACTCGATCCTATAATCGCTCCATAAATTATTGAAAAAGAATTGCGATCTACAGCAAAAAATGGAGTTGTTATTTATTCAATAAATATGGATATCGTTTTTAAAGAACATGTATCCATATTTTCGGCTTTAGTTAGTTATAGTAATGTTTAAAAGAACACAAAGCATATTTGTGTTTTTCATTGTAGTTTTGCCTTCCAAATACAATTTATTTTATGCCAACCACAACTTTAAGCATACCAACTAATACATTAAAAAAATTAGGTCTAGAACTCTCTGGTAAAATTCATTATCAACCATCTTCAGAAACATTGACTAAAGATGTACTTCGCTTAAATCAAGGTATATTAAATGATACAGGCGCTTTGGTCATTTCTACTGGAAAATTTACAGGACGTTCCCCAAAAGATAAATTCATCGTAAAAGACACTATAACAGAAAACACCATACATTGGAATGATTTTAATATCTCCATAGAATCAAAATATTTTGATGGATTATATACAAAAATGTTAGCTCATTTAAACACAAAAGATGAACTATGGGTAAGAGATTGTTGTGCTTGTGCCGATCCTAAATACAGCATAAATGTTAGAGTAGTTAATGAAAATCCTTGGATGAATCTATTTGCCTACAATATGTTTTTAAGGCCAAAAGCAACTGAGTTAGATAATTTTGAACCTGATTGGCATGTATTAGCAGCGCCTACTTTTAAAGCTAATCCGGCTGTAGATGGAACCCGTCAAGACAATTTTGCCATCATCAACTTTACAAAAAAAATAATATTAATTGGAGGAACGGGTTATACAGGAGAAATTAAAAAAGGAATTTTTACTATCCTCAATTATCTAATGCCCAAAAACAACGGCATATTAAGTATGCATTGTAGTGCTAATATGGATGATAAAGGAAACACGGCTATATTTTTTGGATTAAGTGGAACAGGCAAAACTACCCTTAGTGCCGACCCTAATAGAAAATTAATTGGAGATGATGAGCATGGCTGGACAGATACCAATGTATTTAATTTTGAAGGTGGATGTTATGCAAAATGTATTGATTTAAGTGAAGAAAATGAACCTGAAATATTTCATGCTATTAAACCAGGCGCATTGGTAGAAAACACCTGTTTTTTTGAAGGCACTAATAAAATAGATTTTAGTAATAAAACCATTACAGAAAATACCAGAGTAAGTTATCCATTACATTATATTAGCAATGCGCTAGAACCCTCTATTGGTAATACTCCTAACCATATTTTCTTTTTAACTTGCGATGCATATGATGTACTTCCACCTATTGCTAAATTGACGCCAGGACAAGCTATGTACCAATTTATTAGTGGGTACACAGCAAAAGTTGCTGGCACAGAAGCGGGAGTAACAGAACCGAAGTCTACCTTCAGCGCTTGTTTTGGAGCACCTTTTATGCCCTTACACCCTGGTGAATATGCCCATATGTTAGGAGAGAAAATGAAAAAACATAATGTAAAAGTATGGCTGATTAATACCGGTTGGACAGGTGGACCTTATGGTACTGGACATCGTATGAAATTATCTTTTACCCGTGCTATGATTACGGCAGCATTAAATGGTGCTTTGGATAATGTGAACTATGAACAACATCCTGTATTTGGTATGGCCATACCAACCATTTGCCCTAATGTTCCCTCAGAAATTTTAAATCCTCGTAATACGTGGACAGACAAAACCGCCTATGACGCTAAAGCCAAATACCTAGCGGAGGCATTTATTAAAAACTTTGAAAAATATGCTAATGGGGTAAGTAAAGAAGTGTTGGATGCAGCTCCTAAAGCATAAATACACTCAAAGAGGCTGTCTAAAATGATCATGATAATAGAACGCAGATTTACGCAGATGGTCATGATTTATTATGATCTGATCTTGATTAATCATAATAAATCATGACCATCTGCGTTCTATTTTATGGAATGAGAACATTTTCAATCATTTTATACCATTTCTGCATATAATATAGTCCAATATGTGGATAAGTTTTTATTTTAC
>CAYVXB010000139.1:0-4936 GCA_964454275.1 uncultured Chitinophagaceae bacterium | reverse complement strand
AAAATATTATTACATCGAATAAGAATAAAAGGTTCCAGCGTGGCGGCGAGTGGAGACACTCGCCACGGCAGCCGAATCGGAGTAAAAAGGTGCTTTCGCAAACAAAAAAGAGTTTGGTTCGGTATAATTAGCGAATTCTACAATCCTATTTTGTTAAAATGGAGGTTCCTCATCAACATTATCATCAAAACTTTCTGTGTTCATTTTGGAACCTCTTTGTATAAAGAGTTTTGCGCCACTTTCTGTTTGGCCACTATTTACAGGTTTCCAATTTCCGCCAGCATTAGGGGGTAGTCCTGGTACATTCGTATCCTCTTCTTCTACAAATTTTTGAATGTGTAGCAAAGCCCTTAATTTAATGGTTTCTAGCAATCCATTTCTATGCTTGGCTATACGAACATGGGTTTCTCCTTTATTGCTATCGCCAAATTCATTGGTTGTAATTTCATAATATTCAGGTCTATATAAAAACATTACCATATCGGCATCTTGTTCAATAGCACCAGATTCTCTAAGATCACTTAATTGAGGCATTTTACTTTCTTTACGGGTTTCTACTGCACGGCTTAATTGGCTCAAAGCAATAATAGGCACTTGTAATTCTTTGGCTAATCCTTTCAAATCTCTGGATATACGGCTAATTTCTTGTTCTCTATTTGCACCTCTGTCATTGGAGCCACTCATTAACTGTAAATAATCGATAATAATTAATCCTACATGATGTTTGTTAACCAGTCTACGGCACTTTGCTCTTAGTTCAAAAATATTAAGGGCAGCCGTGTCATCAATAAATATAGGTGCTTTAGACAATCGATCTATTCCTTTTGTGTACAGTTGTTTCATTTCATACTCTTCTAATTTACCTCTCGAAATTTTTTCTAATAAAATCTCACTTTCTGCACTTAGAATACGTTGTACTAATTGTCCGGCAGACATTTCAAGAGAAAAGAAGCCAACCGCTGTTGGTTTGGTAGGGTGTAAAGCGGCATGCCGAGCCAAGTTTAAGGCAAACGCCGTTTTACCTACGGATGGACGAGCAGCTAAAATAATAAGATCGGTTGATTGCCAACCATTGGTTACTCTATCTAATTTACTAAATCCACTGGCTATACCAGTAATATCCTCATTTTTAGTTCTTAAGTCTTCGATCCGATTGATGGTTTTAACCAAAACGGTATTGATATCGTCAAAATTTTTACGTAGATGGTTGTTGGTTATTTCAAATAATTTGGTTTCTGCATCATCCAACAAATCAAACACATCTGTGGTATCCTCATAAGCATCTCCAATAATTTCTCCACTAATTCGAATTAATTCACGTTGAATAAATTTTTGTAAAATAATACGAGCATGCGATTCTATATGGGCTGATGAGGTAACACTGTTGGTGAGTTTGGTAACATAATATGGACCACCAACCATATCTAATTCTTCTTTGGTTCGCAACTCTTCCACTACTGTTAAAATATCTATTGGTAGCGACTTTTGAGCCAGCGATTGAAAGGCTTTAAAAATACGTTGATGTGCTTCTACATAAAAACATTCTGGTTTTAATATTTCTATTACCGTATCAAAAGCGGCTTTTTCTAACATAATAGCACCTAACACGGCTTCTTCAAGATCTTTGGCTTGAGGAGGTACTTTACCGTACACCATGGTGCTTAAGTCTAAGTTGCTTTTGCGATTTCTTCGTCTGTCTTTGTTAATATTAGTAAGGTCCATGGGTAATTTTCAAATGCGTATTTAAAAAAGGTATACAAATGTCGTAGGTCGATGAAGGTAACAGAAT
This sequence comes from uncultured Chitinophagaceae bacterium, assembly GCA_964454275.1. Classification (GTDB taxonomy): domain Bacteria; phylum Bacteroidota; class Bacteroidia; order Chitinophagales; family Chitinophagaceae; genus CAYVXB01. Next base: position 3,147 of record CAYVXB010000139.1, on the reverse strand, counting down.
TCTACTGGGTTGAAAAAAATATTCGACTGCTAATTTAATACACGGTTATCTAACAATGATTACACACGCATCAACCAAGTTATATATATCAAAAACCGTGCTTATGCATATCAAAAAAAATATACACACATTATTTTTATAGATATGCACAAAATATGTGAAAAAAAATATTTTGTATCAAAATGAATGCATATCAAAAAAAATACAGGTAAGGAGCTTTCCATCAAAGAGCAAGTTTTATGTTTATTTTCCTTTGAAAGAGTTATCTATTCTGTATTTTTGACCATATTGATATATAAGTACTATGAAGATTAGTTATACATGGTTACATGAATATTTACCCATAACCCTTTCATTAGGGGAGTTATCCGCTATCTTAACTTCTATAGGCTTAGAAGTAGAAGGTATTGAACATTTTGAACGTGTAAAAGGAAGTTTAAAGGGTCTTATAATAGGAGAGGTGTTAGATGTACAGCTACACCCCAATGCAGATAAATTAAAAATCACGAAAGTTAATATAGGTACAGAGAATGTGCTGCAAATTGTATGTGGTGCGGCTAATGTAACTATTGGTCAAAAAGTAATAGTAGCCACTGTAGGCACCACTATTTATCCCATTAATGGTGATCCTATAACAATGAAGGTGGCTAAAATAAGAGGTATCGAAAGTTATGGAATGCTTTGTGCCGAGGATGAAATAGGTATAAGCAATGATCATAATGGTATAATGGTGTTGCCAAACGATTGCATATCTGGAACCCCTGCTATCACACATTTTAAACCATATGAAGATGATATTATAGAAATTGGATTAACGCCTAATCGAATGGATGCTATGAGTCATTTGGGCGTAGCTAAAGATGTTTGTGCTTATTTGACACATCATCGCAAAAAAGCATATCAACCCAAATATCCATATAGTAATGCATTGCATATTGACAATAATACCTTGTCCATTAAGGTAGATATACAAAACAACCAAGCTTGTAAACGGTATAGTGGAATAAGTTTAAGCGGCATCAATATCCAACCTTCTCCACAATGGTTGGCAAACAAACTGCTCGCCATAGGAATAAAGCCCATTAATAATGTGGTGGATGTAAGCAACTATATATTACATGAAACAGGACAACCCATACATATATTCGATGCAGATACTATACACGACAAAACCATCATCGTTAAAAATGCTATAACCCATACACCATTCAAAACACTCGATGGAAAGGAGCGTGAGCTGCATGTAGATGATCTAATAATTTATAATTCAATAGAACCTGTGTGTATTGCCGGTGTGTTTGGTGGACAACATTCGGGTGTAACAGAAAATACAAAAAATATTTTTATAGAGAGTGCCTGGTTTAATCCAGCAAATATTCGTAAAACCTCTACACATCAAGGTTTGCGAACAGAAGCCGCTACACGGTTTGAAAAGGGAGTGGATATTAGTCAAACAGTACAAGTGCTCAAAAGAGCAGTATTAATGATACAGGAAATTGCAGGTGGAAAAATAACCTCTGATGTGGTAGATATTTACCCTCAACCAATGATTAAAAAAGAAATTACCTTTTCTTTTAACTATCTAAAAAAAATAATTGGAAAAAATTATCATCCAGAAGCGGTTAAAGCTATTTTAATGGCATTGGGCTTTGATATTGTAAGAGAAAATATAGATGCCATAACCGTTGCTGCACCATATAGTAAACCAGATATTCATTTGCCTGCAGATATAGCAGAAGAAATTATACGTATAGATGGATTGGATAATATAGATATTCCCAATCGTATTATGTTAACCCCTGCTGTGGATGAACATAGAAAAGAACATCTATTAAAAGAAAAATTAATTACTTGCTTAATAGGAAAGGGTTTTAAAGAAATTGTTACCAATTCTATTACCAACAGCCATTATTATGATCAACAAATATTGGCGCATAGTATAAAACTTTTGAATAACCTAAGTATTGCTTTAGATGTAATGCGACCTTCTATGTTGGAGACAGGCTTAGAGGTTATAGCCTATAATTTAAATCGCAAAAATGAAAATTTATTATTATTTGAATTTGGAAAAATATATACCAAAGAAAAGGAAAGATATAAAGAGGAGGAACACTTTTCTATATACGTAACAGGTGCTGTACAACCATTAACTTGGCAAAACAAAATTCAAATAGCAGATCTATTTTGGATGAAAGGATTGGGCGATACTATTATAAAACTATTAGGCTTAGAACAAGGAAGTTGGGAAAAACATAACCATCCACTTTTGAACAATGCTATACAATATACCATAAACGGAAAACTCGTTATACTAGTAGGAGAAGTTATGCCTAATAAGCTTCATACATTTCACATTGAGCAACCCGTTTGGGTAATAGATATTAATTGGGGGTTATTGCTATTGAACACAACAAAACAACCTCTTTTATATAAAGAAGTGTCCCGCTTTCCCATGGTAGAAAGAGATTTGGCCTTGGTATTAGAAAAAAGTATTCCCTATGAAAAAATAGAAAAAACCATTCATCAACTGGCACTAAACAAACTTCAATCTATAAAAGTATTTGATGTGTTTGAACATGAGAAATTAGGAAAAGACAAGCGTTCTATTGGCATCCGATTCGTTTTTCAAGATGAAGAAAAAACACTTACCGATAAAGAAGTTGAAAAAATGATGCATAGTATTACAGAAGTACTTCAAAAAAATGTGCAAGCAGAAATAAGAAAATAATTATTGTATGACAATAGAAAATATAATGGATTATTTATTAGAGAACAGGGCTCCGAATTTACCTCCAAATGCTCTTGCAGAAATTTTTGATCGATTAATTTGGTGTTTAAATGATAATGGTGGAGGGCTTTCGTGCATTAGAGAAAAATGGCTCGAAGGCGATGATTATGACAAGGTTGTCATTGCTTTATATATGAGTGAGACATTCCCTTATAAAACCCAAGAAGAAAGAATAAAAAAGTTTGATCGCATTAAAACTTGTTGGCCATCCTTATCAGAAAAGTGTGCGGAAATTCTTCAGCAATGGTATGAACAAAGTCAATAATATAAAAAAATATACGGGGTTAATACAGTCCTATAGAAGACTTGCTGTAGCGTGTCCTCATCAGTGGCTAATATGGCAAAATGAAAAGCGCCCT
>CAYVXB010000138.1:0-5072 GCA_964454275.1 uncultured Chitinophagaceae bacterium | reverse complement strand
AAATCCCGAAGGGATGATATTATTTCACCCTTTCAGGGTTTAAAAAATCAAATAATTTTTCTATAATTATCCCATCCCTTCGGGATTTTTTTGTGTATATACTTTAGGTGTGCCACAGCCCACGGATGTGAAATAAATGGTAATTGCATATTAAAAATTTTCTTCTACATTAAGTTGTATTTGTTTTTTAGTTTGTCGATGTTGTGTTATAATATAGTCTATGTCTTCTATTTTTTTATGGTTATTAAATAGTTGTTGAATATTTTCCATTAGATGCAGAAATCTTTCTTTCATGAGTTCTATATCTGCTACATTGAATAAATCTGTATTGTAAATAATTACAGCTTGTATGGTATTTTCTACTTTTTGAAAATCGAAACTGAGATCGAAAAGGCTAATGTTTAACTTTTGATGATAAGGCTGTACTATGCACTGGTGCATAGTAAAACCAGTTTGCTTGGTTTCGTTGGTATGATATTCTATAAATACATTGAAGAGGCCTGGCCGGCTATTATCTTTTTTATAGTGAATATCATTCATTAGTTTATCTAATGGATATAGCTGATGTTGCAACGTTTGTAATACGGTATTTTTAATATTAGCATATACTTCATTAATAGTGTGTGTTTTTTGAATATTCGTGATTAATGGCAAATTATTTAAATACAATCCAATTTGATTTTCGAGCTCGTGATTATTTCTTCCTCCTAAGGAAGTGCCTACCATTATTGTATTTTGGCGAGTATACTTGTGTAATAATAATTTCACTAATAATAATAAAGTATTAAACAACGTTCCTTGATATTGATTGGTTATTTGCGTAAGATGATCCGTTTTATTTTCATCTATGATAAAAGATAAAGTATCTCCTTTATAAGAAAAGTTTGATGGTCTTGATTTTAAAGACACATCAAGTACAGGAATGCCTGTTTTAAATTGCTGTATCCAATATTGTTTATGTTCTTGTAACGATTCGTGCTGTAATTGTTGTTGCGCCCAAACTGCATAGTCTTTGTATTGAATACGTAGGGGTTGTAAAGCATTTGATTGATTGGTAGCATGTGCATTATATAACGCAAGCCATTCTTGCATGAGTACATTTAACGACCATCCATCACTAATAATATGATGCATGGCGTATACGAATATCCACTTGTTGTTGGCTAGTTGATAAACGGTTACTCGCAGTAAAGGTCCGGTAGCTAAATTAAAAGGTTGTTGTATAACTTGTTGAATATACTGTTCTACGAGCTCGTCAGATATATTTATAGATTGAATATTTTGATAGTCAATTTTAAAATGTATTTCTGCCGGTTGTTTGATGTATTGCCTTATTTCTGATTGCTCATTTTCGTTGAATACGGTTCGTAATATTTCGTGTCGTTCTATTAAGTTATCGAAGGCTTTTTCTAAAGCAGTATAGTTAAGCGCTCCTTCTATTATATACACACCAGGCATGCTGTACGCCATATTTCCTTCTTCTAATTGGCTTAATACCCAAAGTCTATATTGAGAAGAGGTTAATGGATAGCTGTCTTGCTTTTGTGCAGGTTGAATATTATTATATGTTGATGAATTAGACTGATCGATTAGCGCTGCTTGATTTTGTAAGGTGGTGGTTGTAAACACATCTTCTAACGCTAGCTTAACATTGAATTGTTTGTGTATTTGACTGATTAAACGAGTAGCTTTTAAACTTTGTCCACCTAACATAAAGAAATCATCATGCGTTCCTATTTTTTCTATATCTAATATTTGTTTCCAAATGTACGCTAATTGTTTTTCAGTATCTGTTGACGGCGCTAGATACGTTGAAGCATCGGATAATACGGATGTTTCCGGCTTAGGTAATTTTTTCTTATCTACTTTACCATTGGGTGTTAATGGCAATTGTTTAAGAAATATATAATGAGCAGGTAAGGCATACGCAGGTAACCAGTGCGATAAATAATTGCGTATATCTGCTTTGTTCAATGCTTCTTTATTTACTATATAAGCGATTAATTCTTTTTCACCTGCCGAATTTATTTTAGTGGTAACTACTGCTGCTTCTATGTTTTCATGTTTTTGTAAAGTAGCTTCTATTTCACCCAGCTCTATTCTATAACCTCGTATTTTCACCTGATCATCTTTTCTTCCCATAAATTCTATATTCCCATTTTCCAGCCATCGACCTATATCACCTGTTTTATACATACGCTCACCAAACTTAAATGGATTGGCTATAAATTTTTCTGCTGTTAGTTCGGGTTTATATAAATAACCTCTGGCTAAACCTGATCCAGCAATACATATTTCTCCTACTACTCCTATGGGTTGAAGTTGTAATTGTTCATTGATAATGTATACTTCTGTGTTTGCTATAGGCACACCTATTAAAGCAGTATTGTTATCTTTTATTTTATATACAGTACTATAGGTTGTATCCTCTGATGGGCCGTATAAATTTCTAATATGTATATTTTTATATTGCTGCAATAAGCTATCAATATAATGCTTAGGAATAGGCTCTCCCGCCATATTTAACGTGGTTACTGCTTGTAGGTTAACATGATTGCTTAATAAAACGCCTACTACACTTGGTACCGTATTAATTAATATTTTTTCATTGGTTTGAATATATGTTGGAATAGCTAATCCATCTTTTAACAATCGTAGTTTTTTTGCTGTAGTGAGTGTGTAAAATATTTCGAAAATGGATAAATCGAAGCAAATAGAAGTAGTTGCAAATACTGTATCTACATCAGACGTTGCAAACGCTTGCTTACACCAACAAATAAATGCATATACATTGCAGTGTTCTATCATTACGCCTTTGGGTTGACCTGTAGAACCAGAGGTGTAAATAATATACGCTAGATCATTCGGTTGAATGGTTTGTTTAATATTATCTACACTATATTTTGTTTGGGTTGCTCTATATTGCGATAGTTCTTTTTCGTTGATTACCAGTTTACATTTACTATCCGCTATAATATAATTTATTCTCTCTTGCGGATATTCCGGATCGATGGGAACGTAAGCCCCACCTGCTTTTAAAACAGCAAGCATCGCTATAATCATCCATTCATTTCGCTGTAATTGTATACCAACCAGATCGTTGGCCTTGATAGTATAATTTGTTTTTAAGTAATGTGCTAATTGATTAGCCTGTTCATTTAATTGTTGATAGGTAAGTGTTTTATCTTCATATAAAACCGCAACATGGTTAGGCGTTTGTACAACTTGTTCTTCAAATACATTAATGATGGTTTTATTTTTTGGATAGCTTACTGCTGTATCATTAAACGCTACTAAGAGTTGCTGCTCCTCTTTTTTAGTTAATATATTTAATTGATGAATAGGCTGTGTTGCATCCTGTACAATAGCGTTAAACAACTGTTCAAGATGCATTGCCATTCTCTGTATCGTTGATGCATAATAGATATCGGTGTTGTATTCTATAGTAAGATGTAAAGATTCTTCTATTTCAATAAAGTTGAATGTAATATCGAATTTGCTATTTACTTCCATACTTTCTGTGTACTCGCTTACGGCTAAGCCGGTTAGTTTTGGCGTTTCAAAAGCATGATGGAGTTTAGTGTTTTGCAGTATTACCATTACATCGAACAACGGACTTCTGCTCAAATCTCTTTGCAGGTTTAATGCATCTACTAATTCATCAAAAGGATATAGCTGATGCTCATAAGCAGCTAGTGTAGTTTGTTTTACTCGCTCTAATAACTGTTTATAATTTTCTTGTGCATTGAATGATGTTCGTAAAGCTAAGGTGTTTACATAAAAACCAATTTGATTTTCGAGATCTGCATGCTCTCTACCGGCTATAGGACTTCCAATAATAATATCTTCTTGATTGGTATACTTATAAAGCAATGTATGTATACCTGCTAACAATCCCATGAATAATGTAGCGCCTTGTTCTTTGGTTATTGTTGCTAACCGTTTAGTAAGCGCTGCATCGAATGTTTTTTCTAACGTTGCTCCATTGTATGTTTTTACAACAGGTCGGAGTTTGTCTGTGGGTAAATTTAATAGTGGCAACTCTCCTTGAAATTGTTGTAACCAATACTGTTGGTGTGATTGTATGTTCGCATCTTGTAATTGCTGCTGTTGCCAAGCTGCATAATCTTTGTATTGAATACGTAAAGGCTGTAAAGGATTTGGCTGATGGTTAACATACGCATTATATAACGATAACACTTCATCTACCATCACCTGCATGGACCATCCATCACTAATAATATGGTGCATGACATATACGAATATCCATTTATTATTTTCAATTTGATATAGATGTGCTCGTAGTAAAGGAGCTGCAGTTAAATCAAAAGGTTGCAATACATCAGACTGTATCGCATTTTTTATGGCATCACTTTGTTGATCTCTACAATCAACATACGATATATTAAACAGAAGATCTTTAGCGTTTACAATATATTGCTTAACTGTTGATTTTTCATCTTCTTTAAATATCGTTCGCAATATTTCGTGCCGTTCTATTATTGTTTGAAAAGCCTTATCCAACGAAGCTTTGTCGAGGTTGCCTTCAAACACATATACACCGGGCATATTATAAGCTATGTTTGCTTCTTTAAATTGACTGATGACCCATAACCGACGTTGCGCAGCAGATAAATCATAATAAGGTTGTTGCTGTACGGGTTTAATATTTATGTATTGTACTGTGTTGGATTGTTGTATACACTGTGCTTGCTGTTGTAAAACAGGATGAGTAAATATTTGTTGTAAGGATAATTTAACATTGAATTGTTTATAAACTTGACCTGCTAACCGAATAGCTTTTAAACTGTGTCCACCTAATTCAAAAAAATTATCGTGTATACTTATTTTTTCTTTGCCTAGTATATCTTGCCATATAGCTACTAATTTTTTTTCTGTTTCATTAGTAGGTGCTATGTAGTTGGCTCCTGTGCTTAATCCTAGCGTTTCTGGGTTAGGCAACTGCTTTTTATCTATCTTACCATTAGCACTTAATGGAAACTGTTCCATCCTAATGTAATAATGCGGTAGCATGTAGTTGGGTAGTTTCTTCTTTAACAGCTCTATTATAT
>CAYVXB010000137.1:582-5105 GCA_964454275.1 uncultured Chitinophagaceae bacterium | reverse complement strand
CATAAAAACAATTGAAAAATATTTTGGTAATGTCATAACAATCTGCGCCAGTGTGAGACTAATACTGATAGCAAGGTAAAAAACTGTTTCAACATTATTATTGTTGTAATTTTAAGTTTTATCCTTTTATGATGGTTAAATCTTGAACATCTTGTTGCATGATGTCCCATTGCCATTTCCAGAGCATATCTTTTTTCTTATTCTTAGATGTTAATTTTGGAAAATCTTCTTCTCCAGAAGTATGATCCATTAAGTTATCGGTAGTGCCTCTATAAAAGTGATGTTTGGGTGAGTTTGTGGAACTATCCATCTCTTCGTTAGGTTGGAAAGTAGGTACGAGACCAAGGCTATGGGCTATTTGATGAGCCAAAACTGATGGCAATTTTTGTGTTACTGCTGTAGGCTTGGTGAGCATGATAAATTTGGTGATCTTATTTATTTTTTTTGTATAGCCCTCTAGTATAACAGCATCTTGTTTTTCGCTACACCGTAATACAATATTTATGGGCATGATGAATATTACTATTCCTGGATCTGGTTTTTTATGATATGAATATAATTCTTGTAATCCTAGCAATAGTTGGTTATAGTTAAATTGAATATCTTTTCCCCATTGCGTTTCTATTGACTCTTTAATTTTTTTTATACCCGGTAATCCTATCATTGTTATAGGTTTTTGTTTATCATAGCTTTCTACATCAACTTTTATTTCCTCAAGTTTGGGCTGTATATCTAATTGAATTAATGCTTGAGCTAAATATTTTTTTGCATTTTTTGCATTTTCTTCTATGTAATTGATCATATTGCTAAGGTTAAGATCGGTATTTAAGGAAGTGTCTAGTTTATATTTTTTTATTTGTTCTGCAGTGGTATAGTGGTCTGGCATTTTATGTGGATATTCAAAGATGTTTCCTTGTGGGTCTATTTGTTTAATATTGAAGGTGTCATTATTAAAGTTAATATGCCCTGTGGTTTTGCCTTTATCATCTGTTGTTTTAAAAATTACTTCTCCTTTAAATTTTACTTTTACGAATTTTACATTTAACCTGTAGGCTGGATTGTTTTTGTAAAGATTTAAAAAACCCAAACTGTGTTTGGTTTCAGCATGTACTACGGCTATGTATTGGTGTTCGCTAAAGCTTTGGGTACATTTTATTTGTATGATTTTATCATTTATTTCGCTGTATTTTAGTTTTTCTATTTTGGTATTGCCTTCTTCATCATACATTTCAATACCAACAGGGCAGGCAAAGTGTATAGTATCTATTTCGTCGTTGGGGGTTTCCTCTAATTTTTGGGTATGGAGTTTTAGTTTTACTTCGTAGCCGGTTATTTTTTTGTGGTCTTTAAACATGGCTAACCAAGGTGTGTAATAGGGTTTGCCTAATACATAACTTTCGATATTGTTGCAAACACAGTACTCTGCTTTAAGGTCTTCATAGTCGGTTTGGATAATGTTTTCATATTCGGGGCGCATGTAATCGAATCCAAATTCGTTTTTGAAGTCTTCTGGTTTATTGATGATAAGATTAAAGTGCACTAAAAAGTCTACTGGAGTGGGTTTATCTTTGTTGTTATCTTCCTCTTTCTTTTCATCTTCTTCTTGTTTTGTATGAGGGTTTTTTGATTTTAGAAATTGAAGCATGTGGATAGTTTAGTAATAATAAATACTAGTTTTTAGAGGTGCTGATATCTATGTAATCTATATTTCATCAGTGTTTCTCCCATAAAGGATTTGTTTTGAAATGCTTGTCTTCATGATATAGTTTTGATGTTTGAATATACTCTCCACCCAGCAATGCTTTAGCAATATCTACTAATTCAGAATAAGTTAATTTTTCTAGTTTAACTTTTTTATTATTTTTCATTTCTAATACATATACATATAATTTTTCATTAGATGCGGTATAATCATACTTTTCAATATCAGCATAAGGTTTTTCAAAATAATTTTTAATAGAAGTTAAAGGATATCTGTTTTCACAGTATCTAATTGAATCGCTAAAATAATTTTCAATGGAAAATAGAGGAAGTTTGTATTTACCTAATATATATATCTTATCTATAGAAGTTCTTACAAAAGGGTCTGCATCATATCTAGATTTAAAACAAAAGTATAACTCGTTTCTTTTATCAAATAGTAATTTAGTTTCATCATCCCTATAGAATAAAGAATAATTTTTATCATCAAAATATGGTATAGCTTTTTGTTTTGGACCTAGAAATTTTTTAGGTATCGGATTATCATCACACACATAATTTAACGAATCGAATCTGGTTAAATCTTCAGGATAGATAAAGGTTTTAATTATTTCCTTACAATCCGAAGGATGTTTTTTTGCTTTACATCCAGCAATTATACCAATCACTAATATATATGTATATATTTTATATCTCATAATGCTTTTTTTACGGGTTTAGGATTATTAGGACTAATATTATTAGGATCAATTGCTCTTATTTTACTTACCGATAAACCACCTGATGAGTTAACAATAATTTGATAATAGTATTTTTGATGTAAAAATTTACCATCTGCACTAGGATAAAACCACATAAATCCTGCCCATTGGCTTTTTTCTCCAACAAGTGGGCTATCAAATAAAAACCAATAAGTATCTCCTTTTGTAAATGAACCTTTTCCTTTATCTTTTCCTTCTTCAACTTTACTATTGTCAAGATTTTCAAAATCCCAACTGGAAGAGGCAGTATAATTCATAAATAAATTTCGTTGTGTTCCTTTTAAAAAGAAGGTAGAATAATTATTAGCTGTTTCTCTGGCTAGGGAATATTTTTCTCTTTTAGGCTCATTGTATTGTTGTATTATAGAACAAGCTGTAAAGCAAACGTTTGCACTATTAGTTAATAATGAACGTATATACATTAACGATTTATCATTGGCAGGGTTATGCACCACACCCTGTTTCTCTTTCGTATCTAGGTCAGGGCCTTCAGATACGTGTCCATGTGATTTTATAACAAGATTTTTTATAAATCCAATTTTATTTTTATATTTTGTTCTTAATGTGTTTTCAGCTTCTTGCATATCTGCTACTACAATATAATCCCAGTCTTCAGATTCATCATCCATTTTTTCGGTATCTATTTCTCCTTTCACATCTTGTATAAAAATTAGTAAATCTGTTTTTTCAGTAAGCTTAGCAATGGGGTCGTCATCATCTTCTCGTAACCCCGCCATAGGCCCATGCTCACCAGCTCCAGCAGCGTATTTGAGTTTTACAAACCCACTATTACCCGATTGTAGGAATTGCATTTTCCCTCCCAACCCACACATACAAAAGGAATCGGTAGTGAGTTCTTTTACCCCATCAATAGTATAAGGCCCGGTCTTTTGCCAAGCGGTAGGTTGTGGCATGCAGCTCTTTTGGGTAACGGAGCAAACACCAAAAGGTGCTATGTTGGCACCAGCTTGTTTGTCTTTTTCGGTGGCTTGTGGTTTGCCAGCTATTAGGCAGCCTTGTTGGCTGGTTACGGTAAGTTTGGATGGGGCAACGCCTTTGTCGCATTGCATAAGAGCGCCATCAGTTATGAATTCCGGCATAGCTATTTTTTAAATATTATTTTTTTTCCTTCTTTAAAATTCTATTTAATTCTTGCACATTGTGAACAGGTGCTTCAAATTCACGATCACCAATTACGACTGTTAGTGTACCAATTTTTTGAATTTTGTGGAGAATTAAATTTTTGCTTTTATCAGACTTAATAATTACACTTCCATCTTTTGCTGTATACAAAAAATCAATTTGGATATTTTTTAAATATCCACCCTCTATAAAACCATATTTATCGCTTTCAAAAAATATTGTATAGCAAGAATCTTTTCTTAAATTTAAAAATAGATTTCCTAACCCTCCTTCAAAAATATTCCATTGCTCATTACGCTTATAAAGAGCTACCTTTTGAAATAAATAAAGCGTATCGCTATTTATATTAATTAGCACATATTTTTTTATTGCAAATGTATCTTCAGGGTTCAGTATTTTTTCTGTAGCGTATGAATAATCCTTTAAAATAAAATTTTTAAATACAACTTGTTCTTGTGATTGAACACGTAGGCTAAATAACAAGCAGTATAATAATATTGATTTTTTAAATATCATTCCTCAGCTTTTTGTGCAGTCTTTAAAATTCCATTTAATCCTTGCACCTCATACACTGGTGCTTCAAATTCGCGGCCACAATCATAACTTTTAGCGTACCAACTTTTTTACACCAGTAAGCAGCTACTTTTTATTATTATTTTTCATTCTACTTAAAAGCTCACCAAATAAGTAATTAAATAATTGCTTATTATTTAAAATAATTTTTTCACTATAATTTTTTCCACTATCCAGAAGTGGGATATTAAATTCACACATTTTCCCTCCATTTTTTACAAGACAAATATATATATAACTGGAACTCGAGTAAATATTATTATTGTATAAAATGGAATCTGTATATATAAAGCTATCAGAGCATATTTCAGCATTAAAAGAATATTTTAAAATATTCTGTTTTGA
>CAYVXB010000137.1:0-572 GCA_964454275.1 uncultured Chitinophagaceae bacterium | reverse complement strand
TGTTTTGAGTTTACTTTTTTCTTATTTACCTCTATACACTCTTTTTCTTGTTTTTTATAATTAAACTTTTCAATGAAGTAGAGCGATTTGTAAATTTTGCAGGAATCATAAATAAAAAGTATATTGTTACCTATACTAAAAACTAAATAGTTTGTCTCGTGCTGCTTAATACCTAAAACTTGATTTGCTAATCTATCAGCTCTTTCAATATTAGCAGAATCAATTTTTGTAAGTATTGTTTTATGGCTGCTTTGAGAGCTTGCTTGAAATACTGAAATAATAGTCAAAACCCAGATAATTATTATACTCTTTTTCATCTATAATCAGGTATTGCACTTGGGTTATCAATTTTAATTCTTGTTCCATGATCAGTTCCATCTCTCTGGATGCTACCATACCCCATTACCCTTAAAATTAAATTTTCTAATCGGATAGCATCTTCGTGTTGATTCACACCTCCTCTACCAACAGAAAGGGAAAGCCCATGACCAAATAGTTCATGTCCGGTAGTACCTTCTCTACCAATCGGATTTGGCACATAAGCATTCGTTGTACTATTAAAATAATCGCTT
>CAYVXB010000136.1:0-5136 GCA_964454275.1 uncultured Chitinophagaceae bacterium | reverse complement strand
CAGGAGAAAGCCTAACAGAACGAGCAGGTACAACTATGACGCAAAATGCAGGAGCTGATTATATGTTGACGGCGGCGAATGTAACACAAACAGCTACTAAGAAATTTAAAAGCCAATCCCAAGAGCACTCCAAAACTGCTGGCAAAGTAGTCGTAAACAGTACTAAGGAAAATGCGGAGGTGCACAGCAAAAAAACCGTACAAACCCATGGTGGCGAAAAATCTAAATTATCTTAATTGTAAAAGTCATCTTATGTCAAGTGGAAAAATTACTATAGGAGCCGAACATTATGAGGAAATTGCCGAAAAAATTATTTGGCACAGCACAGAGGAAGACCTAACTATAACTTCAGCTAAAAGTGTTATACTCCGTGGCGAAGAAGGTGGGGTGGAATTTAAAGATTATGTACCGCTAGACGGCATCTACACAACCCACCCTAACATAGAAAAAGTTGAATTTTTTGATGAGAAAGATAATTTGCTCAACCAAAACACTAAAAACTTTTTATACGGAAAAAAACTAAAAATAAAAGTTACCACCAAAGATGTGGAAGATGGAAAGCTTATACAAGTGTGTTTGCAAGGAAAGAGCAAAAGTGAAAATCAAAAATTCAAGTCAATTAAAGAGTTCCAATGGTGGATAGCAGTAAAAAATAACCAGCTCGAAACACCGCTGTTTGCATTAAACCTCTGTTGGTACAACGATGATTTTGAAAATTATGATTATGAAACGTACAAAACAAAAATAGAAGAAACCAACCTAAATGAGTTTTATGCAAAAGCTTCTTTAAACGCAGAAGATGTTTACTTGCCTTTAGCAGGAGAAAGATTAAAACCCATAGCCTATAAAAGAAATTATGAAGAATTAATTGGACTATTCAATAAAGATAATTTAGGGAAAAAAGATTTAGTAGACAGTTGGGAAAATAATTTTATTAGAGAAAATAACCGAATAAAAACTATTGTTGATGAATTTATAGACTTTATTAACAGTACACTTAACACTCCTGAAAAGGATGAGGACATTATCAAGCAAATAAAAAGCAGAGTAGCAGAAGATGCAAAACACTTGTGGGATGCTGCCATTCAACAAGTGCAAACAGAAAAAAAACTCGACGATCGACCACTGTATTGGGCAAGGAACAAAATGCAAACGTACCTTAAACGTCACCCCCTTTTTTATGATGATATTGATTTTGACCTAAGCACGGTAAAGTCCAATACCAAACAATTAGCCGACATCGTAAAACTCTTTGAAGAAAAAAGTCGTAACTATACAGGCATAGATTTTAGTGGAGCTAATGGCAAAAAGAAGGTGCTTATTACGGGGTTTGATCCGTTTCAGTTAGATTCAAACCCAGCAACTTTCAATCCATCTGGTATTACAGCGTTAGCATTAAATAAACAATTCGATACTATTTATATTCAAACTTGTATATTCCCAGTTAGATATGAAGATTTTGATAACAAAGTAGTTGAAGATGTAATAAAAAAATATATAGGCGAAGTAGATATGATAATAACAACCAGCTTAAATGGCGGCAATCCAAGATTTGATATTGAAAAATATGCGGTAGAGTTTAGAAACGGAGGTAGCGACAATATGTTCATAGGTAAAAGTAATACTAATAATGCGTCTCGGTATAAAGATAATAGTGGCAATAATGTTACTGAAACTTCTTTACCCTTACTAAAAATTTTCGGAAGTATGTATTCAAAGCCAATTGTAAATAACAAAATTGGTAACATTCCCTCATCTACAGGTGCATGGGATAACGATTATCTTTCCAAATCCCAAAGACAAATTTTTGAAGGAATGAATAAAGACCGAATGGGAATTAATGGAAAAGTTATTATATGTGACACAGCCATAACAGCCACTACCGGATCAGGCGGCAGTTATCTTTCCAACGAAATAATGTATAGAGCTACAAAAGTGAGAGATAGCCTTAATTTAAAATCGAAACCGGTAGGACATTTTCATTTAGGGTTTAATCAAGATATTAGTCTAATGTACAATGCTATCGATGTTGTACTTCAAATTGTTAAAAAAGCACTACAATGAGATACCACATTTTATTATCAATATTATTGTTTTCAACAACTAGCTTTGCACAACCAACTGGGGATGAAAAAAACTACACTTCTGTAAATTTAGCTTTTTATAATTGTCAGGGCGATACAATTAAATTAATAAAGGATAAGTATTATAATATTAGAAGTGAAGATAGTGCTTACACACTAACCTCCTATGAAATTTTGAACAATTCAGTTCGTAAAAGCAGTATAGATGCTTATGTTGTTGATGAATCTAATGGGACGACTTTTTTTTCTCAACTTTTTCAGTCTTCAATACAAACATTAAAAATTATTATCTCAAAAAATAATATCAAAACAATTGTCTATTTTAGAATTCATCAACAAGCCCCTACCGCCAATCTTCCGTGGAAGATTAAGATGTATATACTTCTAAAGGAGGGCGTATTTGAAGTAACTGATCCCAATAATCCAAAACTTGTACCCATAAAAGAAGAATAAATTGAGTTTAGCCTTATTTAAAGTGTCATCCCCAACTAGTCCTCGTTTGCAACGAGGACTAGAGTGCTTACAAAGTAATAAAGCTATTATATAATAAGGAGCAAATAGATATACCATAAGAAATTAACAAGCTAAAAAGGATTAGTAAGTATTAATTTTGCTTTTTGAGCAGATTGTAAGTCCTCGTTGCAAACGAGGACTAGTAAAGGAACTGTAGAGATAGATCTAGTAAATAACACTATTATAGATATCCCAACAAAAATAGATGGTGACCTAGATATAACCTATACTCCAGGTATTGAACCATATTTGCAAATAGAAGAATTGAATTTAATAACAGGTGCGGCTACTGGAAAAATTTATAAGTCTACAGATGAAGATTTAACAATATATAATCAATTCATAAATGTATTTGGAGGATACGAGGATTGTATGACGATGAAATGTATTTCTAGCATTAGCGAACTAAAGAAAGAATATGCTCCTAATCATACTTATTTGCAAACAACAGGCACTTCAAGCGTCAAAGGAAACCCTATGAAAACCCTTTTATTAATCAATAATAAGGAGTATTTAGTTCCCTGGTATGCAGCATTTAATAATTCTGAAAATGAATTAGAGGTGGAAATAGTTTTAGAGACTAATCATAAAGCAAATGGAGAAATTAGAATTGTAGCCTTAAAAGAAGAAGAGTCTAATATTTCTATTTCAGGGGATAAAGCTATTCCAATAACTGCGAGTAATGCAGGAACAACTATAAATAAAAAAATTAAAATAAAATTTAATAAGCCTATTGATAACGATTCTGTACTTGAAGCTAGGTTTTTCGAAGAAGAATATAAGAATGATAATGCTTATCCAGGAAATATAGTAGGCCTATTAAATATATACAAAAATAATATTGAATATAAGCTTAAAGCCAAGTATGTAGATCTTAAATTTAAAGGTAAAATTCGTGAAATACCATCTGCTCAAAAAAGTGCGGGTAATAATCATAATCTTGAAACTTTTATTGATTTTGGCAAAAATTTTTTTAATTATACTGATACAATAACAAAGCAAGTATATCCAGACATAAGTTTTGATTTAAGTAATCACGATTTACAAAAATATCTACAGTCAAATTCAGATTTTTTTAAGAATACTTTTGGACAGGCTCTTATTAAATATGACTTAATCACACCAACAGTTAATCTTGAAATTGATTTCGGAAACTATAATTTTAAACATCCTCCTGGCATCATTTCAAAAGGAATTGACAGAATAAAAAAATCCCTTATGAGCTTTTACGGACAAGACGGTTTTAGGTTAATTTTAAAAGGTGAAAAAGATATTGATGAATTTATTAAAGGAATAATTGAGGCGTATGAAACACTTAATGGTAATAATGATAGAGGAGTAGTGATATTTCTCTTACCTTTTACGCTTTTACAATTTGTAAATGCTCAAGATCTTACATATTTTAAAGGTAAGGTAGTAAGTGACACGGCTAATATTAGATATGTAGATAAATATGTTATTTTAACAAGAAGTTTACTGGAACAGAATATAAGAGAAGCGTTAATTCATGAAAGTGCACATTCATTAGGTGTAAATCATCCGTTCGAAGGTTTTACTATTCCTATAAAGCATCATTTTATAAAATCTGGGACAGAGAATGTTATGGATTATCCTGAGGGAACTATGGATATGAATTACCTTCAGGGAGTTGCTAGTGGAAATACTCCAGTGGCTACAAAATCTGCTAATTTCGGTATATATTTTTACAAGTGGCAATGGGAAACAATGCAAGGTGATATAAGAACTGAATCACAGCAAGGGGATTTATTACAAATCGATGCAACTAATGGTAGTGAAATTTTATAATAAATGTATTTTAAATTTATGAATACTAATTTAAAAAAAGTAAAGATATTAATTTTTATTTCCCTATTTTTTTTTTCATGCGCTACTCAAAAAAAAAATATCAATAGTGTATTAAATAATAATAGAAATGATACTGTGTTCAACTATCATAAAATTAATTATCAGGAGATTAAAAAATATGACTTAACAGGTTTTGGGGATTGTATTAAATATAACAAAGAAGTAAATGGAGTAGTAATTACTATGAAATTTCACAATGAAAATGGTAAATTAGTTATTTCACCTGCTAAAGATTTTTACGGTAAGGTTTATTTAAAAGATAGTTGTGAAGAAATAGTAAGAAATAAGCATACTCAAGAATTATTAAACGGTTACTATATGATAACCAAATTACCAAATCTAGGTTATGATCTAATTAACATTAGCGGTATAGATTTTGTTATAGCCGAATTTATTAATGGTAAAAGAACCGGTAATTGGTATTATTATCCTCCAAACTCTAATATAAATATGGGTAAACAACTATTTAAGAATGAGCATTATGTTAGCCCACCTGTTAAAATAGAAAGATATAAAAACGGAAAACCCGATGGGAAATGGATTTTATACGATAAAGGTAAAACGTACTATTTTATTTACCAGGAAGGAAAATTGATAAAAGAGTATCAAGAATGACAATACCACACTGGCGCAGATTGTTATGACATTACCAAAATATTTTTCAATTGTTTTT
>CAYVXB010000135.1:1488-5199 GCA_964454275.1 uncultured Chitinophagaceae bacterium | reverse complement strand
AATGCATGTAAAATAATTTTTGATTAATATAAGGTATCGCTAAAAAACATTATTATAAAAAATTAGAACGCTATTCAATTATGACTGAGCGCATGTGTAGATGCAAAATAATTAGCATATTCACACATTCAAAATTTGCACATTACATTATAATTTTCGTAGATAAAAATATAGTTTTTAGAGCTGTCCATAAAGTTTAAACTCATTCATTAGGTGCTAAGGTAGGCTACATTGTGCATAATTTTGGACACAATTTTCTTTTACTTATTTTTTTGTAAACTAATTATTATCCAAAATGATATTTAATTCTTTACATTGCTATTATATTTTGAAATAATTCTATAATTCTTAGAATTATTTTTCTCTTGCATCTATTTTAAAATGAAAAATGATAATAGAATTGAGCCTAGTACTCAGTATATTTCCGGATTAGATGGCTTACGAGCCTTAGCAGTTGGGCTCGTAGTATTTAGCCACCTAGGATTAAGTAAGATTTTGCCAGGAGGCTTTGGAGTTACTTTGTTTTTCTTTATTAGTGGTTTTTTAATTACTAGGCTTATGATAGCAGAGTATAGAGTAATGAACAGGGTTGATGTAAAAAAGTTCTATATAAGAAGAGTACTAAGGCTCTACCCAACCTTATTAATTGCCATACTAGCTATATTAACCATTCAATTAATTGCTAACTGCTCTATTGGGCTGATGTCGTTTTTATCAGCCTTATTCTATTTTGCTAACTACTACCATATTTATTTTAATAATATAAATAACATTCCTTGTGACCATTTTTTTGATGTTTTTTGGTCATTATCTGTTGAGGAACACTTTTACTTATTCTATCCGGTTTTGTTTAGTCTTTTTTATTGTCGAAAAAAATTTTTTGCTACACTACTCATAATAATATGTTTAATCATTTTATGTTGGAGGATACTGATTAGCTTAAAATATGGCATTAATGAATTTGTAGAGACTAGAACATATCATGGTACAGACACTCGAATTGATTCAATAATTTTTGGATGCTTGTCTAGTGTAATGCTTAATTTAGACCAAAAAAATAGATTATTTAAAATAATTGAACATAGAATAGCCTTTTTTCTTGCTCTTGGTGCCATATTATGCAGTTTTTTTCTATTTTCAATATTTAAATTTTCCTTTTTTAGAACTACCATTAGCTATTCTATTCAAGGCCTTTCTCTTTTTATACTTGTCCCCAATATTTTATTCTCACAAAAAAATAGTGCATTACGTAGGTTACTTAGTTCGTCCATACTTTCTTACATCGGAAAGCTTAGCTATGGCATATATTTGTATCATTGGATATGTTTACAAACTGCGACTGTATATTATCAACAATATTCATTATACTGGTATCTTGTTATTATTTTAGGAACTACAATAACAAGTATCTGTAGCTATGAATTTATTGAAAAACGAATATCCACACTTCGAAAAAAATTTGGCTCTAATGTAAAAGATATCAAGGCAATAAAATGATAATCTTATTTTTTACAACTACTTGTTTGCCAGGCAACTTTTACTTAGGTTTGCGAACTTCAAAATATGTTTAAAAATGCAATTCAAAAAGATAAATAATATTACGGGATGGGTCGTTTTTGCTATAGCTGCAATGACATATATACTTACTGCCGAGGCTGGTGGAAGTTTGTGGGATTGTGGAGAATTCCTTTCTGCTGCCTACAAATTACAAATACCCCATCCTCCAGGGGCACCATTGTTTACACTAATAGGTCGTTTCTTTATTATTCTCTTTGGTGATAATCATCCAATGACAGCAGCTAAAGCCGTCAATGTTATGAGTGCTTTGGCCAGTGCATTTACTATTTTATTTCTATTTTGGACTATCACACATTTTGCTCGTAAACTGGTACAAAAAGGTGCAGAACAAATGGACATGGACAAAATATGGAGTACTATGTCAGCAGGTGTTATAGGCGCTTTAGCCTACACTTTCTCAGATACGTTTTGGTATAGTGCTGTAGAGGGAGAAGTATATGCGCTTTCTTCTTTCTTTACTGCTCTTGCATTTTGGGCTATTTTAAAATGGGAAAATGTTGCAGATAAACCAGGTGCTGATAAATGGATTGTATTCACGTTTTTTATGATAGGCCTTTCCATTGGCGTACACTTATTAAGCCTACTTACTATACCCGCTATTACCATGGTTTACTACTATAAAAAATATAAACCAAGCAAAAAAGGCTTCCTTCTTGCATTTCTAGTAGGTTGTTTGCTCACTGGAATTGTACAAATACTAGTTATTCAATATACAATGCAATGGGCGGGTAAATTTGATATTCTTTTTGTGAATAAATTTAATTTGCCCTTCTTTTCTGGATTTACTTTCTTTTTTATACTGCTAGCCATCTTAATATTTATTGGATTACGCATTGCCCATCGTAAACAATGGTCTTTTTTACGTTTGGGTCTATGGTGTTTTACTTTTATGATGATGGGCTACTCTACATATATAACAACACTTATACGTTCCAATGCCGACCCTGCTGTGGATATGTATAATGTAGATAACCCGATTAGCTTAGTTGGATATTTAGGTAGAGAACAATATGGAGATATACCTTTAGTATATGGTCAAAAATTTACCGCACATCCTGTTGATACAAAAGAAGGAGCAACAAAATATCAAAAATCAAAAGATAAATATATCGAAGCAGGTAAAGATATGAGCTATGTATATGCTCCAGAGGATATGATGTTTTTTCCTAGGGTATGGGATGCTACTAATGATCAAGGGCATGCGGATTACTATGCACAATTTTTTGGTATTAATGTAATAGGGAAGGATGATTATGGTCGACCAATTTATGATCGTCAACCAACTTTTGGAGATAATTTACGCTTCTTCTTCCAATATCAAATTAATTGGATGTATATCCGATATTTTATGTGGAATTTTGTAGGTAGGCAAAATGATATACAAGGCGTGTGGGATGGCAATCCTAGGGATGGTAATTGGATTTCTGGTATTGGATTTATAGACAATTTATTATATGGAGATCAAAGTAGTTTGCCTGATAGTATTAAAAACAACAAAGCACATAATACGCTTTTCTTTTTGCCTTTTATACTGGGCATACTGGGCTGGGTGTATCAATATAAAAAGGATAAAAAAAATTGGCTTGTGAGTTTTTTGCTTTTCTTTTTTACAGGCATAGCTATTGCTATATACGCTAATGTTCCGGGTAATCAACCTAGAGAACGTGATTATGCTTTTGTAGGGTCATTTTACGCTTTTTCCATTTGGATCGGATTAGGCTTACTACAAGTGAAAAGTTGGTTCAGCAAAAAAATGACAGCTAAGCTAGCTACACAAACTGCATCTGCATTGTGTTTGCTAGCTGTACCTATACTAATGGCTTTTCAGGAATGGGACGATCATGATCGAAGCAATAAACAATTGGCTCGTGATTTAGGTAAAAACTATTTAGAGAGTTGTGCTCCCAACGCCATTCTATTTACTTATGGGGATAATGATACCTACCCACTATGGTATGCTCAAGAAGTAGAAGGTATTCGACCTGATGTACGGGTTATTAATTCAGCATTATTAGGCGCTGATTGGTATATTAATCAACTGAGATATAAAGTCAACCAAAGCGACTCTATTGATGTAATATGGACCCCAGAACAAATAGAAGGTGATAAGCGTAATGTGGTGTACTATGCCGC
>CAYVXB010000135.1:0-1478 GCA_964454275.1 uncultured Chitinophagaceae bacterium | reverse complement strand
AACTTCTAAATGCCTTCCCTGTTAAAAAACTGTTTATTCCTGTGGATAGCAATTTTGTAAAACAAAATGGAACGGCAAGTGCAAAAGATAGTATAGTAAGTAAAGTTACTTTTGAAATATCCAAGAATGCTTTAATGAAAAATGAATCGGCTGTACTAAACATTATTGCCGCAAATAAGTGGAAGAGGCCAATCTATTTTACACTACCCAATGATATACAATCGATAGGGTTAGGTGCTTACTTAAGAAGAGATGGAATGACATATCGTTTAGTACCTGTGCTTAACCAACCAGTCAATAACGATACCATGTTCAATAATTTAATGTATAAATTTTCTTTTGGAAATGCGCAAATTCCGGGAGTCTATTTTGATGAAGAAAATAGAAGACATCTAACCACAATTAGAGAAACGCATACAGATTTAGCAATGAGTTTAATAAATACAGGCAGAAAAGAAGATGCTAGAAAGGTACTTGAAAAATGTGATAAAATGATGTTACAAAACAATATGCCTTATGGAATGGCAAGTAGATATAATCAACACAATAGAACTACTTTATTCTTTTTAGATGCTTGCTATAAAGCGGAGGATTCTCTATTAGCTAAAAAAGTTAGTACCTCTTTAACTAAAGATTTAATGCAGCAAATGCGATACTATAAAAATCTTTCAGAAAGCAAACAAATGGCCATGATGCAAGAAATACAACAAGCCCAAATAATATTGCAATATTTAGATCAAATAGAAAAACGTACAGCACCCACTAATGACAATAAATAAATTATGGCAAAAAATAAAAAGCCCAAACACATTGCAATAGCAGGCAATATAGGTGCTGGAAAAACTACTTTAACAGAACTGCTTAGTAAGCACTATAAATGGATTCCTCAATTCGAAGATGTGGAGCACAACCCTTATTTGTTTGATTTTTATGAAGATATGCCCCGTTGGAGTTTTAATCTTCAAATCTATTTTCTTAATAGCCGGCTAACCCAATTACTCGATATACAGCGAGGAAAAGAAACAGTTATACAAGATAGAACCATATATGAAGATGCACATATTTTTGCGCCCAACCTACATGAAATGAGTTTAATGAGTAAGCGTGATTTTGATAATTACTTTAGTTTTTTTGAATCTCTTAAAACCATGGTAAGCCCTCCAGATTTGCTTATTTATTTAAAAGCCTCTGTTCCTACATTAGTGGCTCAAATTCAAAAAAGAGGTAGGGAGTATGAAGACAATATCCGGTTAGATTATTTAAAACGTCTCAACGATTATTATAATAAATGGATTGAAAGTTACAAAGAAGGCCCTTTATTAATTATTAATGTAGATGAAAATAGATTTCCAGAAAATGAAGAGCATTTTGGAGAAATTATTCGTAAAATCGATGCCGAATTACATGGGTTGTTTTAAAAAAGTGGTTCTACAGGTATTTGTGTGAAAATAGTTAGTTGTATATAATTGTAAAACGAT
>CAYVXB010000134.1:4600-5367 GCA_964454275.1 uncultured Chitinophagaceae bacterium | reverse complement strand
ACAAAGCACAATAGCTAAACCATAGGCAGCTTCCATCTTTCCTGATTCTCTAAAATATAATACAATTCCAATACAACCGGCTAAAAGCAACCAATTGACAGCAGGTATATATAATTGTCCTTTTATTTTTCCTGGAAATAGAACCAGATGTCGTGGCCATATATTTAAACGAATAGCTTCATTAATTAAGGTAAAGCAACCGCTAATTAACGCTTGTGATGCAATAATGGTCGCTAATGTGGCAATGATTAACGTAGGCCAGTAGATAATATCGGGGACAATATGATAAAAAGGACTAATATCACCAATTGTTTTGCCTGTATGTTTTAGTAACCATGCTGTTTGTCCAGCATAACTAAGTATTAGTGTGGCTTTTATATATATCCAACTTACTCTTATATTGTTTCTTCCACAATGTCCCATATCACTATACAATGCTTCAGCTCCTGTGGTGCATAAAAATATACTTCCCAATAACCAGAAACTTCCTGGTTCATTTTTGAACATATTAAATGCATAATAAGGATTTAGTGCTTTTAACACTTGCCAGTTATCTCCTAATGATATAATACCAAGCACTCCAATAAAAGTGAACCACACTAACATTACTGGACCAAATATTTTACCAATTTTAGCTGTACCAAATTGTTGAAAAATAAATAATCCAATAAGTATAACAACTACTATAGGAACCGTATTAATAGATGGCATTACTTTCTGTAATCCTTAAATGGCTGACGCTACAGAAATGGGTGGCGTTATAATGC
>CAYVXB010000134.1:0-4590 GCA_964454275.1 uncultured Chitinophagaceae bacterium | reverse complement strand
AGGAGCCATTTACCCCAGTATCTTCTTATTAAAGCATATAAAGAAAAAATTCCACCTTCTCCTTTATTATCTGCTTGAAGGGTTGTGATTATATACTTAATAGTAGTTTGAAAAAAAAGGGTCCAAAAGATACAGGAAAGGGCACCCAAAGCAACATTTTCACTAATAACTTTATTATGAAAAACTGCATTTAATGTATAAAGCGGCGAGGTGCCAATATCTCCAAAAACAATACCAATAGCAATGAGTGTGCCTGCAAGTGTAATGCGTTTGTGAAACTCTTTATAATTATACTGGGTACTCATTTTTTATGTAAGTTAACTGAATAAACAAAGCTTGTATCAAAGATTATATAAAATTCTAGGAGTCTTATATTTAAATTTTCTATCTAAGATTCTTTCGCTTTTTAGCCCATTCGATTAAACAATATTCGCAATTATATATATTATAAATGCGACATAACTAAATTATTAAAAACTACTATTTAAATCTGACATTTTCTATATCATTTTGGTTTATGATCATGCTACATTCATCTTTTATATCTGTAGCTATACCGATATAATATTTATTCATTTTATTTTCTGGAATAAAATTCCATTTTATAATAAAAGGTTCTTTTTCATTTTCAGGATCTCCATGAAAAAAACCCACAAAGATTCCTTCTACAACAGATTTATCTTTTAGTATAATTTGCAATACTCGACCTTGTGGATTATAGTATTTTTCTAGAATCTCTTTTGAATAATCTTTTTCCATCTGCAAACATTTTTCTTTAATATTTTACTCAAAGCCTAAAAAGCAATGCAAATAATATTCGGTCTTCCGATTTAACTAAATCAGGTCTCCAACCTGGATCTAAAGGTGTTGTTGCATATCCTGTTTGTGAAGTAACACCGCCAGCACCAGCAAAATAAGGAACACTGGAGTGTCTATGTACGAATTCAATGCGAAAAAGTAAACTTTGATTGAGCATCCAATCCAAATTAGTAGACCAGTCCCAAGCTTTAAATGGATCACCCGGATTTGCACTGAAAGGATATTTTCCTTCTGTTTGTGTAGGATCATTGGGATTAGGTAATGGACTTGCTTGACCAGTAGGATAGAGAACTAAGTAACGCCCAGGGTTAGTCATTTTACCTCCACCAATTGTCCAGGCAAATTTATTTTTTGCAAACCATATCCGGTTATAAAACATAGCACTTAAAAAATATTGAGCAGGGCCTTTTGCGACATCAGTTTTAAAACCATTTACACCACCACCTGTTTCAAATCCTAAATCTCCCGTTAAGGAAAATGCCATTTTGCTAATTCCTCTTGAATTTGGTTTATTATAATATCTTACTAGAAGACTATTGTCTGAGTGAAATCTTTTTCTTTCAGGAATATTTGCAGCATCACTTCCAAAATAATTATTGGTAATTAATTTAAGATTACTGTTAGGTGCCCATGTTATATTGAATCCAACACCCGGCATGCTATTAAACTTACCATAGCTTTGCCATCCATTAATAATCCAAGGTTCAAATTTTATGTTTTTTGTAGGGAATATTTGAATACGTATCCCATTAAAAAACCAAGGTGTATTATCAGAAGTATAAGATGCTTGGTACTCCCAATTTTCTACTTGGTAATAGGAATTCAATCCAATATAAGACATAAATAATCCAGCATCTACATTTATACCATACCATTTATTAAAATGATACCCTGCATACGCTTCACTTAAGTAACGATACACATTGGCTAATTGATACTGACCTCTGTACGGGCTATAGTCATTTCTAGGAACAACAATAGAACGTGTTCCAAATTGTAACATTAATCTTGCACGTGCATTCCCATAATAAAAATCTCCACCAACACTTATATGTGAAAGTTGCACTTCGTTATTACGTGCCAACGCTGTAGAACCTACAACTGTATTGTCATTGGGATTATTAAATGAATGCGTATAGTTTGCATCAAGCATAATACTGGGCACAAAATATTTACCATGAAAAATTAGAAGAATCCCTACGATCACTTCCATTTTGCCAAGTCATATCTATACCATCAAAAGGAATTTTTGGAGCAATAGAATCTGATTGAGCTTGAAGTTGAAATACAGAAAATAAAATAAGACTGATGCATGTTAGTTTTTTCATTGTTTATTATTTAAGATGATCTAATAGTATATTTAATTGTAATACATTTACTTTTTCAATACCATTTATTGATTTTTCAATATTAGCTTGTATAAGTGACTGAATTTTTTCTTTTGATATGCCACGGATTTTCGCAATTCTATCCACTTGTATCATTGCAGCTTGCAAAGAAATATCTGGGTCTAATCCACTGCCACTTGCTGTAACTAAATCAGAAGGAATCTGTTCTTTTTTAATAGTTGGATTGTGAGTTAAAAAAGTATCAATTCTATTTTGTACTTCTTTTAAATAATCAGGATTAGATGGCCCTTTATTACTCCCTGAGCTCCCTGCTGCATTGTAATTACAAGCAGATGGACGGCCCCAGAAATATTTATCCTCTGTAAAACTTTGACCTTCTAATGCATAACCAACTATTTTGCCGTTTAGGGTAGCCGTTTTGCCTTCTCCTTTTGCTGGTGCTGCTTGTGCAATTACCCAAACTAGGGTAGGATAGATAATTATAAATACAATTATACAAACTAATGTGAGACGTACAGCGGGAAAAATATGTTGTTTCATGTCTTTAAGATTTAATAATTAAAACCAAATGCGTATAATCAAATCAATTAATTTAATTCCTATAAATGGAACGATTACTCCACCTAATCCATAGATTAATAAGTTTCTTCTGAGCAGTGCGCTTGCACCAATGGGTTTATAGGCTACACCTTTTAAGGCCAAGGGTATTAATAAGGGAATGATAATCGCATTGAAAATAACTGCCGATAGAATAGCACTTTCCGGGCTGTGCAAATGCATAATATTCATACCCTGCAAAGCAGGAATAGAGGCTATAAATAATGCTGGCACAATAGCAAAATATTTGGCTACATCATTAGCAATAGAAAAAGTGGTAAGCGTTCCTCTTGTCATTAAAAGTTGTTTACCTATTTCTACTATCTCAATTAATTTGGTTGGATCATTATCCAAATCAACCATATTGCCTGCTTCTTTAGCAGCTTGCGTTCCGCTATTCATAGCTACGCCTACATCAGCTTGGGCTAACGCCGGTGCATCGTTTGTTCCATCACCCATCATCGCAACGAGCTTTCCACTTTGTTGTTCTTTTTTGATATAATTCATTTTATCTTCAGGTGTTGCTTCGGCAATAAAATCATCTACACCCGCTTTATCAGCAATATATTTTGCAGTAAGTGGATTATCACCCGTAACCATTACCGTTTTTACACCCATTTTACGTAAGCGTTCAAAACGCTCATGTATACCGGGTTTGATGATGTCTTGCAATTCAATCACCCCAATTACTTTTTCGTTCTCTGCCACTACTAAGGGTGTTCCGCCATTGCTTGCAATTTCTTTTACTGTAGTAGCAATTTTTTCTGGAAAAAGATTACCCGCTTTTTCTGTTATTTTTTTAATTGCATCAAAAGCGCCTTTTCTAATTCTTGTATCTTCAAAATTGATACCTGAACTTCTGGTCTCTGCGGTGAAGGGTATAAACGCTGGGTTGTTTAATGGATAGCTCAGTGGATTAACACCAGCTAATTCAATGATAGATTTACCTTCTGGGGTTTCATCAGCAAAAGAGCTGAGGGTAACAGCTTTGATAAAATATTTTTCATCAATACCATCCGCTATGTAAAAATGCGTAGCTTTTCTATTACCAATCGTAATTGTTCCCGTTTTATCTAATAACAAGGTATCCAGATCGCCTGCTGTTTCTACGGCTTTACCACTTTTAGTAATCACATTGGCACGCAATGCTCTATCCATTCCTGCAATACCAATAGCACTTAATAATCCCCCAATGGTTGTAGGAATTAAACAAACAAATAACGAAATAAATGCAGCAATTTTAATAGGAGTATGTGCATAATCTCCAAAGGGTTTGAGGGTTATACAAACAATAACGAATACTAATGTAAAACCTGCTAATAGAATAGTGAGTGCAATTTCATTAGGGGTTTTTTGGCGGGATGCGCCTTCTACTAGTGCAATCATTTTATCTAAAAAACTTTCACCTGGTTCAGTGGTTACTCTTACTTTTATTTTATCGGATAATACTTTTGTTCCACCGGTAACGGAACTTTTATCACCGCCAGCTTCTCTTATTACTGGTGCAGATTCTCCGGTGATGGCTGATTCATCAATAGTAGCTAATCCTTCTATAATTTCCCCATCCATTGGAATAATATCTCCAGCCTCACAAAGAAAAAGATCTCCTTTTTTTAACTGTGAAGAGGGAACAATTGTTATTTCATCTACATACATTTCACCCACTGGTTGTATCCATTTGGCAGGCGTTTCTTCTCTTGTTTTACGTAGTGAATTGGCTTGAGCTTTACCTCTTGCTTCTGCAAGCGCTTCTGCAAAATTTGCAAACAGTAATGTGATAAAAAGTATAGCTGTAATAATGATGTTATATATAAGGCTCCCTTGC
>CAYVXB010000133.1:0-5402 GCA_964454275.1 uncultured Chitinophagaceae bacterium | reverse complement strand
TGTTCTGGTTTAGACAGTTGACGTTTTTTCTTCTCTAGCCAACGCAGTGTTATTAACAAAGTGCCTAGCACAATGCCACCCCACCAACTTCCCTTGTTGGAGAGTAGGTAATCTTGTGGAGAAAGATTGGCAGTTACAACATCACTACCCATAAATGCTCCAATAAACTTATAACCTAAAATAAAACCTAGTAGACCATTCCATCCCAAACTAAGGATAGATGCTGGTTTCCCTATCCATATTTTTATTTCTTTATAAGTTAATAATTCTTGCTTCTCCTTGCGTTTTAACTCTAATGTTAATATCCATGCTGCTGCTATAAAAGCAAGGGCCACAAAAAAGCCAAACGAGTTTACCCATCGTAATCCCTGTATTTCGATTCCAAACAAATCCTTAAATGCATAGTATAAATTAGGATACATTATCTTATAATTTTTTATGATACAATGAAAAGCGTATAAAAATAAGATATTATTTTTTGGAACTGAATTTTTGAATCAATATTTCATCATTTAATATAGTATTTTCACTTTAATGAAAATTGTTTTACTATCTGTTGGGAAGTCTAATGATAAGCTGTACAGTGATGCCATAGAAGAGTTTAATAAAAGAATTCAAAAATATTATTCTACAGAATGGCATTTCTTACAAATAAAAAATACTACAAAAACAAAAGATGCAGCTATAAAAAAAGCGGAGGCGTTGTTAGTGTTATCATTTATCTCAAAAAATGATTATATCATACTATTAGATGAACGAGGTAAAATGCTGAGTTCTATACAATTAGCGGAATATGTACAGCAACGTGCTAATGAAAGTGTGAAACGATTAGTATTTTTAATAGGTGGAGCATATGGCGTAGATCATATTTTACAACAACGTGCCAATTTTATCTGGTCTCTTTCGGCACTTGTGTTCCCTCATCAATTAGTTCGTCTTATACTAATAGAGCAGCTATACAGAGCTTGTACCATACAGCGTAATGAAAATTATCATCATGCCTAAACAAAAAAACCTTGCTAATTAGCAAGGTTTTTTGTATTTAAAGCTATTCAGTTTGTTAAGCTTTTTCGTCTCCCTTCATTTTCTTTTTTAATTCTGCTAGCGCATCAATATCTCCTAAAGTAGACTTCTCCACTTTGTTCTGTACAGCTTTTACATCTTGCTTAGCACGGTCTACATCGGAACGAACTTCTTTTTTAGCCACCTCTTTCTCGTCTACCTTGGCTTGTTCCCAGGTCATACTGTGGCTTAGTATAAGACGCTTTTCATTTTTATCAAATTCAGATACAATAAATAGTGCCGTTTCTTCTCCTCCAAGACTTTTGCCATCTTCTTTTTTTAACTGACGATTGAAGGTAAATCCTTCCAATCCGTAGGGTAATAATACAACAGCGCCCTTATCTTCTTTTCTAATAACAGTTCCTTCATGCTTCGTTCCCACACTAAACGTTTGTTCGAATGTATTCCATGGGTCTTCTTCTAATTGTTTATGACCCAATTGTAGTTTTCTGTTTTCCTTATCAATATTTAAAATGAGGGTATCAATATATTCTCCCACTTTAGTATACTCATTTGGGTGATTGTACCGTTTAAGCCAACTTAAGTCGCTTATATGTATCATTCCTCCAATACCAGATTCTAATTCAACAAATACGCCATATGGCATGATATTTTTAACCAAACCTTTGTGTTTGCTTCCTGTTGGATACTTCGTGTCTACGCTTGTCCAAGGATCTACTGTAAGTTGTTTAATGGATAAGCTCATTTTGCGCTCTTCTTTGTTGAGGGTTACTACTTTAGCCTCGTGCTCATCACCTAATTTAAAGAACTCTTTAGCATTAATAGGAGTATTAGACCATGTAATTTCGCTTACATGTACTAGACCTTCTACGCCAGGAATAATTTCTAAAAATGCACCGTAATCTTCAATGTTTACTACCTTACCTTTTATTTGAGCCCCTTCTACCACACTCGCTGGTAAAACATCCCATGGATGTGGGGTAAGTTGTTTTAATCCAAGACTAATACGTTTTTTATCATCATCAAAATCTAGTACCACAACTTGTAGTTTTTGATCTAACTTTAAGACCTCTGATGGATGACTTACACGACCCCAAGAAATATCCGTTATATACAGCAATCCGTCCAAACCTCCAAGATCTAAGAAGGCTCCAAAATCTGTAATATTCTTAATGGTACCCTCTAGTATTTGCCCTTTTTCAAGTGTGCCTATTATTTGGGCGCGCTGAGCCTCCATATCACTCTCAATCAATATTTTATGTGATACAACTGCGTTTTTAATGGTTTCATTTATTTTAACGACCTTAAACTCCATTGTTTTACCTACAAACTGATCATAATCTGTAACAGGTTTAACATCTATTTGAGAGCCAGGTAAGAAGGTTTCCATACCCCAAATATCTACAATTAAACCACCCTTTGTTTTACTTGTAATAGTACCAGTAACTATTTCACCTGTTTTATGTAATTGCGTAATGCGTTCCCAAGCACGGTGTAAACGAGCCTGTTTACGACTTAAGTGCAGGTTGCCGTCCTTGTCTTCTTTTTCTACAACCATTACCTCTACCACATCACCTATTTTTAGATTAGGATTGTCTCTAAATTCATTCAAAGAAACCAAGCCATCACTTTTAAAACCGATATTGATAACGGCATCTGTTTTGGTTAAAGCCTCAACAGTACCATCAATCAATTCCCGATCATTAATTGTTTTAAAAGTATTATCGTATACCTTGTCATACTTCTCTTTTTCACTTTTAGTGTAGGTCGATACATTGCGTTTATCAATACTCCAATCAAAATCGTCATGCGGGGTATCAAATGGAGTAGGCACAGATACTTTTTTTGTCGCTGTAGATACTTGCGCAGTCTCCTGTGTATCAGCGTTTAAAGGATTAGTAATTTGTTTTTCAGACATAAAATGCGTTTAATTTAAAAATAGTTTGCAAAGGTAAGAATAAATAATGAATGTAAAACTAGAATTACAAATGAAGCAAAACAGATGTCAAAGAACAGTTTATAAGCCATCCATAGATTTTTCTTTTTACCTTCGGCCTAAAATATGACACAGGAACAGTTAAAAGATATGAGATCTCGTTTGGCCGGATTGAGGAGGTTTCTTTGACGTAGATAATCGTCAAATTAAAATAGAGAGTAACAAGCAACTGTCCTTGTCCTCTGGTTTTTGGGATGATAATGCTCGTGCTACAACTATTTTAAAAGAAATTAAGCAGAATGAATATTGGGTGCACATATACTGTTCGGTAGAAACAGCAGTAGAAGATTTCGCTGTGTTGTTTGATTTTTGGAAAGCGGGCGAAGAGACAGAGGAAAATGTAAAAATTGCATACAGCAAGGCGTTACAATCTATTGATAATGCTGAATTTAAAAGTACTTTAAATGCACCAGAAGATGAGTTGCCTGCCGTAGTACAAATTAATAGTGGGGCTGGGGGTACTGAAAGCCAGGATTGGGCTGAGATGTTGATGCGTATGTATCACATGTATGGAGAGAAGCATGGATGGAAAGTGTTGGAATTAGATATTCAAGCTGGCGAGGGAGCAGGTGTTAAAAGCGTAACCTTACAATTTGAAGGGCCTTTTGCCTATGGATTTTTAAAAGCAGAAAGTGGTGTACACCGTTTAGTACGCATATCGCCTTTCGACAGCAATGCTCGTCGACATACTTCTTTTGCTTCAGTATTTGTGTATCCTCTGGTAGATGATAATATTGAAATAACAGTAAACCCTGCAGATATTGAGTGGGAGTTTTATAGAAGTGGTGGTAAAGGCGGGCAAAATGTAAATAAAGTAGAAACGGCCGTTAGGCTAAAACACAAGCCCAGTAGCATTATTGTAGAATGCCAACAATCTCGTACACAAGGCGAAAATAGAGAAAAGGCAATGAAAATGTTGAAAAGCAGATTATATGAAGAGGAATTGCGCAAAAAACAAGAACTTCTTAATGCAACCAATGCTAACAAAAAGAAAATAGAGTGGGGAAGTCAGATTCGTAGTTATGTTTTTCATCCGTATAAAATGATTAAAGACCATAGGACAAATTATGAAGTAGGCAATGTACAGCCGGTTATGGATGGCGAAATAGACGGGTTTATTAAAGCATATTTAATGAGCATTAAAGCATAAATTTTTTTTAGGATAGATGATATAGTTTGTAGGTATATTTAATCCACTTCAGAATGTTAATAGGCTTTTCCATATCTGTAATTAGCTCTTTTCTGCTCCAAGTTTCCAAATTGATAGGTCCTTTTTTTTGTTGCAGCTTTTTCAATTGATCCACGGCAACCAGCCCTCGAGCTACAATCGCATGAATGGTTAATTGAAATAATTTTCTTTCTTTTTTTGAAGTTTCTAATTGCCTACAAAGGAAATTTAAAGATTTTATATCTGCTATTATCTTATCATAAAATGCTTGTAAACTTGGTAATTGCAGGGGTAGGGTTTTAATATTGTCTATCAAGTCTTTGCGTACATCATATATATCATTAGTCATCTGTATCATATTACCTCCGTACTGCATTACTTTTTCTAAAGTAGGGGTAGGCAATGTATTTAAAATGTAATGATATAGTATTAAAGAATAATATCCTTTTGCATAAGTAATATCCCAAAGTTCTTCTATAGATACATTTGGTGAGAGTTGTTTGGTAGAAGCGACATGAGCTGCAAAAACATTCTTCATCCCTTTCACATATATATCTGGATGAGCTAGCATAGGGATCATTTTTAGATATATTTCTTTAGCTACCTTTTCTTCAAAGTTTTTTGCTTGAAAATTAATAGTATTAAAGCAAAGCTTTTCTATATCAGTTTCGGATAATTGGCTTTCATCAAAAAAGTCGTCAAAAAGAGCTGAGAAGACGCCCATGTAAGTGGCTATTTCCCTTTCTTTAGTAGAGAATTTTTTCTTCCAAAGATGTGTATATGTTTCACATACTAATGCTGGAACAGGTAGGGCATATTGTGTTAAAATTCTTTTTCGAAGAGTATCGGAAAATTTTCCATCATAACGCGCTTCTAAATCAGACATCAGTGGGATGAGAAATTGCTTTAAATAGCGTTTTTGTCGTTTATAAGCTAATAAAACTTTCCATGTAAGACTTGTTAAGCTAAATAGGAATATCATATGATATTCGAAGGTAATATTCCATTATGAAAATACTGTAGCTATTTTATGATGTCAACCTAAATACCAAATTGCTTTATTTTTCATTGAACAAAAAATATTATATCATGTCACAATAGGTTATTAAAAAACATATTAACAACAATCCCAATTATACATTACTTCTGAAAAATCTTTTTTGGTTAATTTTTTAGGATCAATATAGGATCAATAAAGAAGTTACATATACCACA
>CAYVXB010000132.1:0-5418 GCA_964454275.1 uncultured Chitinophagaceae bacterium | reverse complement strand
GACATTATTAAATAATTTCATTTTAAAAATTTAAATCATTGATTATCAATATATTATAAATTTATACACATAAAATTAACAATTATACCTGTAAAATTAATTTTTGTAGTGTGCTTCTAATTTGTAATTTAGCAACCAGAATTTAATGGGTTAGTAAGTACAAAAGGTCAGCAAATAGTTGCTGGCCTTTTTACATTTAGATTACTGTGCAAATATTTTTCATTCCCTACCTTCTTCTTTCATTTCAGAATGATTTACATCTTGACATAATTCTATCAACAAACCATTGGTAGTTTTGGGATGTAAAAAACAAACCCATTTATTATCCGCACCTTTTTTAGGTTCTGTTTGTAACAATGTAAAACCTTCT
Organism: uncultured Chitinophagaceae bacterium; assembly: GCA_964454275.1. Classification (GTDB taxonomy): domain Bacteria; phylum Bacteroidota; class Bacteroidia; order Chitinophagales; family Chitinophagaceae; genus CAYVXB01. The sequence goes on along the minus strand of CAYVXB010000132.1, from coordinate 5,048 downwards.
TGCTCCAATCTTTTCATTTCTGCTCTAATATCTTCCACTTCAAAAGCAATATGATGCAAACCCTCTCCTCGTTTTTCAATATAACGAGCAATCACACCTTCAGTATCTACACTCTCTAATAATTCAATTTTAGTTTCACCTTGTTTAAAAAAAGCCGTATTCACTTGTTCACTATCTACCGTTTCTGTTTTATAACAATTGGTATGTAATAATTTTTCAAATAGTGGAATAGATATAGAAAGTTGTTTTACAGCAATACCAATATGTTCTACTTTAAGCATATACAAGTCGTTTAGTTAAATTCAAAAGTAGAAAATCAAAACCGTTTATGTAATTTCGTGTATATAAATATTACACAAACCATACCGCTGATGTTAGAATTACCCATATACCTCGATAATAATGCCACCACACCTTGTGACCCAAGAGTAGTAGAAGCTATGTTGCCTTACTTTACAAACATTTTTGGAAATGCAGCTAGTAGAAATCATTCGTTTGGATGGCAAGCTGAAGAGGCTGTTGATTATGCGAGAGAACAAGTTGCAAAGCTTATTGGAGCAGACCCAAAAGAGATTATTTTTACTTCTGGTGCTACTGAAGCAGATAATTTAGCTATTAAAGGTGTATTTGAAATGTATGCAAGCAAAGGCAATCATATTATCACATGCACCACAGAGCACAAAGCAATACTAGACACTTGTAAACACATCGAAAAATTAGGCGGCGAGATTACCTATTTAACCGTAAATAAGGATGGATTAATTGATTTAAAAGAGTTGGAAGCAGCTATTAAACCTACCACTATCCTCATATCCATTATGTACGCCAATAATGAAATTGGTGTTATTCAACCCATAAAAGAAATTAGCACTATCGCTAAAAAACATGGCGTACTATTAATGACCGATGGTACACAGGCTGTAGGTAAAATACCTGTAGACGTGAATAAAGATGGTATTGATTTAATGGCATTTACTGCACATAAAATGTACGGGCCAAAAGGAGTAGGTGCTTTATATGTACGTCGCAAAAATCCAAGGGTAAAAGTAACCGCACAAATGGATGGTGGAGGACATGAAAGAGCTATGCGCAGTGGCACTTTAAATGTTCCCGGCATTGTAGGCTTTGGAAAAGCGTGTGCATTATGTATGCACGAAATGGAAACGGAAGCTAAACGATTAGAGGGATTGCGCAATAAGCTCGAAAAAGAGTTATTAAAGTTAGAGGAGAGTTATGTAAATGGTAGTCGTCAACATCGGTTACCACATGTATCCAATATATCTTTTAAGTATGTAGAAGGTGAAGGCTTAATGATGGGTTTTAATAAAAACATAGCGTTATCTTCAGGTTCTGCTTGTACATCTGCTAGCTTGGAACCCTCTTATGTTTTAAAAGCATTAGGATTAGGCGATGATTTGGCACACTCTTCGCTGCGTTTTGGATTGGGGAGGTTTACTACAGAAGAACAAATAGATTATACCATTGAACAAGTAAGCAGTACCGTAAATAAATTAAGAAGCATGAGCCCGTTATGGGAAATGCATAAAGAAGGAATAGATTTAAATAAAATTGAATGGGCACACCATTAAACAAGTTATTTTAAATATTAAATTATAAATTTTGAATTAAAAATAAAATTATGTCATATTCAGAGAAAGTGTTGGATCACTATAGTAACCCTAAAAATGTAGGAACGTTAGATAAAGATAAAAAAACGGTAGGCACTGGATTAGTAGGTGCTCCAGAATGTGGAGACGTTATGCGTTTACAAATAGAAGTAGACGAAACCACAGGTAAAATTAAAGATGCTAAATTTAAAACCTTTGGTTGTGGCTCTGCTATAGCCTCTTCTTCTTTAGCTACAGAATGGTTAAAAGGAAAAACAGTTGATGAAGCTTTAACTATTGACAATATGGATATTGTAGAAGAATTAAATTTACCACCAGTAAAAATTCACTGCTCTGTATTAGCTGAAGATGCTATTAAAGCAGCTATTGAAGATTACCGTAAAAAAAATGCTTAATTATGTTGAGTGTTAAATATTGAATGATGATACAATTTTTAATTTTCTTAATTCAACATACAACATTCAAAATTCAACATAAACTTATATTATGATTTTCGTAAGTGATAAAGCAAAACAAAAAGTAGAGAAATTAATGCAAGAAGCCAACGTTGCATCAGATAAAAATTATTTTGTTCGGGTGTCTGTTGTGGGTGGAGGGTGCTCAGGCTTAAGCTATAAACTTGATTTTGATAATGAACAAAAGCCCATGGATCAAGTATTTGAAGATAATGGCGTAAAAGTAGTAACCGATTTAAAAAGTTTTTTATACTTAGCTAACACTACACTAGAATTTTCTGATGGATTAAACGGTAAAGGGTTTTACTTCAATAACCCCAATGCTAACCGTACCTGTGGTTGTGGAGAAAGTTTTGCAGTGTAATCCCTCTATTAAAAAAATCAATTTTGCTACTTTTTTATAATAAATCTCTTTCGTAATTTAACACATCATTACTGTAAAAGTCGGTTATTTTAGTAATTGGTTCAAAATTGCAAAGTGTACAAAAAGATTTAAATACATATAAGGAAATTGCTGAAAATGCGGTATTCTAATTATCCTTTAGATAAATTTGGTAATTTTAGCTGCCTAAGAAATATCTAATAGCAATCACATTGTAAAAAATTAATATTAAAATTCATGTATTCAAAAAACTTAAAAATTGGTGTAATTGGCTCTGGAGCAGTAGGCCAGATATTAGCTAAAGCCTTTCTTACAGAAGACCATGCTGTAATGCTAGGCACAAGAGATGTAAATAAACCAGAAATAGTAAAATGGAAAACGGAAAATCCACAAGCACAAATAGGAAGCTTTCAACAAACAGCTCAATTTGGTGATGTGCTAATATTAGCGATGAAAGGAGACGTAGCAGTTTCGGCTACAAAGCTGAGTGGAATTGAAAATTTTAAAAATAAAATAGTTATTGACGCTACCAACCCTATTGCTAATGAGGCTCCTGTAAACGGCGTACTAAAGTTCTTTACGAATTATAATGAATCCTTGATGGAGCAAATACAAAAAACTATTCCAGAAGCAAAATTGGTAAAGGCTTTTAACTCTGTTGGAAATGCTTTAATGTATAAGCCCAAATTAAGTGGCGGTACACCTACTATGTTTATTTGCGGAAATGATGATGCAGCTAAAAAAACAGTAAAAGAAATACTCACTACGTTTGGTTGGGGAACAGAAGATATGGGCAAAGTAGAAGCAGCTCGAGCAATAGAACCTTTGTGTATACTATGGTGCATTCCAGGTTTAGTTGGTAATGATTGGATACATGCATTTAAACTAATAAGATAAAAGAACAGCCTCCCTTAATCCCTCCAAGGGGGGAAAATTAAGAAACACGTTTACTTAATTTTCATTGTAATATTATTTATCCTTCATAATATAACTATATATGACCGACCAAAATTTTAGTGCAATATTTCAACAAAAAATAAATGATGAAATAAAAATTGAGCCCAAAGATTGGATGCCAGAAGACTATCGTAAAACACTAATTCGCCAAATAAGTCAACATGCACATTCTGAAATAGTAGGCATGTTACCCGAAGCGAATTGGATAACACGAGCACCTTCTTTACGTAGGAAAGTAGCTTTATTAGCCAAAGTGCAAGATGAAGCTGGGCATGGCTTATATTTATATGCTGCCACAGAAACTTTAAACATAAGTAGAGATGAAACAATAGAGCAATTACATTCTGGTAAAGCAAAATACTCTTCCATTTTTAATTATCCTAGTTTAATCTGGGCCGATATGGGCGCCATTGGTTGGTTAGTAGATGGAGCAGCTATTATGAACCAAGTGGCTTTATGTCGTACATCATATGGACCGTATGCACGTGCTATGGTGCGTATTTGCAAGGAAGAAAGTTTTCATCAACGACAAGGGTATGAAATTATGCTAACGCTTAGTAGAGGAACAGAGGCACAAAAGCGTATGGCGCAAGATGCACTCAATCGTTGGTGGTGGCCTTCTTTAATGATGTTTGGCCCAAAAGATGATGACTCGCCACACACACAGCAAAGCATACAATGGAAAATTAAACGATTCACAAATGATGAACTACGACAAAAATTCGTAGATGCCACAGTAGACCAAGCACATTTTTTGGATCTTGCTATTCCTGATAAAGATTTAAAATGGAATGCAAAGAGAAAGCATTATGATTTTGGGGAAATTAATTGGGAAGAATTTTGGAATGTCGTAAATGGAAATGGACCTTGTAATAAACAACGTATGGATGCTCGAAAGAAAGCTTGGAATGAAGGCGCTTGGGTTCGTGAAGCAGCTATAGCTTATGCAGAAAAGAAAAAGAAGATTATTTTCTATTTCCACTCAAAGAAAATAAAATATATATAATCAATAAAATTGGATTTATATGAGTTTTAATCACAAAGCTTTCATTTTTGATTATGATAATTTTCAAAAAGAATTGGCTCCTATATTGCATAAATCTTTATCTAATAACAAAACAAAGGATTTAATTGATTTTGTCACCAAGAATATTGCAGTATTAAAACATCCTGATGATGATGGAGACATTGATCAAGAAAATTGGAAAGAAGTATTTGATCCAAAAGATCCTCATAGCATAGGTGATTTAGCGCTCACTAAATATTACGATCCTAGCGATGATTATGGCCTTGCAGAACATTGGAGACACATTGATGAAGCATTACCTGAAAAATTTAGGACTGCATTAATAGGTTCAGCTTTTGGTCCTGAAAAAAACTTTTTTGATCCTGGACAAATGGGAACTTATATACAATCTCCAAAAGATGTAAAAGAGAGTATAAAAAATTTATCTAATATTAATTTTGAAGATAATGAAGAATTAGAAGATGTTACCGATAATTTAAAACGATTTTTAGATAGCTTAAAGCAAGCGGCTAAACAAAATAAAGGAATGTATATACCACTTTAAGTGTAATCGTTAAAACTTAATCTGACAGTTATGAGTTTTTTAAGGCATCTACGAT
>CAYVXB010000131.1:0-5511 GCA_964454275.1 uncultured Chitinophagaceae bacterium | reverse complement strand
AAAAATATTGTGCTCTGTGCATAGCTGGGAAACAATCAAAAGCACCAGAATAGGCAAGGCTTTCCATCGATTTTTTATTAACGGCTCTTTGGTTGATGCGTTTAATAAAATCAAATACATCTTTATATGATCCATTTTCTTTTCTTTCTGTTATAATACTTTCTATAGCAGCATCTCCTACCCCTTTTAATCCACCTAAGCCAAAACGGATTTCGCCTTTTGCGTTTACGGCAAACCCTTTGTGGGATTCGTTTATATCAGGCCCTAATACTTTAATGCCCATACGTTTGCACTCTTCCATAAAAAAAGTTATTTTTTCTGTAGCACCTGCATGGTTTAATACTGCAGCCATATATTCACTCGGATAATGTGCTTTTAAATAGGCGGTTTGATACGCTAAAATAGCATAGCAAGTGGAGTGCGATTTGTTGAAAGCGTATTGTGCAAAGGCTTCCCAATCAACCCATATTTTTTCTAATGGTGTGGGAGGATGTCCCTTAGCTGTAGCACCTGCCATAAATTGCGCCTTCATTTTATCGAGCACCGATTTTTGTTTTTTGCCCATTGCCTTACGCAACACATCTGCATCACCCTTGCTAAAGCCCGCCAGTTGCTGGCTTAGCAACATTACTTGTTCTTGATAAACTGTAATACCATACGTCTCTTTAAGATATTCTTCCATTATAGGTAAATCGTACACAATGTTTTCACGACCATGTTTACGATCAATAAAATTAGGAATGTATGCTATAGGACCCGGACGGTATAAGGCGTTCATAGCAATAAGATCATTGAGCGTATCGGGTTTCAATTCTCGTAAATATTTTTGCATGCCTGCACTTTCAAACTGAAACGTTCCATTGGTTTCGCCTCGTTGATAGAGTTGAAAAGTTTTAGCATCATCAAGCGGAATCGTATCTATATCAATAGTTATGTTATGATGTTGTTTGATGAGTTCTAAAGCAGTTTTAAGAATGGATAATGTTTTTAATCCTAAAAAATCCATTTTAATAACACCAGCATCTTCAATAATACTGCCTTCTATTTGTGTTACCCATAATTCAGAATCTTTTGCAGTGGCTACAGGAATCAACTCTGTTAAGTCTTTGGGCGCAATGATAATGCCTGCAGCATGTACGCCAGTGTTGCGTACGGAGCCTTCTAACCGTTCGGCAGCTTTTAATACGTCTGCTTTAATATCTGTACCTGCATATATTTCTCGTAACTTTTTTATGCGCTCAATATCATCCGACAACACACCTTCTTTTTCTTCTAAAGATACTTCGCCTTCTTTTCGAGTAAGCGGTGCATGGAGTACACGATTCAAGGTAATGCCTGGTCTTTCAGGTACCATTTTCGCTAATACGTTGGCTTCGGCCAAGGGCAAATCGAGTACACGAGCTACATCTTTTATACTCATTCTAGCAGCCATTGTGCCATACGTAATGATTTGCGCTACTTGATTTTTCCCATATTTATTTACCACATAATCAATTACTTTTTGTCGACCTTCATCGTCAAAATCCGTATCAATATCGGGCATGGATTTACGATCTGGATTTAAAAACCGCTCAAATAGTAAATTATATTTTATAGGATCGATATTGGTAATACCTATACAATACGCTACCACACTGCCTGCAGCAGAACCACGACCTGGACCAACAAATACACCTAAGTCTCTACCCGCCCTAATAAAATCGGATACAATTAAAAAATATCCGGCAAAGCCCATGGTTTTTATGGTAAATAATTCAAAATCTAAACGTTCTGTTATTTCAGATGTTATTTCGCTGTAGCGTTTTTTTGCACCTTCGTAACTGATGTGTTTTAAATATTCCCATTGGTTAAGCGTATCGTCTGCATGTAGCTGAAACTCAGTAGGAATAGGGAAATTAGGGAGAAGGATATCTTGCTTTAAATCAAGCAATTCTATTTTATCTACTACTTCATTGGTATTATCAATCGCATCTAGTATATCGCTGAAGGTAGTTTTCATTTCAGCAGTGGTTTTAAAATAAAATTGATCGTTCGGAAAAGCAAAACGTTTATTTTTCGAAATCACATCATCGTCTGCAAACTCTCGTAAGGCAGGAGTGCTTTGCTTTTCGCCAGTGTTGATGCATAATAAAATATCGTGTGCCGTAAAATCGGATTGATCGGTATAATGCGAATCGTTACTAGCAATAACTTTTACATTATATTTTTTAGCCAGATCAAGCAATACTTTATTTACTTTATCTTGATCGGGTATGCCATGGCGTTGAATTTCAACATAATAATCTTCACCAAAAATATCTAACCACCATTTAAATTCTTTTTCACCTTCGGCTTCTCCTTTTTGCAAAATAGCTTGTGGTACAGATGCACCTAAGCAACAAGTGGTTGCAATTAATCCTTCATGATATTGTAGAATCAATTCTTTATCAATACGAGGATATTTGCTATACAATCCTTCAATATAACCTAGTGATGTAAGTTTGGTAAGGTGTTGATAACCTAATTTATTTTTAGCTAATAAAATTTGATGTTTACGAGGATCTTTTTGTTCTTTAGAAAATTTTTTGTTGTGTCTATTTTCTGTAATGTAAAATTCGCAGCCTACAACAGGTTTTACTTTTAAAGAACCATCTTCATTTTTATTTTTGTATGCTTCTGCTACAAAAGAAAATACCCCAAACATGTTACCATGGTCTGTTATAGCCACTGCAGGCATTTTATCGGCAATAGCTTTTTTGTATAGACTTTTTATAGAGGCTGCACCATCTAGCAAAGAGAATTGAGTATGAACATGTAGGTGTGAAAATTTGCACATGACGTTATTGATAAGTATTTTCTTGTTTTCAGTTGCGAAGATCGCATTATATCCTTTTTACTCAACAAGCATTAATAAATTTTATTCTCTTATCTTTGCGGCATTGTTCTGTAATCATATTTTTTAACCGAAAAACATGAACTTCACCTATATGAAAAATTTTAATGGTGTTTTTAAATGGATGGTTGTGTTTGCATTGGTATGTTGTGTTGCTTGCGTAAGTGGGCAAACTGTAATGGGAGGTGCTTTCCTTGCGTCCAATATGAATTCAAAAACTCCTTCTCTTTATTCAGCGGCGTATACTACAACGCCTACAGATTTGTACAATAATTTTTCTGCTACGGAGCAATTGGAGACAATACAATTTAAGTATGGAATACGATTGAACGTGCCAGTAGAGAACCTAGCTAATTTAGCGTTGCTTTATACTATTGATGAATGGTGGGGCACTAGGTATTGTATGGGAGGAACTACAAAAAATGGAATTGACTGTTCTGCATTTACGCAAATGCTTATGAATACCGTATATAGTACGGCAATCTCTCGTACGGCCCATGATCAATATAATGAAGCAATGAAATTAAATTTGGATGATTGTAGGGAAGGCGACTTAGTATTTTTTAGTCGCAGTGGGCACTCCGTTGGGCATGTGGGAATGTATTTGGGAAATAATAGATTTGTACATGCTTCTAGCTCTAAGGGGGTGATGATTAGTAATTTAGACGATTCATATTGGGTAAAACGTTTTGTAGGTGCAGGGCGTATACAAAAATATATGTTCGTGCAACGATAGTTTTTATTTGTGAGAGTCTAAGCAATGAATAATTAAATTTAAGAAAGTATAACGCGTTAAAAAAACTCCTAAGATGATACATTTTAGGAGTTTTTTACTCTTCAATGTAATTCAAATCTTTTCCAAATGTTTCTTGTGTACATATTGCTGATACGATAGCGATAATCATAATTACAATACCCGTTATCCAAGCGCTTTGAATATAGCCATAGGAAGCTTGTAATGAAACAAATAAAAGTGTTATAAGGTTCAGAGATCCTCTTACCATATTGGGAACGGTAGTTGCAGCAGTAGCTCTTAAGTTAGTTCCAAATTGTTCTGCCGCCATGGTAACTAGTATAGCCCAAAAGCCAGTACTAAAGCCAAGTAATGCACAAATCCAATACATGTTATTTGCATCGCCTTGTTGCTGTTGAAAATATAAAAAAATGGATACTGCCGTAAGGGCATAAAAAATATACAATACTTTTTTTCGACTGCGTAACCATTGGCTTATAAGTCCGGTTGCAATATCACCTATAGAAATACCGACATAGGCATACATGACCGCTTTTCCGGCATTAACAGGTTCTTTTATGTGAAAGGCTGCCCCAAACTCTTTTGAAAATGTAATTAATATACCAATCACATACCAATTGGGTAATCCAATTAAAATACTTAATAAATATTTTTTGAAGCGTTTTGCATTGGTGAAGAATAGAAAAAAATTTCCTCTAGATATTTTTTTGGTGCTTACTTGTTCAAACATGTGGGATTCATATACGCTTACTCGCAATAATAACAATGCTAAGCCCAAACCGCCACCAATAAAATAGCAAGTGTGCCAATCAAAATATTTTGAAACAAAGTATGCAGCTACTGCACCAGATAAGCCAATGCCGGCTACTAAAGATGTGCCGATGCCTCTTTTTTCTTTGGATAATATTTCGGATACTAAAGTAATACTAGCGCCTAATTCCCCTGCTAAACCAATACCTGTTATGAATCGTAGCCAAGTGTATTGCTCAACATTGGTAACAAATCCATTCGCTATATTGGCTAAAGAATATAATAATATAGATCCAAATAAAACTTTTAATCGGCCTTTTTTATCTCCTAATACACCCCAAATAATACCACCAATCAACAACCCAAGCATCTGTATATTAATAATACGCATACCTTCAGTTTTTATTAACTCATCGGTTAAGCCCATGGATTTTAAACTGGGCACTCTAATAATACTGAATAGTAATAAGTCGTAGATATCTACGAAATAGCCTAGGGCCCCCACTAAAACGGGTAAGCATAATATGCGAGTATGTTTATTATTTGTCATCTACAAGTTGATTGTTGATCAATAACAGAAATCTTAAAAACCTGCAAACCTATTTTATTTTTACTGTTTAAAAAAGATTCTTGAAATTGTGGTTATATTATATTCTAAAATATGAAAAAGATTCTTTTGATATTTATTGTTGCACTATTTTATTGTGGTATTATTTCAGCACAAAGTTCAAATGCGCCAATAATCACTATGAGTGTTCCTGAAAAAAATAATTTTTCTGCTGAACGCTTGAATAAAATCGACAACTTAATCCAACAATATATTGATAGTAATTTGATTGCAAATGCAATTACATTAATAGCTAAAAATGGAAATATTGTTTACTATAAAGCAATAGGTTATGATGATAAAGAAAAAAAGAAATTATTACAACGAGATGCTATTTTTAGAATTGCCTCTCAAACAAAAGCAATTACGAGTGTGGCTGTGATGATGTTATATGAAGAAGGGAAATTTTTATTAGATGATCCTATTTCAACATATATCCCTGAATTTAAAAATCCTACGGTAATTGATCAATTTAGTAAGGCAGATACTACCTATACAATTGTACCTGCAAAAAGAGAAATTACTATT
>CAYVXB010000130.1:0-5517 GCA_964454275.1 uncultured Chitinophagaceae bacterium | reverse complement strand
TCAATTATCAACTATCAATTATCAACTATCAATTATCAACTATCAATTATCAACTGCTTTCCTATATGCTTTAATAAAAATTGCACCTAAATTTTTATGTGGAGGGATATAATCGTCAAATTTTTCTTTAGCAGAACCACTTAACTGTTTAGATAATTCCTTCCATAAGGTTACCCACTGAATATTTTTACCAGATCGTATCGTTTCTATCAATAGATTTAACATAGGCTGATTAACTGTTCCGCTTCCAATTTGTTTGGATGATATAATGTGTGCATCCGGACAAATTTTTAATACAGCATCTAAATTGTGGTACGCTCCGCAAGAACCTAGCAATACAATTTTAGCAGATGTGGAGAGTTGGTTGATAGTATATTCTAAATAATAGCTATGCCCTCGATGTACTACAATAGTTGGTTTATAATCACTACTGTCCATATATTTAATGAGATTAGCTTGAGCTTGAGCATCTAAGCCTTCTTCATTCGACAATGGTTTATTGGCAAAAATGGTTATGGGTGTTCCCTTAGTAGAACTAACGGTTACCCATTCATCATTTTGCGTAATCTTCCAATTAGAAGCATTAAAACTTGCTAAAAAATTATTAAAAATACCTATCCCATCCTTATCACCATAAAAAAATAATTGCATCACGATACGACCTTTAGAATCCTTCAACGCTTGATTATTGATAGAGTAAACGGATGGAATACCCAACTGAGCTGATATATCTTTTTTCCCTAAAGAATCGTACGATTGAAATATACGATTTAACAAATCATATATAATTTTTCCCTTTCTATTTTCCATATTAGATGCCTGTACTAAATTTCGAGCCATTTGCTCTCGAATAATAGATACAGTTTCCGCATTGGTAATACTTGCATACGAATTGGCTACATCCACCGCATCCTCCAGGCTATTGTTTCTATCTAAGCCATTAACAAAAGCAAGCATCAATTTATTAGCATTATTTTTTTCCATGCGCTTTAGAAAATCATCCAATGTGTTATAGTTGGCTGCCATTTTAATACACTTTCTAAAATGATCAAATTGTACACTCATTAGCAAGCTATCGCTACGTGGTGTTTGCATTTTTTGAAGCATTATTCTATATGCCCCTAAGTAGCTTGATGTATAAATTTCATCTTCACCCAATACTAATAAATAATAAATTTCGGCTGGCGTTAACGCATCAATACGTTTAAAACGAATAGCATCCGGTTGTTCATGTAGCTCATTAATAGTATTAATATATACATTCACAGCTTTTTGCTGTAATGTTTTGGTAAGACTATTATAGGCGATGGGGGTGTCGCTATGTATTAAATGATAAAAATATTCTATTTGTGTTTGTACCAATAATTTATAATACGCATCTTCATCATCAATTAGTTTAGTTATATCACTTATTTTTAATAGCCCTTTCATCATTTTATCTAAAAATGGGAAATATAACCGTCCTCTATTATTAAGTGATAATTGGGCAATAGCTTGTACTAATGGGTCTTTATTCGATTGAATTTTTTTACCCAGTGGTGTATTTATTGCGGCGGCATATTTATATACTTCTTCCGGGTCTTTTTGTGCTCTCATTTGTATGAGCGTATCGGCAAATTTTGATTGTACATTTTCTTTTAATTTAGAAAAAGTAAGCTCTGGATGAACTTCACAAAATCTTCTTAATACTACATCTTCTGCTAATTGTATATCTTTTGTTTTTTGAAAAGAAGCTGTATACACAATTATCTCTCCAAGTAATGGCTCTATTTTTTCTACTAACGGAACAAGTGTTTCACCATGCTGATTCATAGATAGTGCCTTAAGGTAATAATCGATAAGGCTGGGGATTTGATTAAAATCAATATGTTGAGCAAGTAGCTCTTTATGAGCAACAATCAACAAATCTTCTGTTCCACGTAAATACTTCACTTTTTGATTATTCTCCAATGTATTATCCATTTCTATCTTTTTCTGCAAGTCGTCTATTTTTTGAACTACAGCCTGTCGAATATCTTGCTGATTAAGCGTTTCAGGCTTTAACATCATTATTAAATCTTCTTGAGCTTTATCAATTTTTTCATGAAAGAGCAACCGAGATATGGGTATATTATACTGTGCAACCGCTTTTATACAATTGATAGATACAATAACAAAGAATACAACACATTGAATTATTTTTTTATTCATGATATTTTCTTATTCAAATCTTGATCGTAATATTTTTTATACCTAGAGTACTTGTTTTATTACCTCCACCATCTTCTCTCCTTTCTCTATAATTTGTTGTTCTGTCCAAGCTAAACTAATAGCGGTGGATATACATTTTCCTATAATAGCATCACTCGCTAAAAAGTCCTGCTGGTTCAACTTTTGAAGCGCTTGTTGTTGTGCTTCATTTAATGTATTAAGCGTATGTATGTTTTTTAAATGATCCCATTTTTTAATGTAGTGCCAATTATTGTCGTACCAATAAAAATGACCGGAAGCTATATTTTTTGCCTTCATTTCAGTTATAACAGCACGAGTTTGTTCTTCTGTTGGTAAAAACCAACTTAAAAAGGTGCAACTGTCTCCTAAAGGGTCAGGGATGTTTCTGAACACAATATTAGGCACTGTAGACAATATATTTTTTAATATTGTATGATTTTTTCGTTGAATGGAAAGAAATTGATCTAATTTTCGAATCTGTGCTAATCCAACAGCAGCATGCAATTCAGAGATTCTGAAATTATATCCAATGAATGGATGTAAATCAGCTCCACGATCTACTCCTTTGTGATCATGTCCATGATCAGTATATGCATCACATTTAGTATATACTTTTTCATCATTCGTCATTACTGCACCACCTTCTGCACAGGTAATGGTTTTTACAAAATCAAAACTAAAGGTGCCTGCATGGCCTATCGTACCTAATGCACGGCCTTTGTATGTTGCACCAATACTTTGACAAGCATCTTCTAACAATATTAATGTATGTTGTTGACAAATGGCAAGCAATGCATCCATATTTGCCATACTACCACACATATGCACAGGCATGATGCATTTTGTTTTTGGTGTAATGGCTTTTTTAACCGCTTCAGGATTGAGCGTTAATGTATCGTCTACATCAACCAAAACCGGTACTGAGCCAACACTTAGCACCGCTTCGAAACTAGCTACAAACGTAAACGTTGGCATAAGCACTTCATCTCCTGCACCAATACCTAGTGCAGCTAACGCTGTGGTTAATGCGGCTGTTCCGCTTGAAGTAAGTTGTGTGTATTTGCAATTAAATGTTTTGCAAATAGCTTGTTCTAATTCTTTTGATTTCCATATATGGTTGCGTAGGCTATCAAAACCATAGCGCATCAATATTCCAGTAGATAATACATCATTTACTTCTTTTCTTTCTTCGGCTCCAAAAAATTCGTATCCAGGCATAAGTATATCTTTTTAGCGAAATTAATTCACATATTGCAATTTGCTTTCATTATTTCCATAATCTAAAACCGAAATAGCCCATTTAAATTGTTTATATAAAGCTTCTGCAATAGTTATTTGTGTGCTATTTTGTTGGGCATAAATAATTTGATGTACGTCTTTAATAACACTCGTGTTATGAATATCCCTATTTGAGGAATCAAATGCATACACAACTATCTTTTGTATGCATTCGCTATTGATTGGCAAGGATACAGTGATTGTACAATTTTCTCCATAATGTGTTACTTGCACATTTGGTTTGGAAGGTGCTATGCTATCAATCCAAGGCATAGGTGGTATAAGGGCTTGATAGCGATAATAACTTTGTTGTAAACTATCTTTCCAAGCCTTAGCATTGGTATTAAAACATTTTGCATTAAAGTATACACTACCCTGAATAGTTGTATACTTACGTAAAACATTCAACTGATTGGGTAATTCACTTTTATTTCTCCAAGCCTGATTGGTGCCAGCACGATATATACCATGACCAATGTATAAATGTCTTCCATAAGCATGTGTACTCCACCAATCTATTAATGTATTATAATCAGCCAATTTATACCCTTGTTCCCAATACAATTGAGGCGCCACGTAGTCTATCCAACCATTTTTTAGCCATAGTAAAATATCTGCATATAAATCATCGTAATTGGTTTGTCCTGCTTTGGTAGCACTTCCATCAGCATCTTTATCTTTATTACGCCATACACCAAAAGGACTTATGCCAAATTTTACATAAGGCTTTATAGCTTTAATGGTTTTGCTCAATTGTACAACAATACTATCTACATTGCTTCTTCTCCAATCATCTTTCGACATACCATTACCATACGTTATATAGCTATGTTGATCTGGGAATTCTTTTCCTGTAATACGATAAGGATAAAAATAATCATCAAAATGTACTGCATCAATATCGTATCTACTTACTACATCTCGAATAATATTATCAACATAATGCCGTACTTCTGGCAACCCTGGGTCAAAATATTTTTTATCACCATAGGTCAAAAACCATTCTGGATGTAATCGAGTAATATGATTATTAGCAACAGAGGAAGTTTTAATATTGAATACAGCTCTGTATGGATTAAACCAAGCATGAAATTCCATTCCTCTTTTATGTGCTTCTATTACCATGAATTGTAATGGATCGTAATAAGGATTGGGTGCTAATCCTTGTTGACCTGTAAGCCATTCACTCCAAGGTTCGTACGGAGAGGGGTAAAACGCATCTGCGCAAGGCCTTATTTGTACTACTACAGCATTCATTCCTGTTTGCTGCAACATATTAAGCAGTTGTATATATTCTTCTTTTTGTTGTTCTGTAGATAATCTTTTTTTAGAAGGCCAATCAATATTATCAACAGTGGCTATCCACGCTCCCCGAAATTCATATTTTGGTTGGGCAGAAGATGAAACAGAAAACAAGGAATAACAAACAAGGGATAGAAAATAAAAAAATGATCTCATGGTATATACTTTATCGAATGTAATAAAAGTTGTTTAAATACAATAGTTAAAAAATGAAAGGAACGAATACTCGTTCCTTTCATTCACAATTCAAAATATGTACTTTAAAAATACTCGGCTTAGGCAGTTGCTTTAGCACCTTTTACTTTGGCAATTACTGCTTCTGCAATGTTATTTGGCGCTTGAGCGTAGTGACTAAACTCCATGGTAGAGGTTGCACGGCCAGAGGTTAAAGAACGTAATTGACTCACATAACCAAACATTTCGCTCAATGGAACTTCTGCTCTAATAACTTGTGCGTTTCCTTTGGTGTCCATTCCTTTTAACATACCCCTGCGGCGATTTAAGTCGCCCGTAACATCACCCATATACTGGTCTGGTGTTACTACTTCTACCTTCATGATTGGCTCTAATAATACAGGTTTTGCTTTTTTTGCAGATTCTCTAAAACCACCTTTTGCACATAATTCAAATGACATAGAATCAGAATCCACATCATGATAACTACCATCAAACACACGAACTTTCATGTGCTCTACAGGATAGCTGGCTAATACACCATTTTGCATA
>CAYVXB010000129.1:0-5521 GCA_964454275.1 uncultured Chitinophagaceae bacterium | reverse complement strand
TGGTTGGGGCTACATCACCTAATTTACCTACTTTTATCTTGCCTTTAAAATCATCATTAATTATAAAAAAAGGTA
Organism: uncultured Chitinophagaceae bacterium; assembly: GCA_964454275.1. GTDB lineage: Bacteria > Bacteroidota > Bacteroidia > Chitinophagales > Chitinophagaceae > CAYVXB01. The sequence continues at coordinate 5,446 of CAYVXB010000129.1, read as the reverse complement.
CTAGGTTTTTAGTATGTGCGGTGTTAGGCGTTCCATCTGCATTAACCATAAAATCTGCATTGCCATGATCGGCTGTTAAGAAAATAGTATAGCCTTGCATTAAAGCAGCTGTAACTACTTTTTCTACACAAGCATCTACTGTTTCTACTGCTTTAATAACGGCGTTCCAAACGCCGGTATGGCCTACCATATCTGCATTGGCAAAGTTTAAGCAAATAAAATGGGGTTGTTTTGTGGTAATGGCTTGTATAGTAGCATCTGCTAATGGATGGGCACTCATTTCAGGCTGTAAATCGTACGTGGCTACTTTTGGCGAAGGAATCATGATGCGTTCTTCACCTGTAAAAGGCACTTCTCTCCCACCACTAAAAAAGAAAGTTACATGTGGATATTTTTCCGTTTCGGCAGCTCGCAGTTGCGTTAATCCTTGCTGAGCCATTACTTCACCAAGTGTATTTTTAAGGTTATCATTTTTAAAAACGATATGTATATTTTTAAAACTATGATCGTATTCCGTTAAAGTAGTGTAATACAATTCTTTTTTATACATGTTATATGCTGCAAAATCTTGTTGTGTAAGTGCTTGCGTAATTTCCCTACAACGATCGGTACGAAAGTTGAAACAAATTACTGCATCTTCTTCTTTTATTAATCCTTTAGATACTATTTTTTTATTGATGATGGGTTTGATGAATTCATCTGTAATGCCCGCATCATAAGAGGTTTGGATGGACATTAGTATATCATCCGATGTTTGCCCAACACCATTTACTAAAGCATTGTAAGCTATTTTAATGCGTTCCCAGCGGGTGTCTCTATCCATGGCATAGTAACGCCCAACAACTGTAGCTATTTGCCCAACATGTTGTTGGGTATACGCTTCTATATCTTTTAAAAAATGAATGCCACTTTTAGGATCTGTATCTCTACCATCGGTAAAAGCATGTATATATACTTCTTGTAACCCTTGTTGTTGGCACATATCAATTAATGCTTTTAAATGATTGATATGGGAATGAACACCTCCATCGCTTAATAAGCCCATTATATGTAATGGTTTGTTATGCGTTTTCGCATATGCAATGGTTTCCTGCAGTACTTCATTTTTAGCCAATTCCTTATTGCGAATAGCTACGTTAATACGTTCCAGTTCTTGGTATACAATACGCCCTGCACCTAAATTTAAATGGCCTACTTCTGAATTGCCCATTTGTCCATCGGGCAAGCCTACTGCTTGCCCACAAGTTACCAGTGTGCTGTTGGAGTATTTTTTATATAAGGAAGAAATAAAAGGAGTTTGGGCATGTTGTATGGCATCTGCTTCGGGTACTTGTCCTAAGCCCCATCCATCCATAACAATAAGTATTGTTTTTTTTGTATTCATAATTTAATGTGCGTATTACGAATGTGAAAATGTGCTAATGTATTTACAAAGCTTTTTGTGGTTTCAATATTGGCTTCTATCTTTACACACTCGGTATTTAGTATAACAAAAGTCGTAAATCTTTTGGCTTTCTAATTTTAAATTTTTACTTGACCCACATGCCTATTTCACAAATACTGTTTTGGTTTCTTTCTATCCTCACTTTGGGTAGTGCTGCAATGGTTATTGTATCTAAAAATCCCATATATAGCATACTTTATCTTATTGTTACTTTTTTTGCTATATAGGGTCATTATATACTATTAAATGCACAATTTTTAGCTGTTGTAAATATTATAGTATATGCAGGCGCCATAATGGTATTATTTCTATTTGTAATTATGTTGATGAATTTGAATGTGGAAGCAGAACCTCGTAAAAATAAGTGGCTTAAATTAGCTGGCACTATAGCCGGAGGAAGCCTGTTATTAGTATTTATAGCCGTATTGAAGGATACAGAGTTGAAAACAAAAACTGCACAATTAGTGCAAGGTGATATAGGGTTAATCCATAACTTAGGCCAAGTACTGTTTAAAGATTATGTAGTGCCTTTTGAAATAAGCAGTATTCTATTTTTAAGTGCTATGATTGGTACTGTGGTGTTGGGAAAGAGAGCGTAATTGGTTAATGAGGTATGCAGTAATATTCATCATGCAATTTAGTTTTAAAATAGTCAACATGTTACACATTAAAAATATACCGTTAGCAATGTGCTTGCTGTTGTTGGCTTGCCGTAAAGAGTATTCTTTTGAAAAGCCTCCAACTCCGCCTGTACGGCCACTAACAGTAAGAGTATTAACAACAGCTTATGCCCAAGATGTTACAGTTACAGCAGCTAGAATATATAAAAGTGTATATTGGATAGATTCTACCCTATACCCTTTAGAAGCAATGGCTAATCAGCAAACGTTTACACAAGGTATTGCTGTATATAATAATCAAGTAGTAGTAGCTGGTTGTTATACGCCAGATAATAGTTTGTATGATGCAATGCCTTGTTATTGGTTAGATGGTAAAAGATATGACCTGCCTACTAATGGCGGAAAGTATAAACCTAGTTGGTTTATAGAAACTGTAGGGATTGCTATTGCCCATAACAACATATACATACCAGGCATTATAGATAATAAATCCATTGTATGGAAAATAAATAATGGTAAGGCACAAATCATTACATTACCTTATCCTAAAAATTGGGATGGAAGCGACTCCCCCTATTATCTGGACTTTAGTATAACTGCGTCTGACAATACTATACTCTTGTCCGGCATGTATTCTAATTTTTCAACCATAAAAAAACAAAATATATGGTCTCCTGTTTTTTGGGAAATAGATGCACAAAACAACATAACCACAACCACTCCAGAAAATGCACCTAATTATACAGGTGGTTCTGTTCGAAGCTGTGCCAGTTCTGGTAATAATATATATGCAATAGGCCTTTGCAACTTAAGCATTAACAATAATAGCGTGCTCAATCCTTGCATTTGGACTAGGGTAGGCAGGCTTCCTTTAACCTTCCCTGTAAATGATATTGAGGAATTTTTAGATATAGAAGTTGATAATAATGGTAATATACATGCATTAGCGCAGATGAAATCTTATAGCCGCCAGATATACACCATTAATCCTCAAGGCCAATTAATAAGCAAAACGGCTATCCCTCTTTCTGCAGATGTAACACGTGGTTATAGTACATGCATGAGTGTAAATCAGTATGGCAGTGCTTTAGCTGTTGCTTACCCATATCCACCACCTCGTAAAACCGAGTTTTTTGCTATAAAAAATAATATTTTTATCCCTCTACGGTTTAATTTTCAACATTCCAATACTGCATATTGGATTACAGATATTAAATTAGTACAAATGCAGTAACCATCCATATATTTTCTATGCTTATCGATCATTATATTATTCTTTCCTTAAGCTTATTCTGTATAGGTATTATAGGCGTGCTTACTCGCCGTAATGCCATTGTTGTTTTTATGTGTATTGAAATAATGCTCAATGCAGTAAACCTACTATTAGTAGCTTTTTCTAAAATGCACCATGGTATAGCATACGCCGCAAACCAAGCCAGTACAGTAGGTACCGATGGGCAGTTATTTGTATTTTTTATAATGGTAGTAGCTGCCGCAGAAGTAAGTGTGGGGTTGGCTATTATTGTAATGCTGTATAGAAATACGCATTCGGTTGATATTAATTTTTTAAATCGACTAAAGCATTAGAACACATTTATATTTTAAAACATTATGTCTCGTATTTGCCTTTTTCCTGGAACATTTGATCCCATCACTTTGGGTCATGTTGATATTATTAACCGATCTTTAAATCTTTTTGATAAATTAATTATTGGAATTGGTACAAACGCTAATAAACTATCCATGTTTAGTAGCGAGCAACGTGTTGATTGGATACAGCAAATCTATAAAGACAATGCAAAAGTAGAAGCAATAGTGTACGATGGATTAACGGTTGATTGCTGTAAAAAGCTGGGTGCAAAATATATTTTACGAGGCATTCGCTATGTAAGCGATTTTGAATATGAAAAAGCTATTGCAGATATGAACCGCAGTTTGGATAATGATATTGAAACTATTTTTCTCACTTGCTTACCAAAATATACATCAGTAGCATCAACATTGGTAAGGGATGTGCTTCGCAATGGAGGTAATGTGAGTCAGTTTTTACCTGATGTAGTTAAAACATCCCTATCAAAAGCAGTTCATTCATAAAAAATATCTACTTAAAAAAATATATGAAATATCCATGAGCAAACTTTGCCCACCAACCGAGAATGAATATTAACTTAGCACACTAAAATTGACAACAATGGAATCAACAACAATTAAGTTTCCACAAATAGTACAAATTGGTTGCGGTATAGATGTTCATCAAAATTTAATGGTAGCCACCATACGAAAGAGTAACGAAGAATATGAAACAAGAAATTTTGAAGGATATACGAGTTCTTTGACAGTGTTAAGAGATTGGTGCAAAAGTGAAGGCGTTACGCATGTAGCGATGGAAAGCACAGGAGTATACTGGAAACCTGTGTTCAATATTTTAGAAGAAGATTTTGAAATCATCTTGGTAAATGCCCACCATGTAAAAAATGTGCCAAGGCATAAAACAGATAAAAAAGACAGTGCTTGGCTAAGTAAATTATTGTTAAGTGGTTTATTAAAAGCAAGTTTTATCCCTAAGCAAGATATCAGGGAACTACGAGATTTAGTACGATACAAAAAGAAAATAGTATCCGATATGGCAAGTGAAAAAAACAGGGTAATAAAAATTTTAGAAGATGCCAACATAAAATTAAGTAGTGTATTAAGTAATGTAGATGGTGCAGTAGGTAGTAAAATAATTGCCGATATTATTGATGGCAAACATAATCCAGATGAATTATTAAAACATTATCATGGCAAGATGAAAGCCAGCAAAGCGACTTTAAAAAAATCTTTAGAAGGACGTATCACCAGGCATCACCAGTTTATGTTAAAGCTATTAAAGCAAAGCATAACCGATAAGGAAAATCTTATCACCACATTAGATGCACAAATAGACGAAGCCTCAAAAGATTATGCGGTGGAGATAGAATTATTACAAACTATTCCAGGCGTAGGTAAACAAAGCGCCATAAGTATTTTAAGCGAAGTAGGTGGTGATATGGAAGTGTTTGCCACCGAACACCATTTAAGCAGTTGGGCAGGTATGAGCCCAGGCAATAATGAAAGTGGAGGTAAAAAAAAAGTACAAGAACCATCCATGGCAACAAATACCTCCAATCAACTTTAGTAGAATGTGGCTGGGGTGCAAGTAGAACCAAAGACAGTTATTTAAAACGCAAGTTTGAAAGCCTTGTGGCAAGGCGTGGTAAAAAGAAAGCATTAGTGGCAGTAGGCCACAAAATAATTATTGCTGCATACCACATCATTAAAAACAAAGAGGCTTACAAAGAACCCAAGTTATACGAAAGTGATTTATGAATTGGACCAATATTTTTCTCTTGAATTTATATAG